>JAQGPC010000295.1 GCA_028293285.1 Pedosphaera sp.
CATCCTCGCGCATCAAACATAAATACGGAGCCGCAAAGGCCCACTCCTCATCACTCACATCACTCGGATAATTACCTCGTTCTATCATCCAACAGCTTACACCAACAAAGTTAAGTACACCCTCTAGAGTTTCATGCGAAATCTGCTCTCAAATTAATGCTTCGTGTGGCCAGTTTGTAGCAGATTAGGGGAAAATAAGAAAAGAATTCCCACAACTCAGAGCAATCATCGGGCAAACTGGAGCAAGTTCGTGGGAAGTCGGAGCAGTTTCCCCCAATCTTGGAGTAAGTTCCCTCGAACTCGGAGCAAAAGCAGGAGAAAATTGAGCAAACTTGTGAAGAACTGTCCTGTTTACTTTTGGTTTTGGTGTTGACACAATAATAACAAGTGTTATAATGTGGGTTGAGCCCGGTATTGGGCGACGGCGCGTTGGTTGTGCCGGGGTTCTTTGACAAGTTGCAGTGAAAAGTGACGTGATCGAGCCGGTGATGGTCACAGGTTTTCAGGTTATAAGGTTCAGCTGAATGGCCCGTGGTGCGTTGTTCGTGGTGCGTTGGCTGAAATTCCGGGTTATTCCGTGTTAATGGGGGTTAATCCGCGTTAAAAAACAGAGGACTGAGGTCAGATGACGGAAGCCGGAAGTCAGAACTCTGAAGGGCTGAAAACTCATCACCGCATGCGGGACGGGCGTTTCCAGCTACTGGAGATCGGAAAATCCGCCTGAAGGCGAAACTCCGAATAGTGGTCGAGAGACGAGGGTCCAGGGTCGAGGGCCAGCAAAATTAAGTCGGAACTCTGAACCGAGCCGGGGAATTACGGTTGGTCCGCGATAATTACGGTTAATTACGGTTAAAAAAAATAATAGGTGCAAAAAGGAGATGTTAGAGCCTCCTGACGTCGGCTGCTACGGCGCGGAAGCGGGTTCGATCCAGTACGAGCTAGTATGACCTGGTGCGAGCTGGAAATGTTGCGTGGTTCGCGGTGCGTTGCCGGATAGGACGGAAATTCCGGGTTAAAAGATGGTTGGTCCGCGAATGACGCCAATGGCCACGAAGGGGAATGAGGAACAACCAAGGCGCAAAGACGCCAAGAAGGGGGATGGCCACGAAAGGGGCACAAGATGCCGGAGGTGGGAAAGGGTATTGGCCGCGAGAGGACCCAGAGGGCGCAAAAAGGAAGATGAAATAGTAAGTGTGAGTAGGTACGAGCTGGTACGACCTGGTGCGAGCAGATGGGAGTTGAGCCAAGTGCGGAATTCGGAGTGCGGGGTGCGGAATGGAGGCTGAAGTTTGACGACAACCTGGAAATTCGCTCGTCGTCGATTCCGTCGACGACGAGAAAAGTAAGGGGTTTTGAGGTGTTTTCATTTTCAAAGCTGCAATCCTGACGGATGCGGTGGGGAAGGTGTGTGGGTGAGTGAGAAAGTGGTTGGTTTTTCCAAAGCGATGTTGACTTAGTTTTTTTGATGGGATAACAAAGGCGCATGGTTAAGGGGCGGTTGCGTTTTGGAGATTCTGGACAAAACGTTTTGCAATCGCCCTGACCAAAGGATGGTCGTTGTGGGTGAAGGTTCACCACTCAAATACAAATGAACAAATCCAGATTAAGGAGGAGTGCGCGTATGAAGGCATTGTCAAAAGTAGTCGGTGTATTGATTGTAGTTTTGTTTGGTTCGGTTGCGTCCCAGGGGCAGGTCTTTCCCACTCGGACAGGAGGCCCCGGCGACACAAACACCATCTCAGTGGTGCCTAATTTTGGCAGTCTGGTGATCACTTACGACTTCTTTGCCATTCCAGACACGATGGATGTTTACTATGATGGCGCGAATATTTTCAGTTCCGGATTAATCAGCGGTCAGGGACAGTTCACGATAAATTATGGACCCGGTTCGGCCGACAGTCTCATGATTATTATGAATCAAGGAGGCAATGATCTAACTACAGCCTGGACCTACCAACCCACGGTGGTGCCGGAACCGGGTTGCCTTGCGCTTTTCGGACTGGGAGTGCCGGCGCTGGTTTATGGTCGGCGGCGGATGCTGGCAGCGCGAGGTGAGCGGGTAGGGAAGAGTTAAGGGCTGGGAGTGTATGGGAATGCATTTAGGGCCGCGCGGAACTGATACTTGGGATGCGGTGGTCTTCCGATGCCTGCTGCTGGCGGACGCGCTGGTGCTGTTCTTTTATTTTTGTGCCGGGATGAGCGGGAGCCATGTGTCAGAAGAAATGACATTTATTACCATGCTGGTTTTGCTAGTGCTGGGTTTGTTCTTGCTCGTTGTTTCTCCGCTTGCGTCAAGGATTGACCGTGGCTGGAGAATTGCTGGCTTCTTGTTGAGCATCCTTTCACTGCTTTCCTTGTTGCTGCCGACATTGGCTCGGGCATGAAACTTCCGTCGTCAAAGAATTGAACGTTGCTAAAGGATATCAGTCTGTTATACAGCAACCATCTGGAACGCAGATTGTTTAATACCATGGTGGAACCAAGGACGTTTTTAAGCCCGCCAGCCCGCAAGAGTGCTGGAATTCGCCGGATTGTTTGCCAGTTGATTGGCATCCTCACACTTTTCGCCCTGACGTTTTCGGCGCGCGCGATTCCGCAGTTCGATGTGTTTCTCGGCTATGATGGCGTGGTGCCGGAGGCGAGTTGGTTTCCCATTGTCTGCGAAATCAAGAATGACGGGCCGGGATTCGTGGGCGTGATTGAAGTAACGGCCAACAATTACAATAATCAGGATCATACGCGCCGGTTGATCGTTGAATTGCCCACGGGGACGTTGAAGCGGGTGGTGATTCCGGTGTTTTCGGCGGCGCGGTATCAAAGCAGTTGGGATGTGCATTTGCTGGATCAGCGGAGGCGGGATTTAGCGCCGCCGCAAACGGGGATTCGCCCGCGCAAGCAAATCACTTCGGCGACCACGTTGCTTGGGGCCATTCCCCGCACGGCGAGTGGGGTGCCGGTGTTGCGCGCCATCGTGGGTAATAATCAAACGGAACTTCAGCCAACGACGGCGCGGTTGCAGACTTCCATCCTGCCGGATAATCCGCTGGTGTTCGAGGGCATGGATTCGCTTTATTTGAATTCCGAGAAAGTTTCGGAACTGACCAGCAATCAAAAGGGAGCGTTGTCAGCATGGCTGAATGCGGGTGGGCATTTGATCATCGGCGTGGAGCAGATTGGCGATGTCAATGGCAGTCCATGGTTGCAGGAGCTTATGCCTTGTGAACTCAAGGACGTGCGGAACGTGCAAAACCATGCTGAACTACAAGCCTGGTTGAAGACTGGGGTTTCACAGTTTCTGAAAAGTTCAGGCAGGAATAAGCGGCCGGAACAAGAGGTGTTGGTGAATCCATTTGCGGATCTGCCGGGTGATCCTGCATTTGAGGCCGCGCCGCTGCAAATCATCACGGGCAAGCCGCGCAACGCAGAGATATTGGTTTCGGTGGAGGACACTCCGGCGATTGTGACTGCGCACCGCGGTTATGGTCGAGTGACGGCGTTGTTGTTCAGCCCGGAACGCGAGCCGATGCGTTCGTGGAAAAACCTGCCGACGTTCTGGTCGAAGGTGACGGAAGTTTCACCGAAGTTGTATGCCTCGGAAAACTCGGTGCAACCGCGCGGTGGTTACAGTACCGATGGAATTTTCGGCGCAATGATTGACAGTAAACAAGTGCGGAAACTGCCGGTCGGATGGCTTTTGTTACTGTTGATCGTTTATCTGCTGGTCATTGGGCCATTTGATCAAATGTGGTTGAAGCGGGTGAAGCGGCCCATGCTGACCTGGATTACGTTTCCGTGCTACGTGGTTTTGTTTTCGCTGTTGATATATTTCATCGGTTATCGGCTGCGCGCGGGCGAGACGGAGTGGAATGAACTGCATGTGGTGGATGTGTTGGAACACAATGGACAGGCGGAATTACGCGGCCGGACTTATGCCTCCATTTATTCGCCGGTGAATGCCACCTACAAAGTTGAAAGTGCGCAGAATTGTTCCACGTTCCGCGGGGAGTTTGTCAGCAGTTGGAACGGTGGCGGTGGCAACAGCTCAGAGAAAGCGGACGTGGTGCAAAACGGTGATAACTACCGCGCTGAAATATTTGTGCCAGTTTGGACCAGCCAACTTTATGTGAGTGATTGGTGGATGAATACGACCATGCCTCTGAGGTTGGCGGTTGTCCCGGACAACAATGGTTGGCAGGTGACAGTCGAGAACCTCTCGGACCATGATTTGAAAAATGCCCACCTGGTGGTGTCTGGCCGTGTCCTGGATTTAAAAGAAATTCCCAAAGGACAGAAGAAAACTTTTGGCTTCAAAAAAGAAGAGGGCACAGGGCTGCGCGACTTTGTTTATCAACACGGTGGTAATTTCCAATCTGCCATCATGCATCGTCACCAGGCCTTCGGCTCCAGCGGGAGCGGACAAATCCAGGATTTGCCCAACAGCACCATGGCCGTTTCATTTGTTTCCCAGTTGGCCAATGGACAGACGCAGCAGGACTTTGTTTCCACGCCCGGTTTGGACCTGAGTTCGGTAGTTGAACATGGCAATGCTGTGTTGCTGGCCTGGGAATCGGACTTCTCGCCCGTCCGGCCCATCAACCAATTTCCAACGCGCCGCAGCCACAAGGACACCCTTTGGCGCATTTCTGTTCCGGTATATACGCAACCATCGCTTTGATTTAATAGAATATGAATGCTGATTCCGCTCCTCCGGTTCCTGCGGTGCATACCACCGGTTTGACCCGCACGTATGGTTCAATGACCGCGCTCAACTCGCTCGACTTGACAGTCATGCGTGGAGATCTCTTCGGATTTATCGGCTCCAACGGCGCGGGCAAAACGACTACGCTCCGCATCCTGGCGACCTTTTTGGCCCCGTCCGCAGGAACAGCCAAAGTCCTCGGTCATGATGTTGTGCGCGATGCCGATGCCGTGCGTCATGTCATCGGTTACATGCCGGATTTCTTCGGTGTGTATAAGGACATGGAAGTAACTGAGTATCTGGATTTCTTCGGTGCCTGTTACAAAATCCCAACCGCGCAACGCGAAAAAACGGTCAATGATGTGCTCGAACTCGTTGGCTTGAGTGAGAAAAAAGGCGCGCTCATTGGCGCGTTGAGCCGGGGCATGCAACAACGACTCGGCCTGGCTCGCGTGCTGATTCATGATCCGCAGGTTCTGTTGCTCGACGAACCCGCCAGTGGATTGGATCCGCGGGCACGCATCGAAATGATGGCCATTTTGCAGGAGCTTCAGCGCCTCGGTAAAACCATCATCATCTCGTCACACATCCTGAGCGAGCTCCAAACGCTCTGTAATCGTGTGGCGATTATCGAACGCGGACAATTGATTTATTGCGGCCCGGTTCAGGGCGTGCGCGATCAGATGGCATCGGGCTTGGTTGTTTGGGTGAAAGTTGCGGCTGATAGCAACAAAGCCATCGAATTATTGAAGACGCGGAGTGAAGTCGCCGAGGTGCAAACTGTGGACGGACGTATCAAAATTACGATGGTGGATCACAATGTCGACCACGGTTTTGTAGCCGAGACATTGATCCACGGTGGGCTGCGACTTACCCAATTGCAGGAAGACGAGTTGGGGTTGGAAGAAGTTTTCCTGCGCGTCACTCGTGGAGAAACTCAATAACACCGATTGGTTGGTGCGCACCACGCTTCGTCTGTTGATGCGTGAGTGGAAATGTTGCCGATGACTTTTCTACCGATAGTCGAGCGGGAGTTGCGGGTGGCGTCGAGACGTGCGCTTACTTACTGGGTCCGCCTGATTGCCGCATTGCTGGCGTTGCTGGTTTTTGCGGGGTTTCAGATCATCGCTGAAATGGCTAAAGGGGCAATGTTCAACCTTGGGCAGATCGAGTTTTCCGTCATGAAATGGATGAGCTTCGCCTTTGCTTGTTCCATGGGTGTGTTTCTCACTTCAGACTCGTTGAGCGAGGAGAAACGGGAAGGAACTCTCGGGCTGCTCTTTCTCACGGACCTGCGCGGCCACGATGTTGTTCTGGGAAAACTTTTTTCCAATTCGATTCGGGCAGTCTATGGATTGCTGGCGACCTTCCCAGTCTTGGGATTGACCTTTCTAATTGGCGGTGTGGCCGGCGCCGAATTTGGGCGGGTCATGCTTGTGATTTGCAATACACTCTTCTTCTCGCTTTCCCTCGGCTTGATTATCAGCTCTGTCAGCCGTGACACGATTAAGACAATGAATGGGACATTGCTTGCCAGTGTGATTTTCTTCGGGGGCTTGCCTCTGGTGGATTCGCTTATTCCCAAATTAACTTCCATCCCCTTCAAACCGATTCTCAGCATTGCCAGTCCGGTCTATTTGTTTGCTGAAACCGATGCCAGCAATCCTTCAAACTACTGGCTCAGCCTGGGCATCCAACATGCAATGGGGTGGGGTTTTCTTCTTTTGGCCAGCCTTTGTGCGCCGCGTGCATGGCAGGAGAAGTCGAACAATTCAAGCCAGACACGCTACACTCTGTCTGAAAAGTTGCGATTCGGTGGAATACGCGCCCGTGCGGCATTTCGTCGCAGGTTGCTGGACAAGGAACCATTCCTCTGGCTTGCCTTACGTGACCGGTGGCTGGCGCGGTTGATTTTAATTGTCACAATGTTGGGCCTCGCCTGGCTTGGCACCGGCATCATTTACGGCAAAGTCAGCACCGCCTTCAGGTCTGCTTATTATGTGCAGACGGCATTCGTATTCCTCGTGGAACTATGGGTCGCATCACAGGCAAGCCGCTTCTTTGTGGATGCAGTCCGCAACGGTGCGCTGGAACTGCTGCTGATAACGCCGACAAGCCCCGGTCAGATTGCTCGCAGCCAATGGAGTGCGATATGGCGAACTTTCCTGATACCAGTGCTGATTTTGATCCTATTGCAAATCATCGGTGGCACCATGATGTTTTTTCAGATGAGGAAAGCAATGACTGGCATGAAGGGGACGCCTGGTTTCAGTTTCGAATACTTTCAACTGGTAAACATGGTTGTGGGCGTGGTGAGTTTTATTGCCAATCTGGCCGCTGTGGCCTGGTTTGGAATGTGGATGGGAGTAACCACTCGTAAACATTCCATCGCGGTATTGAAAACCCTTTGCTTTGTTTTGATATTGCCCTGGCTGGCCTTGATATTTGTGCAGGGAGTTTCGATGGCTGCTCTGGCCTACTCGAAAGGTCCGTTCTGGATAAGTTCACTCATCGTCGGTGGCTTGTGCATTGGCAAGGATTTGTTTTTTATAGCCTGGTCGCGTCGCAGACTCTTGACCGGATTGCGTGAAAAAGTTTCTCGTGGCGAGGCTGCGCTGCCATTGCAGTCCACGCCATCTCCTGTGAATGAACCGCCAATTATCATGCCCGCTGTTGTTTCGGCAATTCCCGTAAAAGCAGAGGCTCCACCTGACGTGCTGCCGTAATTGAGTCCGTCAACGCATGAATGTAAAGCCGGTTATCGAACGTGAGTTGCGGGTGCAGGCCCGCCAATCATTCACCTACGTCCTGCGGATGGTGGGAGTAACCACACTGCTTTTTGTCTGCTTTTACTTTGCCGCCACTGAAGGCTTTATACCCGAATTCGGCAGTAAGCTATTTGGCTATATCAATTTCACCTTGTTTTGCTCCGTATGGATATTGGTCCCACCGTTGGCCGCGGATTGCATCAGCCGCGAAAAGCGGGAAGGCACACTTGGTTTGCTATTTCTGACTCCATTGAAGGCACGTGATATTGTACTGGCAAAGGGATTGGTCCATGGTTTACGGGCTTTTACCCTTTGGCTGGCGGTCTTGCCGGTGATGACCATTCCCTTTTTAATCGGCGGCGTCACCTGGCAGGAAGCGGTTACCTGCGGCCTTGTCAATTTCAGTTCTATATGCTGGGCTTTGGCTGCTGGCGTAATGGCCTCCGCTACTGGCAAAGTTTGGCTGCGTTGTCTTTTGATGGCTTATATACTCGCCGCATTTTTTTTCACCCTATTTGGTTATATCAATGGAATCAGCATTATTGGAACGGTCGGTAATTATTCTCCATTCTTCCGTACCCGCTCATTCTCCACCATTTCCACAGAAGGCGTGATTTCCATGGGCCTCTACTATGCCACAGATTTTGGTGGTTCATGGGGTCCATTGTTGGCTTTGATACCTCCGAAGGGGCATTCGGCGTGGCTCTGGTGCCAAGGTGGGGTGGCTTTGGTGTCACTCATCGCCTTGTTGATTGTCATCAGAATTGCGGCCTTGCGATTGCGCCAAGGCTGGCAGGACAAACCTCCTTCGAAACAGCAGGTCAAAATGGAAAAAATATTTTGCACACCGGTATTGTGGGTTGGATTCCTACAGCGCTGGATGCGTCGTAAATTGGAACGCAATCCGATTGGCTGGCTCGAACAACGCACGTGGTCGGGCAGGGTGGTCACGTGGGGATGGTTTGCCATGATGATATCTCTTTATAGCGCGGCGTTGACCGAAGGGTTTCATCGCGGCATTCAAGTACTCCAACAATTCATGGCCTGCCTGCTCATTGCTGGAGTTACCGTAAGCGCGGCAGGCAGTTTCCGGCGCGAACGTGAAACCGGCGTATTGGAACTGCTTCTCGTCTCGCCGATCACCGAGGCGCAGATTATTACAGGCCGCCTTCGCGGTTTGTGGGGCCAATTTTTGCCGGCCATGGTTATGTTGCTGGCCATCTGGATGTACTTTGGCACCATGATAAATCAGCGGGTTGATTTTGAATCAATTCGCCTCTATGGCCTGGCCTTTCTCACCATGCCCGTGATCGGGCTATACTTCTCCCTGCGGCGGAGCAACTTTATCAGTTCATTCTTGTTTACCTTGCTGCTGGGGCTGTTATTGCCCATGGGTATCAGGGCAGTGATTGGTTTCCTGTCCAATGTGCTTTTTGGTTTTGGCGGATATGGCTTTCGTTATAGCGAGTCAGATTCCTATTTGGATATGATTTTGTATTTGTTTTTAAGACTGATTGAATCAACTGCATTTATCAGCCTGTGGCAGGGAGTGGTAGCGGTAATGCTTGGGCGGCGACTTTACCGGGACTTGGCCAGCCGTAATTTTCCTTTTGAAAAAGCATTAACTTAGCAAGCAGATGACATTGACAGCATGAACACGAAATTGGGACTCTACCTTCCAGTCGCATGACCTTTCTGCCCATCGTTGAACGTGAACTGCGCGTGGCCGCGCGCCGCCGTGCCACGTACTGGTTGCGCTCTGCCATCGCGCTGGGGGCGATTATCATTGGCGTATGTGTTGACCTTTCCTATCACAACCGGCCACCCCGCGAATTTGGCCAGAACCTGTTCCAAATCCTTTCGATGCTGTCCTTTCTCTACTGTCTCGTTGCGGGGGTGCGCTCGACGGCGGATTGTCTGAGTGAAGAAAAACGGGAAGGAACGCTTGGTTTGTTGTTTCTTACTGACCTGAAGGGATACGATGTGGTTTTCGGCAAGCTCGTCGCCACTTCCTTGAACGGCTTCTATGGGTTGATGGCAATTTTTCCGGTATTGGCGATTCCGCTGCTGATGGGCGGTATCACTAATGGAGAATTCTGGCGCAT
Organism: Pedosphaera sp.; assembly: GCA_028293285.1. Classification (GTDB taxonomy): domain Bacteria; phylum Verrucomicrobiota; class Verrucomicrobiia; order Limisphaerales; family Pedosphaeraceae; genus Pedosphaera. The sequence goes on from JAQGPC010000295.1 coordinate 9,573, forward strand.
GGCCCTGGTGCTGATAGACACCTTCTTATTTTCGTTATCCATGGGAATTCTTGTCTCAGCCATGAGTAAAAGCCCACGCAAAGCCATGGCGGCAACTTTTATCATGATCGTATTTTTCGCGGCTGCACTGCCGGCTTGCACCGCCTGGATACCCTGGTTTTACCGTTCTCCAAAGTTAGCGGCTCTGTTGATGGTGCCGTGTCCCTTCCAGGCTTTTGGTCTCGTTTTCGACTCGTCCTATGTTCCCGGTGCGAAACATTTCTGGTGGTCGATTGCTGTGATACATGCGTTAACCTGGATTTTTCTTTTAGTGTCCTGTGCGATAGTGCCTCGCTCGTGGCAGGACAAACCATCCGGCTCAAAAGCCCTTCGCTGGGGCGAACGCTGGCATCGTTGGAATTATGGCGATTCGGCGGATCGTCGCGCTTTCCGCACACGATTACTTGATATCAACGCGTTCTTTTGGCTGGCGGGTCGCGCTCGCGCAAAACCAGCCCACGTCTGGCTCATTCTTGCGTTGATCGCGTGTTTGTGGGCGTGGGGTTGTATCGAATATGGCAGTGACTGGTTCAACGAGGCAATTTATTTTGCCACCGCCATTATTTTAAATTTGATGCTCAAAATCTGGGTTGCCTCGGAAGCTGGCAAGCGTCTCGGCGAAGACCGTCAAAGCGGTTCCCTGGAATGGCTCCTATCCACCCCGCTAAGTGTGCCAGACATATTGCGCGGTCAATGGCTTGCTTTGAAACGGCAATTTCTCGGTCCCGTTGTGGCAATAATTATTATCGAGATTATTTTCATGCTGGCGCCGTTGGCCAGTTCCAGATCGGATGCGGAGGATGGTGTTACATTTACCTGGATAGCGGGAATTCTCATGCTGGTGGCGGATTTGATTGCGCTTGGCTGGCTCGGAATGTGGACCGGCCTTACCTCCAAAAATCCCAATCGAGCCACCAGCATTACAGTCACTAAAATTTTAGTGCTGCCCTGGATTCTTCTCATGGCAGCAGTTCTCTTCATAACCGTATTATCCATTGGCATCCCCTTTAATGCAGATTGGAAATTCTTCCTCGGTTTATGGTTCGCGTTGGGAATAATGGTGGATTTAGTCTTCGGAATAAGCGCGCGGCGCAAACTTCACGCTGAATTTCGCATTGTGGCAATGCAACGTTTCATGCCTTCAAAATCGCTCACGAGCGGATGGTTCAAGCGCAACGAACCGGCTCCCAGCCTGCCGCCTGTCATTGCTGCCTGATCACCAAGAAATGCGCTGGCGTTTATGACTTTAAAGCGATATAACAGGAAAGTTATTGCAGGAAATTTTTCTTGAGTGATTTTTATATCCACTGTTCAGTAGTGGAGGCAGGAGAGATGGCTGAGTGGCCTAAAGCGCAGGTTTGCTAAACCTGTGAACGGGAAACTGTTCCGAGGGTTCGAATCCCTCTCTCTCCGCCATCCCACTCGTACTGCCAATATCGTATGTCCTCGTTTAAAGAATTAAAGCAGGCGGAAAAAAGCGCGGCTCAGCAACAACAATTGCTTTCGGAGCTTAATACCCTTGCACGTCAAATCGAGCGTTGTGCGGAAACGGTTGCCGGTCTCCAGGCTGAACTGGCTGCAATCAATGCCAAATATCCCGGCACGCGCACCACGCGCGAGGATATTGCCTTCCTTACTGATTTGCTCAAATGCGCAAACAAGAAGCTGGGCTGGGAAAAGCAGCTTGCGAGCTTGCGCAAGCGGACACCCGAGTTGATGGAGAAAATGTCCATGTTGCTTAACGACCCAAAAAACCCTCCCGCCGAACAAGTCCGTATGGAAATGCTCCAAACCTTGCAGGGCATTCAAGCTGCAATGGAACGTCTGCAAAGTCTGGATATGAGTTAATTTGCCAGTTCCAAATGCCTTTTCAGCATGGATTTTGACGGTTGAATAATCCTGCAAAATGGTCTAAATGCACTACTTGTGAATTCTTTGATGGTACGCCATTTTAGCACTATGAATGCGAAATTGATTTTTACTGCCGCAGGCATGACAGCGGCGTTATTGTTTGCCGGTTGCCAATCAATTCCACCGGGAGCGGAACGCGGCCCGAATGGCACCATGGCTTATGATGTGTTGGTGGATGCTTCTGCCCCGGGCGCGCGCATCCGGGCAAACGGCGCTGACATGGGGAATACGCCAGTGCATTTAAAAATCTACGGCGATCCGGACGGGACATTCCATGACTTTGGTTCTTACGCCTATGTGGTGGAAGCGTTGCCGCTAACTACCAATCAGTTTGCGCAAACACGGTATTTCCAGACCGGCCATTTGATGACTCCGGAGGATCATATTCCACCGCAAATTTACTTTGATATGAACCAGCCGCCGCCTCCGGCTCAACCGAGTTACCCGCCTGCCACTTATTACGGTGCGCCGCCCCCTGCATATTACGCTCCTCCCCCCTATTATTATGGGCCGGGGGTAGGGATCTACGTTGGTCCAGGCTATGGTCCCTATCGACGTTATCGCCGTTGGTAAATTTAAAATATCAAACAGGGAAGCTGGAGGATTTTACCCCATGGCCTCTCAATCCTGATTCTCGTAAATTTCATATGTAGTTTAGTAAAGCGCGGCGACCCTGAGTGGGGTCGCCTTTTGCTTTGCAAAACTCAGCAGGAATTGGTCATTTGATTGATGGGATGGCTTTATGTATTAATGTTCGGCTGACATCTTGTGAAGAATGATTTGCATCCTGCCTGGTCAATCATCTGCAATCAAACAAACGAATCGGTGCGCTTTTAAGAAACTTTGACGCCAATGGTTTCATTTGCCGTGTCGGCCTTATGTCACAGCTTCCCGGATTGCCTTAATGCAATCTTGAGCAGTTCCAACTGCATCAGGTCTAATAGGCGTGTTCACTTGAGTGAAGACGTAACATGGATTTTGAACTGCTATTTAGATCGATTAAAGAAGCCTGCCAAGAGTCGCCAATATTACTATTGCTGGCTTTTCTGATGGTATGCGCGTTAACCTTCATTATTGTCGACGCACACAAGCATAAAAAAATACGTCCTGGAGGGCGTCGTCTAAAATAATGGATTTCTCCATTTTGAAGATTTCAAATCTATAAGAAGACGGTACACATCAACCAAGCGGGTAGGCGGCCTTAAAAGTAAAGGGGACGGACCCCGGATAGAGCCGCCCCCCACTAACATCCCTCAATGAGGAACCAATGTTAATATGCCATTGCTTATGACAGTTGCAAATCGCTGCAACCTTTCTGGTCGGTCTCTCAATAGAATAGCTTTGGCTAATGAAGCTTTTCTAAGTGGTTGATGCATAGCAAAAACAGAGCGGCTCAATTAAATGAGTCGCTCGAACTTGATTATCCTTTCATCCGAGAACTACGGGACCGATCAAGATGAATAAAAATAAACCTTATCCTCCTTGTCGCCAATAGGGACTTCGTCCCATAATGAGGTGTGCTATCACTTCCACAGTGGTTCTACAACGACTGAAATGTTGATGAAGAAAACAAACAAACCCAGGTCTGCGATCCGAGATTTCTTTTCACCTGCCAATGCGTATGACCAAAAGCGGCCATATCGGACTTTTCTATACGCACTTTTGATAGGAATTGTAGTTGCCGTGGCTTTCGGTTTCGCACTGTATTATTTGAACAAGAACCGGCGTTTTTAATACGTAAACCGGAGCAGTTCATTTAGTAATTTTCTTCTCAGAATTTATTGGCGAACCAGTATTCTTAGGATAGACCCATGCAGATTTTATGAGGATTCTTTGTATTCACGCGCATTTTGATGATTTTGAGTTTGTGGCGGCGGGCATATTCGAAGTATGGCGGCGCAAGCTCGGCTCCGATTTGAAGGCAAAGGTCATTGTTTGCACGGATGGCAAGGCTGGCCATCATTTTCGCACCCGGGAAGAAACCGGTCGCATCCGTTTGCAAGAGCAACAGGAATCGGCTCGCATCGGTGGATATGAATTTGCGTCATTGAAACTCCCGAACGGTCACTCACCTCGCGAAGCTTGCCTGCAGGTTACGCCTGACTTGCTGGCCAGCTTGTGGAAAGCAATTCGCGAGTTCGAACCCGATTACCTTTTTTGTCCGCCACTGGCGGCTGACCCTCTTGCCGGTGTTCACGTGGATCATATTGCCGTGGCTCAGGCAGTGCGCCAGGTGGCTTATATGATCAATGTGCCGCATGCGTTCACCCTGGAATATCCGGCGGATGAAACCAAGCCACAACCCTGCAAGGTTCCAGTCATTCTGAATGTTTACGACGGCTATATGGCGGGCGCCAACGCATTGGATGTTGCCGTGGACATCGAAGAAGCATTCCCAAAAGTTTGTGAGATGTCTTGGTGTCATCAATCGCAGATTGCTGAATGGCTTCCCTGGGTAGGCAGGCATGACATGGCTCCGCCCAAATCACTATCCGATTGGTCCATGGCTTTGCGCCAGCGTTTTGAAATCCGTCAACGCAAACTTGGCGTTGAATCGCCACGATTGTTCGAGTTCTTCAACGTGACAGCATGGGGAACCGTCCCCAGCTACGAGCAGATATTGAAAGATCTGCCGAACATTATTCCTGCCGCATCCAATCTCGAACGGCTCAAGGAACGATTAATCCGGTTCAGTTGAAAGAGAGTTACGCTGTCAGCATCTTCTGGCAGGCGGCGCGCAACTTCTTGAGTTGCCCCTCAGACTTGGCCTCAATGTAACAGCGAATGAGCGGTTCCGTCCCGCTGGCGCGGAAAGCCACCCACTCACCCTTGGGCAGTAGAAACTTGTAACCATCTGTCGTGATAAATTTTTCCACTTTGAAAGGGCCAATGACATCCAGACCCGCTCCTAATTTTTTCAACAGCGCTTCTTTCTTCTCGGGTGGAATGGCCACATTGATGCGATCGGTATGAAATTCGCCGGTCTTCTTCTCAATTTCTTTCAAAATGGCTCCGAGCGATTTTTTCTCCGTCGCGACCAGTTCCGCCATCAAGAGGCAGGCCAAAATTCCATCCTTCTCAGGCACATGTCCCTTAACACTCAGTCCGCCGGATTCTTCGCCTCCCACAATGATCGGTTCACTTTCCATCAGCGCGCCAATGTATTTGAAACCAACGGGCGTCTCATGAACTTTTACGCCGAGCATCTCGGCCACTGCATCTACTTGATGACTGGTCGGCACTGTCCGCACCACCGCACCAGTCCAATGCCGGTTTTTTTTCAAATGGTACAAAGCTAAAGCCAGAATCTGATTAGGGGTGAGCCAGGTGCCGTCTTTGTCCACGATGCCAAACCGATCCGCATCGCCGTCCAATCCCAACCCAAGCTGTGCTTTTCCGCTCTGGACAAACAAACTGACTTCATGCATCCCTTCCGCATTCGGTTCCGGATGATGTCCACCAAACAATGGATTCAATTCGTTATGAAAAACCGTAACCTTCGCCCCCGTTTCAATCAGCAACTTATCCAGATAACCGCGCCCGGTTCCGTACATGAGTTCCACGGCAACCTTCAATTTGGCTTTTTTGATGGTGGCAAAATCAATGAGCTTGCGCAGTTGCTTGAAATAGTCGGGCTGCGGATCAATGGTCTTGCATTGATACGTTCCAATCACCGAGGCGTTGAAGGTCCAGTTTTGAGCGATGAGTTGGGCAATATGCGCCTCAATCTGTTTGGTAACTTCCGCCGTGGCTGGCGCGCCGTTGCTGGTGGAAAACTTCAGTCCTTGATACTCTGCTGGATTGTGGCTTGCGGTCATGTTAATCCCGCCAATCGCTTTGCGCGCGCGAATCGTATGCGCAATGACCGGCGTGGGCGTGTCGCGCTCGCAGAGCAGGGGAGTAAGGCCATTGCTGGCCAACACTTCAGCGGCAGCAAGGGAAAATTCCTTGCCTAAAAAACGTGTGTCATACCCCAGGATGACGATTGGTTTGCGACCATGAATAGCCGACTGAGAATTGGCCAACTCGGCCTTCAGATATTGAGCAATTCCTTGCGTAGCCAGGCGCACATTATCAAACGTAAAATCGCGTGCAATCAAACCGCGCCAACCGGACGTTCCAAATTTAATCGTGGGGGGCATAGAAGTATGTAGGGTGCCAAACCGTCGTGAGGTCAGTTAAATCCGAAATCCGCAATGGCCCATCTCAATGGACTAGTTCTTCCAATCAAAAGCCCGCTTCTTCAGCGCGTAGATATAACCTACGAACAGAATGCCGAGGAACGTGAGCATGGAACCGAAAATGGCGTTGGCATTTTGCGTGAGCATGTCTTTATAAACAACTGCCCAAGGATAAAGGAAAACGACTTCAATATCGAACAGGATGAACAACATCGCCACGAGATAAAATTTCACCGAAAGACGGGTATTTCCTTCTCCGACCGGCAGCATACCGCATTCATAAGCGGTATCCTTGATCCGGCTGCGTTTGCCCAATTTGCCGAAAAGCACCGACACGCCCAAGGTCATGGCAGCGAACCCGATCGCTACCAAGCCAAGGATCAATACCGGAATATATTGTGCCAACTGCGAATCTTCCATGTGCAGAATTTAAAAACGACCACTCGCTTTGGCAAGTGGAATCCCTGAAAAAGGAGAAAACCCCATGTCCTTGGCACTTGCGGCGATACTGTGGGCGGGGAAACTTGCTATAGGAGCAAGAGTTATGAAAGGCAAGATACTGGTCGGCACTGCTAGTTGGACTGATCCCGGCTTCATCGCCGATTGGTATCCTCCAAAGTTGCCCGCTACTGAACGGCTGCGCTGGTATGCAGAACATTTCAATTTGGTGGAGGTCAATTCCAGCTTTTACAGAATTCCCGAACGACGTTTTGTTGAACGGTGGTGCGAGCAAACACCGGAAGGATTCACTTTTGATGTCAAACTCCACCGGTTTTTATCCCGGCACAGCACCAAACCGGAACTCCTGCCCAAGGATTTGCGCCCAAAGGCTTCTTTGAGTGGCAAAAAGGTAGAACTGACCCCCGCATTGGAAGAGGCCGTTACGGAACGATTTCTTAAAAGCCTTGAACCGTTCGAAGACGCCGACAAATTAGGAGCACTGCTCCTGCAACTTTCGCCTTCTTTCAGTCCGCGCAAAAATTCCCTGGATGAACTTAACCATCTGTTAACGCTCCTCAAAGGGCGTAGAATCGCGATTGAACTCCGCAATCGCAAATGGGTGGTAGGGGAACATTTCCGCGATACTGAAGCCTGGTTCAAGAAGCACAAGGTCACGTTCGTGATGGTAGATACGCCGACCAATCCGCACTTCATGATCATGCCCAAGATTGATGTCGTCACAAACCCGAAGCTGGCTTATCTGCGCGCACACGGACGCAACACGCGCGGCTACATAGCCGGGCGAACCGTGGCAGAACGTTTTGATTATGACTACTCGGAAGCAGAAATTCAGGAAATGGCGCAACGAGCGGAAAACATCGTGAAGCACGCCGATGAACTGCACATGGTGTATAATAACAATGCTTCCAATTATGCGCCGAAAGCCGCCATAGCATTTCAAAATGCCTTGGTGAAACGACATCCTGAAGTGACTCCGAACGAATCTTCTCAGAGGGAAACAGTTTATGCGTAAAATAAAGGAAGCGATCAAAGAGGCAGCCGATGAGAGCAAAGCAGTGATTGAAGCGGCTTCCAGTAAGGCCAAATCAAGCCGTGTCAAGCTGCTGGAGGAACTCGATGCAAAAATTCGAGTCTGTACTGCCTGTCCGTTGCATAAGTCCCGCACGCTGGCGGTTCCAGGCGAAGGCAAGTATAACGCCAAAGTGATGATCATTGGCGAGGCGCCGGGCAGAAATGAGGATTTAACGGGCCGTCCATTCGTCGGCAGCTCCGGGAAGTTTTTGGACCATGTTTTGGATGGCTCGGGGTTTGACCGAACTGATTTCTTTATTACCAACATCTGCAAATGCCGCCCGCCCTCGAATCGAACGCCCAAAACCCACGAGATTGAAACCTGCACCTCCTTATATCTTTTTAATCAAATTTCATTGATCAATCCGGGGTTGATTGTGCTTTTGGGTGGCGTGGCAGTGAAGCGGATGTTGGGCCTGAAAACCGTGGAGCAGGCGAGGGGCCGAATCATAGAGCATGAAGGACAGAAATTCCTCGCTACCTATCATCCCGCCGTGCGCTTTTATCGGGAAGATCTGGCTGAAAAGATCAAAGAGGATTTTGACATTCTGAAAGCTGAAATGAAGAATTTGTGAGGCTCACTTCCGAAACAGCCGGAGAATGACGGTCAGGAGAATGCTCAGTAGCACGCAGGTGACTATCGGAAAATAAAACGAGAAATTCCCCTTCGTATAATGAATATCTCCGGGCAGCCGCCCGAGCCAGCCTTTGCCAAAGCCCGACCAGATCAATATTCCCACGACCGCCAGGACAACTCCGATTACGACCAGATATTTACCAAGTTCATTCACCCAACTACTACCTATTCCACGGAAGAGAGTTTTTCAAAGCCTTCTTCAATGAAAGTCGTATTTTGAATTCGCGCCAACTTGGAATAAAGCCCGTTCAAAGTCATAAGCTCCTCGTGCGTCCCATGTTCGACTATTTGACCCTGACGTATAACCAGGATCTGGTTGGCCTTGCGAATCGTGCTGAGCCGATGCGCAATCACAAAACTGGTGCGATTGGCCATCAGGTGTTCCAGCGCCTCCTGGATCAACCGCTCCGTGCCAGTATCCACACTCGCTGTCGCTTCGTCCAAAATGAGAATCGGCGCATCCTTCAACAACGCCCTAGCGATGCTCACCCGTTGCTTCTCGCCTACACTTAGCTTTACTCCTCGCTCGCCGACACGTGAATCATAACCCTCCGGCAAGCGGCTGATAAACTCATGACAATTTGCCGCTTTCGCAGCCGCAATCAGTTCCTCCTCCGTTGCATTCAATTTTCCGTACAGGATGTTTTCGCGAACCGTGCCGTTGAACAAAAATGCCTCCTGGCTGACGACGCTGATTTGTTGGCGCAAGGATTCCAGCGAAATGCCGCTGATGTCCTGTCCATCAATCGTAATCCGCCCAGCCGTGACTTCATAGAAGGCAGGCAGGAGATTGACCAGCGTGGATTTGCCCGCACCCGTTGGGCCAACCAGCGCAATCATTTCTCCCGGCTTGGCGTGAAGGGAAATATTTTGCAAGACGACTTTGTCTTCCGCATAGCTAAAGCTCACCTTCTCGTAAACCACGTCACCACATACTGCTGCCGGGAACCCTTGGCGTCGTTTGTTGTCCATCCGCTCGATCGGGGTATCAAGGATATCAAACACCCGCTCGCCAGCAGCACGCGCTGCCTGCAATAATTGATTCAAGCTGTGTAATTGACGAATGGGATCGTAAAAGAGCGTCAGATAAAAGAGAAAGGCGATTAACTGGCCCGAAGTTATTTTGCCATGAAAAACTTGGGAGCCACCCACCCACAAAATCAATCCCATGCCGAGTGCGGTGGCGAAGCTCATGGCTGGTGAATACAAAGCCCAGACCCGCATGATGCCCAGCGACGAAGTTCGTAAATCATCCGCACGTCCTGCAAAACGGGCATCTTCATGAGATTCCTGTCCAAAAGATTTAATCTGCCGGACCCCTTGCAAGTTATCCATGAGCAGCGCGTTCATGGCGCTCGCGGCCTGCCGTTGCGCCCGGTAGCGGCGATGTGCGGTCAACGTGTACCAAAGCGCGCCACCTGCCAGCAGAGGTATAGGCACCATTGCTACGAGGGCGAGCAGGGGACTTTTTTGAAAAAGAATCACCGGAATTATGATAATGCTTAGAATAGCAATGGTTCCTTGTTCAATCCCATCAATCAGGATGCGCTCCACGGAATTCACATCCTCAATCACCCGCGTCATCAGGTCGCCGGAAGCGCGTTGATCAAAATAGTGCGCCGGCAACCGCTGCAGCCGCGCATAAACATCGCGACGCATGTCAAAGATCACATTTTGCTCAAAGGTGTTGTTGATGCGAATGCGAATACTGTTGAATACATCCCGAAGCAGAAAAGTGGCCAGTAAACCAATAATGACTGCCGTCAGGTCTCCAATCTGCTTCTTCCCAATCACCCCATCAATGACCGATTGGATGAAGTGCGGGTAGGCCAGCGAGAAAGCGAGCGACATCAAGGCGCATGCCATGGTGCCAAATGCCATCAGCTTGTAAGGCTTCAAATAAACCGCCACCCGGCGGATTATCTCGCTAGTGGAACGGGATTTGGCGGTAAAGGTAGGATCGCTTTTCGAAGTTAAGTGTGGCTGACGAGACATGTGTTACAATTCAAATTAATTACGGTCAAAGCTGAAAAATACATCAGGTTATCAAATTCCGCCTGTTTAAACTCATAATCATTCGCAGTCAGTTGTCAAAACGGTTTGAGCGCAACGAACTTTAATAATAAGGCTTTTAAGAGGTCTGTAAAGGAACCGGTCATTTGACCGTAAGGCGAAAAATACGTGCAATTTCTGTTCCTTGCGAATATATTGCCTGAAAATCAATGTATCCTCCAGTCGAGACTAAAGACCCGACCGCTGTTGAGGCTGAAGTGCAATCCGCATACCTCACAATGTTTCCGCATGGAGATAAGCAGTTTGTTGCTCGGGCATTCGGTTGGGCGGTTGATGCTTTCACTGGAAATTATGCCGATTATCAAGCCGTTGATGCTCAATATCACGATTTCGAGCATACGTTGCAAGGCACACTCTGCTTCGCCCGTTTATTGCGGGGGCGTCATTTATCGGACGCAAATCCGCCATTAAATCAAAGGGTATTCCAGCTTGGCTTGTTGGCTATTTTATTGCACGACACCGGCTATTTAAAAAAGCGGGGTGATGATGTGGGGACCGGCGCGAAATACACAGTCACACATGTGGAGCGTAGTGCGGACTTTGCGGAGAAACTGCTTACGGAGCAAACGGGATTTTCTCAGGAGGAAATTAAATCGGTCAAAAATATGATTCGCTGCACCGGAATTAATGCTGTGCTGGATCAAATTCCCTTTCAAAGCGAGTTGGAAAAGACGGTTGGCTTCGCTTTAGGAACCGCAGATCTACTCGGGCAGATGGCAGCGGAAGATTATATCGAGAAACTGCCAATTCTTTATGCGGAGTTCGCTGAAGCCGCAACGTATAGCAAAGAGAAGGCTCACGTCGTGGGATTATTTTCAAGCGTGAATGATCTTATGCAGAAGACCCCGGTCTTCTGGGAAAAATATGTGCAGCAGAAGCTCAACCGCGACTTTGCCGGACTGTATCGGTTTCTTAATGCTCCTTTTCCCTTCGGGCCTAATTATTACCTGGAGCGGATTGAAGCCAACATGGAATGTTTGCGTCTTCAATTGGCAGCGGGCAAGGGAAGTTCCGTAAGCAGATAGGCCCTTCTGAGAACGCCTCTTTTTCTCTTTTTACTTTTCGCGCATGGCGTAACTTTTCCTTATGTCGCGTGACTATGTTCTGCAGCCGTTTAATCCGCCGGTTCAATTGCATGTTGATTATGCAAAGGAACTGAATGAGCAGCAGCATGCCGCAGTCACGGCACCGCCTGGCCCATCACTAGTCATCGCCGGTGCAGGTTCGGGCAAGACCCGCACTTTGACTTACCGGGTGGGCTTTTTACTGGAGCAGGGAATTCCTCCCGACCGCATCCTGTTGCTTACCTTTACTAACAAGGCAGCCCGCGAGATGATGCGCCGCGTCTCCGATTTGCTGGGACAGGAGTTGCCATCCCTTTGGGGCGGAACCTTTCATTCCATTGGCAATCGCATCCTGCGCCAACATGCAACGCTGGTGGGTTACCAGAGGGACTTCACCATTATGGACCGGGAAGACGCAAAGGATTTGATCGGCGCGTGCATAGCCGAAGCAGAGATTGATGTAAAAGCAACCCGCTTCCCCAAAGCTGAAGTATTGGCCGACATCTTTTCCATGGCCAGCAACACGCGGCGCACCGTTCCGGAAATTTTGGAACAGGAATATGATTATTTTGAAAACCTTGCTCCGCAGATTGCCGATATCCAGCAACGTTACGCCGCCCGGAAACGCTCCACCAATGCCATGGATTTTGATGACTTGTTGGAACTCTGGTTGAAGCTCCTGCGCGATAATCCGGAAGTCTGCGAACATTACCAACGCCGCTTCCAATTCATTCTCGTGGACGAGTATCAGGACACCAATCACCTTCAGAGTGAATTGATCGATCTCTTGGCCGGGCGTCATCATAATCTCATGGTCGTGGGCGATGATGCGCAGAGCATCTATGCCTGGCGAGGTGCGAACTTCCTAAATATTCTAAAGTTTCCCGAGCGATATCCGGAGGCCAAAGTTTACAAAATCGAAACCAACTATCGCAGCACTCCAGAAATTCTCGATGTTGCCAATGCAGCCATTTCCGCCAACATCCGGCAATTCGCCAAGCAACTCACTCCCGCGCGGAAATCCGGCGCGAAGCCGGTTCTCGCCACCTGCATGACCGCTTCCGAGCAGGCGATGTTTGTCGCTCAGCGCATATTGGAATTGCGCGAAGAAGGGGCGAGCATGAACGAAATGGCCGTGTTGTATCGTTCCCATTTCCACGCACTCGAATTGCAACTGGAACTGACCCGGCGCAACATACCTTTCAGCATCACCAGTGGGATTCGCTTTTTTGAACAGGCGCATATCAAGGACGTGACCGCCTATCTCAAGCTGGTGATGAACCCGCGTGATGAATTGGCTTTTAAACGGCTCGTCCAGTTACTCCCCGGAGTCGGCGGCAAAGGCGCGGACAAGCTCTGGATTAAATTCAGTTCCGAGATTAGAGCCCAAGGCTTAAAGCCTGGCGCGGACAATGGAGAACCTTCAAATTCTCAACCTGCTATTGCTCATCCCATAGCCACCGCCCTGCAAGCCTGTGCGGCCAGCGTCCCCAAAAAGACGGCTGTGGCCTGGGCGCAATGGGTGGCCACTGTATCCCAATTGGAAGTTGCGCCAGTGCGTGGCAAGACGGATCGCATGATTCGTCTGGTAATCGAGGCTGGTTACGACCAACACTTGCAGGAGACTTACGCGAATTATCGCACCCGCCTGGATGACCTGGAGCAGCTTGCTATTTTTGCCCAACAATTTCCCACGACCGAGGATTTTCTCTCACAGCTTGCTTTGCTCACAAACCTGGAAGCGGAATCAGATCAGCCGGCCGGCAATGATAACGAACAAGTTCGCCTTTCCTCAATTCATCAAGCCAAGGGACTGGAGTTTGATGTTGTTTTCCTAATCATGCTTTGCGATGGATTATTTCCCTCGGCCCGTTCGTTGGATACCGCCGAAGGTGAAGAGGAAGAGCGGCGGCTTTTGTACGTGGCGATCACGCGTGCCCGCAACGAACTTTACCTTAGCTATCCTTTAATTCGCATGATGCCCGGGAGTAGTGGTGATGCCATGCAACAACCCTCCCGGTTTCTGTCCGAGATTCCCCGCGAACTGCTGGAAGAGTGGAATCTTAAGCCCGCCAACCCCTACGGTTAATCAACCTGACGGTATCTGGCATAAATACTTTCCGGTTTGGAAACGTTTCTTATGCAAGTCTTTGGCGTTATTCAACATAAAGGGCTTGACGAACTATTTCGTCCTACAATAAGAGTCCTTCGTGTTCGGAAAAAGTAATCAAAAGCACTTCATTCTAATTGCAGACGATTCTGAAGAAGACAGTTTTTTCATAGAGCGTGCCCTGCGCGAATCGACGCGTTTCCAAGTCATCGGTTCAGTGCGAAATGGCGAGGAAGCCATTGCTTATCTCGCGGGACAGGGGCCTTATGCAGATCGCCAGCTTTGGCCTTTTCCGCACTTGTTTTTGGTGGATTTGAAAATGCCCCAAGTGGATGGATTTAAAGTTCTGGAATGGTTGCGCAAACAAAACTTTCCGAGCTTGAAGGTGGCGGTGCTTTCAGGCTCCTCGATCTTGGCCGATATTCAGAAGGTGCAAAGCTTGGGCGTAAATGCCTTCTACACCAAATCGATTGAACATGCGCGGCTCATGGAATTGGTCCGGAATCTGGAGGCTTTTCTTTTGACCCCAAACCTGCCCATGGAATTTCCTTCCCTTCCAACAAATCCAAGCCGGGTCAGTGGAAGTCAGGTTTGACGTTGCGCCGTAAATTCACATCCAGGCTCGTCTCAAATCTCTTTGGTAGAGCCGGACAAACATCCACGTGCAAAGCGCTGGCAGCAACAGACTGGTGGTCAGATAAACCATCCAGATGATATAAACAGTTCGTTGCGGCTTGATAAAAAAATCGCCCTTGGTTCCCGCGTGCACGAACGGTGGCAGAAAATCAAGAATCAGCCCATTGTCCGCACAGATGAAATAACCGCCCGGCATTTGCCAATGCCAGAGAAAGGCGGCGAACAGGAAGGTTACTGCAAAACCGGAGCCATAAAGCATCAAGATTTTCAGTTTCATTAGTCTAAAATCCTCAACTTTTCACCACCGATATTCCCGTCATTGACGGTCCATTGTCCCAGTGGAAGCGTTTATACTCTTAAAGTGCTTTGATTACAATCAAAGTTCGGTCGTCCTGTGGAGGCGTATCATCCGTGAATTGCCGTAGCTGCTGGAAGATGGCCTGGATGATTTCTGTGGCGTTCTCGCGGGCGTTGGCCTTGATGGTTTCAATCAGCTGAGTACGACCAAATTCCTGCTGCATTTCATCCAGCCCTTCCGTAATACCATCGGTGTACAAAACAAGGATGTCCCCGGGTGATAACTTCAATCGGCGCTCTTCCAAACTCTGGTCCAATCGATGACTCCGATCCAGCCCCACCGCCATTCCTTTAGGAGCAACCACTTCCACGGTTCCAGTCGTCGCATGATACCAAAGCACCGGATCATGGCCGGCACGCACAAAATTGAAGGTCCGCTCAGTCGTATCAAGAATTCCGAAAAGGACAGTGATGAACATGTCCTCCCGCAAATCCGGAATTACCAATTCATGCACGTGTTGCAATGTCTCGGCGGGTGTTGAACTCAGACGCGTTTGCGCACGGATCGCAGACCGGCAAATCGTCATGATTAAAGCGCTGGGAATCGCCTTGCCTGAAACATCGGCGATGACCACGCCGACGCGCGATTCATCCAGTGGAAGAAAATCGTAATAGTCGCCGCCCACGTGCCGGGCCGGAATATTGTATCCCACCATGTCAAAATTCTTAACCACCGGAGCATGGTCGGGCAGCAGCATCCTTTGAATTTCACTGGCGACCCGCAAATCGCTATCGAGTTGCTTTTGTTCTGCCTCCAACGTGTAAAGGGTCGCGTGGTACAAGGAAATGGCAGCATGGTCCGCCAGCGAGTCCAGCAGGAATAAATCGTTCGCATCAAAATACGCTGCGGCATTACCGGTTTGCTTGTTCACCACCGCCATCACGCCCAACACCTCGTCCTTGAACTTCAACGGAATAAAAATTGCCGTGCGTGTCTGAAGCAATGGATCATTGTATTGCACCAATCTGGGATCCTTTAACCCATCCTGTATGAGCACCGGCTTTCCGCTGTGAGCCACTTCACCAATGATGCCTTCCCCTAAAGGAATGATTTGAGATTTAACCACCTGTTCCAGCGGTTGTGAATGGTCGTTAATTTTTGACTGGATTGGTTCCGAAGGCCGCAGCGGAGGAGGAAACGCGCCAATAATGACTTCCGCTTGCAAATTTTTCTTTTCCTTATCCAGCAAAAAAACCGCGCCCGCGCTGGCCTGGGTCGTGGTGACGGAGAAATTGGCAATCATGTAAAGCAACTCGTCGAGGCCAATCCCCTCTGTAAACGCTTCGCCCAGGTCATGCAAAAAATCGAGAATCACCTTGCGACGTTGCGTGAGCTGATCAATTTGTTCGCTTAACCTCCTGCTTTCTTTTCTTTGCTTTGTCAGTTGCCAGAGCAGTCCAAAAATAATCAGCAAGGCGGGAGGGAGCAGGTAAGGCCACAGGTCATGTTGCGGAACTGGCGATCCGACCGCGGCAAGAAGCCGACCACCAGCAATTGGCGCAATCGGAATCACGAACCGTTTTTGATTTTTTTCAAATCCTCGGCCAGAAATTGTGTGACATCCTTGAACCGTGGAACATTGGCCGGAGTAATATCCATCAAGGTCTTGTGGGCATCCAGACAGTTGCGGGTAATTTCCTCACGTGTCGGCTTGGCTTGGACGGGGGTATGGTCCAGACCCTGCATGGCTGAATCCATGGTTCCATTTACCACCTTGAACAAATGGATTACTCCCAGGTTCTCCAGCAACTCCGCAATGCGCGCATTCGGATTCAGCAACTCGATGCCTTTCCCATTGGCTGCACCTTCTCCGTTTACGGAAACTTTGGCTGCATCAATCTTCAAGCCAAAACCCGCTAGAACTCCTAGAAAGGTACTGTCCATCAACAGGCATTCGGTCAAGTCGAGGATGAAACAGGTAAAACCTCTTTGAAGCAGCTCATTGACCAGCAATTTGAAATCAATGCTCGAAGTAAAATTTGCCCGGCCGGTGATCCGAATGCATGCCAATCGCCCAGAGGCGAAGACTGTTAATTTGGCAGAGGGTGTACTCATACAGGGCGCAACACTTTATCCAACTAATATGAGATTGGAAATTCTCCGAGTCAAGAAACGCATCATTCTGGCAAAAGCATTATACATCAAAGGATTATAGCTCATTCTTAACTTCCATGGGCTGGTTTTAGACTTTCTTTGCGCGGAGCACCTACAATCTGCACCAGAGTTTGTTGCAGGATAAGGGCTTCATCCAAACTGCTTGAGATCAGCCGCTGATTGCATTTGAGCAATAAATCCATCGCCTTAATCAATTCCTCCTGGCTATACCGTTGCGACTGGGGAAAGGCCTTGAACAACACATAAGGATTTATCGCCAAGGGATTATACCGTTTGTCTTCCGGCAATTTATCCGTCGGTATGCGCTCCAACTGACTTTTAAATCTGGAATAATCTCCCACCGGCTTGATCCAGCCTTCCCGCACCATCTCCTTGAGCAGAATCATCGCCCGGACCTTGCCGATCAATCCATACAAAAGTCCAATCTCAGACTTTTGCGTGTCAAACTTCATCTCCCAAAGCTCCTCATCCAGATTCCGCAGGAGCCGCGGCAAATCACGGTCACCTAACGCATCACCGAGAGCGAACGCTCGCGCCGCCTTGTTGCGCGTGGTTATCGCTGCCACATCACCGACCTCGATTTCTGTCCGTTCACCCACATACAAAGCGAGCTTTTCAATTTCGCTATTAAGCTGTCTGGCATTTGGCCCGACGTTGCTGACCAATTCCGCCAAAGCCTCGTCTGAAATCTCCTTCTTCAGCCCACGCAAGGTTTGCAAAGCCATGGTTTCCGCCTGTTGCATCCAATCCTTGTCATCAATGGATAACCCTGCAAAAGCCTCGACTGCACCCAGCTTATCTACCGTCTTATAAAAAACCTTCCGCTTGTCCACCTTGCCGGCGCTAATGAGCAGTCGAACAGTTCCCCACGCAAAGTCTTTGAGTTCCTGCGCAATCTCGCCGAGCGTCTCCGTCACTGCTTGGGCGCTGGCGGCACGTTCATCTCCGAGGAAGTTGCAGTTCTGCAGCCAGATGGCTTTGCCGCCGCCAAAAAAGGGCAGGGTTTGAAGCGCTTCCCGGAGCCGGGCCAGAACCTTTAGGGCTTCGCCGCTGTTGCTGACGCTCGCATCAAGAATCTCGTGGTCCATGCCACCCAATTGCTCACACCATTCCTGGTAAATTTGTTTGGCGCGTTGTTTGACGGCGAATTCGTCATCACCACAAACCAGTACGAGGGGCGCGGGCTGCTTGGCAGCGGGGGAGGGCATGAGGTCTATTCCAACTCGCCGCCATTCTCATTGATACGATCCAACACTTCAGTCATGTCTTCGACTTGTTCGAACAATGGGGCGGAAACAAAAATGGGACGCTTCTGGGCAGTGGCCAAGGCAATGCAATCGCTGGGACGCGCATCAATTTCCACAATCTTGCGCGCGAGTTCGTTTTGTTGATTCAGGATCAGCCGGGCGAAATAGGTCGAGTTCTTCAATTCCGTAATGACAACCCGGTCCACCGTAATGCTGAAACCCTTCATGATGTGGGCAATTAAATCATGAGTCAGCGGTCGTTCCTTGGGAGTTTCCTTAAGAAACATGCCGATAATCTGCCCCATGGCAGGCTCCACGTTAATGACGAATACCTTATCGTCATTTCCGACGAAGAGCGCACACCCACTATTGGCAGGCAAAATCCCTCGAATTTGCACCGGCACGACATCATTCTTCATAACCACAGTTTACTGGTGCAAATTTGAAAAAACAAGTCTTCCTCACGCAATTGCATAACCAAGGAAATCCTTGCACTGTGTTGGTGCAAAAGCCTTTCAGATTTGTTCCTTCTCAACTATGGGGTTTGCGTGAAGGCAGGCATTCATCCACCTCTTCTCATTTAGAACCAGCTCCTATGCCAAAATGTCTGTCACAATCCGGCCATGCACATCCGTCAACCGAAAATCTCTTCCACTATAACGATACGTCAGTTTCTCGTGGTTGATCCCCATCAGATGCAAAATCGTCGCATGCAGATCGTGGACGTGAACTTTGTTCTCCACCGCATGCCAGCCAAATTCATCCGTCGCACCATACACCAGCCCGGGCTTGATGCCACCACCCGCCATCCACATCGTAAAACCAAATGGATGATGCTCACGCCCGTCAGTTCCCTCTGCCGTTGGTGTGCGTCCAAACTCACCGCCCCAAACCACCAGCGTATCCTCTAATAAACCGCGTGCCTTCAAGTCCTTGAGCAAACCCGCAATTGGCTTGTCCACCGATGCGCAATTATTCGGCAACTCCGCTTTCAAGCTGCCGTGCTGGTCCCAGAGTTGGCAACTGCTCCGCTTTGCCGTCTGCGTGTGATACACCTGCACCATCCGCACACCCCGTTCCACCAAGCGCCGCGCCATCAGGCATTGCTTGCCGAAAGTTTCCGTCATCCCTTCATCCAACCCATAAAGCTTCTTCGTCTCCTCGGATTCATTTGCGACATCGAAAGCCTCCGGTGCCCGCGCTTGCATGCGAAACGCCAGTTCAAACGCCTCAATCCGTGCGCTTAACCGGCTGTCCTCCTCGCGCTTCTGCTGATGCAATTGGTTCAACTGCTTCAACACATCCAACTGCTCCCGCTGTTGCCGTGTTGAAAAACGGGCATTGCTCAAATTCGCAATCGGATTTTTCAGATCCGATACCAGCGTTCCCTGATACGAAGCCGGCAGAAAACTCGAACTCCACAGTGGCGCGCCTTGTGCCGGTTGCGCCGGGCTAATAACAATGAACCCCGGCAAATCCTGGTTCTCGCTGCCCAAACCATAAAGCAACCATGAACCCAAACTCGGCCTTGAGAACGCCTGCTCGCCCGTGTTCATTTGCAGGCATGCTCCATTATGATTGATGTTGTCGGCCACCATCGACCGCACCACGCACATATCATCCACGCACGTTGCCAGGTGCGGAAACAACTCACTCACCTCGATGCCCGATTGCCCATATTTCTTAAACGTCCACGGCGACTGCAATAAATTCCCCGTCTTCGTCCGTTCCAGCTTCGGTTTTTCGAAGGGCAGGGGCTTGCCGTTGTCCTTCGCCAAACGCGGCTTCGGATCGAACGTATCCACATGCGATGGCCCGCCCGACATGAAGAGGAAAATCACCCGCTTCGCCTTTGCCGGATATTGCGGCGGCTTTACCTCTAAGGGGTTTGACGAAGCAACATTCGCCAATGCACTCGAAACAAACCCCTCCCCGAACAACGAAGCCACCCCCAGCATGCCAAAGCCATTCGCAAACCGACGCAACATCTGCCGCCGACTTAGCGGTGCTTGCCAACCATTTTGGAAGTAGTTGCTGGACATCTTCTAACTTTATTCGTCAACCCTTGGGAGTCAAGCCAAGCGGGTATCGATATGAGTTTTACAAACGGCGACTTTAAACCAAGGTCTTGCACGTAATACGCACCACGAAACACTCGCAACAACTCACACCAGGTCGTACTAGCTCGCACTTGCTCATATTTACCTTATTTTTAATCTCCTTTGCGATCTCTGCGCCCTTTCGCGGCCAATTTTCCGGTTTCTGTCTTCCACTTTTTTAATCCCATTAACCCGGATTAACGCGGAATAACCCGGAATTTCCGTCCTGCCTTGGCAAACGCACCACGAACCACGCAACATTTTCAACTCCCATCAACTCATACCAGGTCGTACCAGCTCGAACCCGCTCCCGTACCGTAGCAGTCGGCGTCAGGAGGCTCTAACATCTCCCTCTTTGTGCGCACATCACTTTTTTTAACCGTAAATAACCGCAATTAACCGTAATTAGCGCGGAGTAACCGTAGTTCTCCTTCTCCAAGTTCGGAGTTCCGCCTTCAGGCGGCTTCCTCCGGCCTCTGCCCTCAGACATCCGTCCTCCGGCTTGATTGTCAAAGACCCACGGCACAGATGCACCGCTTATGGAAATGATCCTTTCAGGATTCCACAAGAAACGTATAACACTCGTTATACAATGAGTCAAGCCTTTTCCAGCTGCAACCAAAGTCCACGAAGTAACAGATGATCTAGTGCTGGTCGTAAAGTTTGGCGCCAATGTCGGAAGTGCT
Source organism: Pedosphaera sp. (assembly GCA_028293285.1). Classification (GTDB taxonomy): domain Bacteria; phylum Verrucomicrobiota; class Verrucomicrobiia; order Limisphaerales; family Pedosphaeraceae; genus Pedosphaera. Next base: position 30,262 of record JAQGPC010000295.1, read on the forward strand.
GCTCCTGTTGTATGCGCGAATGACATCACAATAATTTAATGAAAGCTGATAAGCTTCGTGCACAGCTTCTGTTAAGAGTGTTCTGATTCCAGAGGGCGAGGCTTACTATTTAAACTAATGGCGGGAAATTTCTCATACGCCTTGGTTCTGGCTAGGTATATCAATTTTAGGTCCGTCATTCTTCCAATCTGATTGCAAATTTAAAATATGTCGGCGGAGAGCGAAAAGAAGGTCGCCAATAACTCCTGCGCTGCTTGGTGGATTTTCATAGGAATATCTCCATTCAGTAAATGCTTTGTTTGCCATGGTTAGCTGGCCTTCCAAACTGAGATCAATACCTGGAAAAGCCTTCTTTGCTGCTTCGGCATTTGGATTCGATTTGATTAATTCATCAAAATACTTCCTAATCTCAGTTTTATCATCTTTGCTGAGGGTGGTAAAAAGATCTTTCAGGAAATGTATTTTGTTTGGGGGGGCGCCAGATCGGATGACATGGATGCATTTCAGATAAACTTCTGCTGAAAATGCCATATTCATGATCATTGGGCTTGCAATACTCCCATCATGAGTTTGTCCTAAATAACTGGTCAATACCCGAGCAGCTTTGTGATAGTTAGACGCTGAGATATACATTAAACGCGGATCTAATTTTTTTCGATTCATAATCATTTCGTTAATGTGCTGCCTTTTGAAAAAGTTACCCTGTTGTTGACCTGCGCACAAACTCGATATAACATCTTTACTGTCTCCACCAGTGTTCTCTCTAACCGGGAGTTATTATGAGTTATTTGAAATCAATAAGGACCTCGCATTGCTCGGTCAGTTATCAAGTAACCTCGCGTCGAGCCGCCTTCACCTTGATTGAACTATTGGTTGTTATTGCCATCATCGCCATCCTCGCCGGGTTGCTGCTTCCCGCTCTGGCGCGGGCGAAAGCCAAGGCGCTGCAAACCAAATGCATCAGCAACAATAAACAGGTGGGTTTGGCCTTCCTCATGTATGCCAATGAAAACGCTGACTTCTTTCCGCGTTGCCTGGATTGGGCTTCCACCGGTGGCCAGAATGGCGCTTACGATGTTTTTGTCGCCATGATCAACCGGCCGCTCTATCCCTTCCAAGGCACCCCCGAAATTTTTAAATGCCCGGCGGACAAAGGGGACATCTATCCCGCCCATGGCGCGACCAACTGTTATAACCAATATGGCAATAGTTACCTGACTGAATGGGCAGTGGATTACATCCGGACCAAGCGCGTTTGTGGGAATGCCGCTGGCACCCCGGATGCCTATGATGGCCAATCGATCAAATTGTCTGAGATAGCCCTGAGCGCCTCCAAAAAGTTTATCCAAGGCGACTGGATCTGGCATGTCAACCGCGGTGTCACCGACCCCAAAAGCGTCTGGCACAATTATAAGGGAAAAAGTCTGTCCATTATGCTGTATGGCGATGGTCACGCCGGAGCTTTTACTTTTCCTTTGCAACCACCAGACACCGATCCATATTGGTCTGCGGTTCCCAGCCCAACCAATGCCTGGTGGTAAAGATTTCCAGGGTTGAACGGCTCCGGCCTATGAAACCCAATCGAAAACTTGCTGAAACCACCACGCCGGACGGCGCGCGTCTCATTCTCTACGAGCATGACGGAACTTATTGCATCCGCTTGAACGAGCAGGAATTGATGAATTCAAAGATTGCCGCCTCAGAGCTTCTGCTGGGCGAGTTGGTAGTGGGACGGCTTCCGGCTCAAAGTGATTCTTGCATATTGATTGGCGGCTTGGGCTTGGGTTTCACCTTGAAGACCGTGTTGAACCGGGTTGGCGCAAAAGCCACGATAGAAGTCGCGGAGTTGATCCCCCAAGTCGTGGATTGGAACCGCGAATTCTTGTCCCACTTAAACGGAACGCTGCTGGACGATTCCCGAGTGAAAGTTTTCGTTGAAGACGTATGGGATGTTATCGCTCGCGCCGGACGGTCTCGTTATGACGCCATCGTGCTCGATGTGGATAATGGACCGACGGCGATGGTTCAAAAACAGAACGCTCGTTTGTATCAGCAAAACGGTTTGCAGCGAATTGCGAGCGCACTAAAACCCGGTGGGCGGGCGGCCTTCTGGTCGGCACGTCCGGATCCCGCCTTTGCGAACCAACTTGCCAAAGCCGGGCTTAAGGTTGAACTCGTCCCCGCGAAGACGTACGCGAATGCCAAGCGGTCGGCCTATACCATCTACTTGGCCGACAAGTAAGATTTTGCTCCTGATTAAGCCAGAACGCGTTTATGTTTTGGTGTAATGGCAATTATTGGCAGACGCAACACACTCTCAGTGGTGAGAGAAGCTGCTCCCGGACTCTTCCTTGATGGCGGAGAACTGGGAGAAATCCTGCTGCCCGGTCGTTATATAGAACGCGGAGTCGCGCCGGGAGACAAATTGGATGTATTTGTCTATCTTGATTCTGAAGACCGACTCGTGGCCACCACCGAAATCCCGTTCGCGATGGTCGGTGAGTTTGCTCATCTGCGAGTCATCAGCGTGAACCTTCGCATCGGCGCGTTTCTCGACTGGGGCCTCGCCAAGGATTTATTGCTGCCGTTCCGCGAACAGGAAACGCCCGTCCGTGCAGGCCAGCGGGTGATCGCTTACATCTATCTCGACCAGAAATCCAATCGGATTGTGGCGACCACGCGATTGTACCGACATTTAAACCGGCGAGCACCAAACTATCGCGAAGGTCAAGCCGTTGAGTTTCTTATCACTGGCAGCACGCCCCTTGGTTACAATGCCATCGTGGAAAATGCCCATCAGGGACTGCTCTACCACGACAAACTTTCCGCGCCACTCGCCGTTGGACAGAATTTGAAAGGCTTCATTCGCACGATACGCTCTGGCGGCAAGCTCGATTTGAGCCTCGATGCGTCTGGGTACAAACGCGTGGCGTCATTGACCGACCAGATTGTCCAGGCACTTGAGCGGAATGGCGGACGCCTTGGCTTTGACGATGGGAGTTCACCGGAAACAATCCGCGAAGCGTTTGGGACCAGCAAAAAGGCATTCAAGCAGGCCCTCGGGGCGCTCTACAAAGCCCGTCGCATCAGCTTTGAAAGTCCCGGAATAAAGTTACTGGATAACACTTCCTTTTCACCGGGCGAATGAGCGGCATTCTTTTCCGATGGTTTGTACTATCCATCCATTGGAGATCAAAATAAGAAACTTACCCGTAGAGAACACCATTGGAACGGCATCCAAAGACTCACCAAAGGTTTATTAATAACTCTATAACTGAATAAACCGGAGATCGAATAAAGTTAAACTTACCCGCATTGAAATCGGGCAATGCGGGTAAGTTTAAAATGTCCTCACTTTATGTCGAGAAGATAATTCCAAGTGAGTTGACTCGCCCAAGGCCGTATCTCATCGCTGTTCTTGATGCCATTGCATTGATGCAAACGCCCTGCGTTTTCCCCAATAGCCGCCTGCTTTGAGAACTGGATCCAATTGCGCCCATGTGCCATGGCGCGTTCACATTCGGCTCGACAACTCGTTTGTTAGTAAGTATTTGTTGTACTTATGAAAGCTCCCATGGGTGATGCTGGTAACTCCCACCTTAACCTGGATCCTCAAATCTTCGGAGAATCATTTGACCGCGAGCCATTTGGCTTCACGCATAATTTGAGCGGGTTGGATTTATTTCAAAACGATTCGCTCCGCGCCTTGGCGGATAAATATCACGACCATAAAAAAGATTACTACGTCGGTGCTGGTGCACCCGAGCCAGGCGTGAAATTTTACTCAGTGAAGCACGTGGATTATAAACCGGCGGACGCCCTGGATAATATGGAGAAAGGCTCCTACCGCGTGCTCATGAAACGACCGGAGAATCATGATAAACGGTTTCGGGCATTGCTTGATGAGTTGTTCCAGCAGGTCGTCGATTTACGGGGAGGACTCGGAGATGAACGCGTCGTGCGTCTGGAGTCAGCTATTTTTGTAAGTTCCGCTGCCACGACCACGCCTTTCCACTTTGACCCTGAGATCGCATTTTTCTGCCAGATTGCCGGTGATAAGATTTATCACGTTTACTCGCCGCGAGCCGTGACCGAAGCGGAAATGGAGCAATTCTATATTCGTGGCGTGGTGGATATCGCCCAGGTGGATCTCGCCGGACGAGATCCCAAGCTGGAACATGTCTTCAACCTTAAAGCTGGCAAGGGACTGCATCAGCCGCAGAATGCGCCTCATTGGGTGGAAACGCGAGGAGACCGTTCCATTTCATTTTCGTTTGTATTCGAAACCACCGCCACGCGCGCCAAAGGCCGGACCAGATCCTTCAATCATGTGGCGCGTAAGCTGGGATTGAAGCCAACCGCTCCAGGCGCCACTCCCGTTCTGGATACCGTCAAGGCCAGTGCCATGCGCGTGGTGATCCCGGCGCGCAAAGTTGCCGGTAAAGCTGCCCGCAAGGTTGCGGGGAAATAGATCAAAACTTCTGCTAACCTCGCTTTACTAACCCGCGCCAGCGCCGGTAAGGCATTGCAACAAATAGGGCAGTAACTGCTTCTTGCGGGACACGATGCCATCCAGTTCCCAGATATGCGGTCCATGTGCGGGAAAGGTAATGCGTTCGAGGAAGGTCGGCGCTCCAGCAACCAACAACAAAGAGTTCTGTGTGTTGATGTCAGTCACCATTAACGCAGCAAAAAATAATCCACGACCCCAGCAATGGCTCTCCAGTGCCGCGAAGAGTTCCGACTGTTTATCAGTGAACCGGGCAAAGTTGAGTTCTTCAATCTGCGAGACGGTAAACCTTCTGCCGCTATCTTCGTATTCCTTGCAATCGGCGGTGATTACCTGAGCCGGAGTCATGGTCAGGAGCGGCGAGCCAACCGAGAAAATTTGTTCGGCCAATTCGGCTGGATCTGTACTCGCGATTTTTGCCAGATGATCCAACACGCGGCTGTCTACCGGTGTGGCTGTGGGCGAAGTTAAATTCAAGGTGTCGGAGATAAGTCCCGCCATCAACAGGCCGGCAATGTCAGAGGGAATTGGCACTCCCATCTGTTGGTAGCACAAGGTAACAATGGTGCTCGTGGAACCGACCGGATTGTTCCAGAAATGAATCGGCAAATTGCTGGTGAATCCGATGCGATGATGATCCAGAATTTCCACGATGGGAATTTTATCCGCACCTTGCACCGCTTGGGAAAGTTCGTTGTGATCAACGAGGATCAATCGTCGCGGGACAGGTTTGAGAAAGTCGCTTTTCGTGATGATGCCCAGCAGGACGTTTCCCTCTCCCACCACAGGGAAAACGGAAGAGGTCGAGGTGGCGGCGCGTTCGCGGGCGGCTTCCAACGGGGTGTCCGGGTTGAAGCTGATAAAATGTTCGAGCAAACGTTCCGCTCTCAAGGCTCCGCGCGCGAGCAACACCGTGGTGGCCGTATCATAGGGAGAACTGACCAGGGTGACCTTTTTTTCCTGCGCGGCCTCGCGGACGCGGTCTAAAATGGGCAGACCGCCGGTGACTACTATGGCGCGGGCTTTGCACTCGATGGCAGCCATCTGGATGTGTTCGCGGTCGCCGACAAAAAGAACGATTTTCTTGTCCCGCTGACGTTCCATCCGCTGGGTGAACGTGTTCAAATCCATGGCGCCGACCATCAGCAAGGTTTCCACCGCTTCATTGGATATCTCGCCACTGATCACCGTGCCGGCAAAAGTTTTCACAATGCCAGCCAGCGAGGCTTCGACGATTCGTGCCGAGGAAGCTTCTTCCCGGGGAGGAAACAGGTAATGACTCAGCTTGAAGGAGGAGAGCATTCCCAGGCAGCGATTGTTTTTGTCAACGACCGGGAGGCCGCGCAATTCCTTTTCCGCCATCATTTGAATGGCATCGTAAATGGCGACATCCGATTGCACGAAAAAGGAATCACGCCGCATGACATCGCTGACGCGCGGAGAAACATCGCTCAGGAAAACCGGCGCGGCGACGTGGAATCGTTTGAGCACGTAATCAATGCGGGCATTGGTATTCCCCGCGCGTGCCGCAATGATATCCGGCACGCCCAGAAGTTGTTTCAGCCGCGCATACCCGATGGCGGAACAGATGGAATCCATGTCTGGATTCTTATGTCCAATTACGATGGTCTGCATGATAAATCTTGTGTTTCGCTAATCAAACCGAACTGACTTCACCGGCTTTTCAAGCGGCTTAATCTAGTCAATGTTCCCCACATTGGAAACAGCTATATCAAAATAACTCAGGTTATGAGAAATAATGAATTGTCTGTGGAGAAAATGAGAAAAGGCGCACCTTTTCAGGTGCGCCTTGGTTGGTAACGATGGTCAATTATGAACAGCCCAAACTTTCGCCACAGTTCAGGCACTTATAGCAAGCCCCGTTGCGAACGGCCATGTGACCGCAATTCGGGCACGTGGGCGCATCCTGTTGGAAATGAGCCACAGATTCACTCAGGCTATTAACGGTTCGGCCAACGCCGGAGTGCTTGTGCCCATGACCATTGCCGTCAGTGGGTTTCATTTCCAGAATGTCCGTGTCTTCGGAAATCGGAAGTTCCGGCACCGGGCGATTGATCTTCTTCTTCAACTCTTCCAAAAGGCCGGGAATGGCCAGTTCGGGTTGGTTGCGGGACACCGTGTTGGCTTCGCGATAGCCGGGGATGAATTGGAACGCCATCCAGCGGAAGACGTAATCGGTAATGGATGAGGCGTTGCGGACTTCCGGGTTCTTGGTGAAACCGGAGGGTTCGAAACGCTGGTGTGCGAACTTGCGGACCAAAGCTTCCAGCGGCACGCCGTATTGGAACGCCATGCTGGTGAGGGTGCCGATACTGTCCATCAAACCGCCGATGGTGGAACCTTCCTTCGCCATGGTGATGAATAGTTCACCGGGTTGATGGTCCTCGAACAAGCCAACCGTGAGATAACCTTCGTGGCCGGCAATGTCGAACTTGTGCGTGATAGCCGTGCGGGTATCGGGCAGACGACGGCGGAGCGGTTGAACGGCTTCTTCGCGCAACGCGCCGACTTCCTTTTCAAGTTCCTGGATGCGATTGGTGAGCGTGGCAACTTCAGTCGCCGCTTTTTCCGCTGTGGTGCCGCCGCCTTCGTTGGTTTTCTTGGTGTTGAGTGGCTGGGAACGCTTCGAGCCATCGCGATAAATGGCAACGCACTTGAGGCCCATTTTCCAGGCTTGAACGTAAGCATCGCGAATGTCTTCCACGGAACAATCCTGCGGCAGGTTGACCGTCTTGGAAATCGCCCCGCTGATGAACGGCTGCGCCGCGGCCATCATCTTGAGATGGGCCATGTATTTGATGCTGCGCTTACCCTGATAAGGCTTGAAGGCGCAATCAAAGACATCCAAGTGTTCAGTTCGGAGGCCGCTGGCAATGGTTTTGCCGTTTTCTTCCACGTCTTCGATGGTGTCGTACTTCTCGATGTGCGCGACAATCTTTTGAATGTCTTCCGTCTTGTAACCGAGGCGTTGGAGCGCTTCGGGCACAGTGCGATTAACGATCTTCAACAGCCCGCCGCCGGCCAACAATTTATATTTGACCAGGGCAATGTCAGGTTCGACGCCGGTGGTATCGCAATCCATGAGGAAAGCGATGGTGCCGGTGGGAGCAAGCACAGTGACTTGGGCGTTGCGATAGCCCGCCTTTTGACCACGTTCGATGGCGTGATCCCAGCACTTGCGCGCTTCTTCCTTGAGATAGTGGAATTCGCGGTTGGGTTGAATGGTTTCGACCGCTTCGCGATGCAACTTAATGACCCCGAGCATCGAGGCGACATTGTCCTTGGCGACCGGCTTTTTCACATGAGCGCAACGGGCATCGTGATAACCTTTGAAAGCGCCAATGGTGCTGGCGATCTCAGCCGATTGCTCGTAGGCGTGACCGGTCATTATAGCGGTAATGGCACCAGCCAGCGCGCGGCCGCCATCGGAGTCGTAAGGCAGGCCGTAGCTCATGATGAGCGAGCCAAGGTTGGCGTAGCCGAGACCAAGAGTGCGGTAAATGTGGGAATTCTCGGCAATGTCCTTGGTGGGATAGCTGGCGTTATCAACCAGAATTTCCTGAGCCGTGATATAAATGCGGACAGCCGCCTTAAAGCGTTCGACATCAAACGTGCCTTCCGGGCGCTTGAACTTCATCAAGTTCAAGGAAGCGAGATTGCAAGCAGTATTGTTCAGGAACACATATTCCGAGCAGGGATTGGTGGAATGAATCGGTTCTGTGCCTTTGCAGGTGTGCCACTTTTGGATGGCATCATCATATTGCAAACCAGGATCGCCGCAAATCCAGGTGCCTTCAGCGATCTTGTTCATCAGCTTGTCGGCATCCTTCTTTTCGAGCGGCTTGCCACTGGTGATGGAACGCGTCCACCATTCGGTGCCTGCTTCGGCAGCGGTCATGAACGCATCACTGACGCGAACAGAAAGGTTCTCGTTCTGATACATCACGCTGCCGTAGGCTTCGCCATTGTACGAACCGTCATAACCCTGCTCGATCAAGGACCATGCCTTCTTTTCTTCCTTCTGCTTGGCGTCAATAAATTCTTCGATGTCGCCGTGCCAATCACGCAAAGTGTTCATCTTGGCCGCGCGACGGGTCTTGCCGCCGGATTTAACGACATTGGCAACCTGATCGTAAACCTTCAGGAAGGAAAGGGGACCGCTTGGACGTCCGCCACCGCTGAGTTTTTCGCGGCTGGAACGAATCGGGGTTAAATCGGTGCCGGTGCCGGAGCCGTATTTAAAGAGCATCGCCTCGCTGTAAGCCAGGTGCATGATGTCTTCCATGTTGTCATTCACCGATTGAATGAAACAGGCGCTACCCTGGGGATATTCGTATTGGGTGGTGGAACGCTCAGCTTCGCCGGTTTTGCGATTGTAATACCAATTGCCGCGACCGGAATTCTTGCCGACGCCGTATTGATGATAGAGACCGACGTTGAACCAGACCGGTGAATTGAACGCACCGTATTGGTTCACACAAAGCCAGGTCAATTCATCGAAGAAAATTTCACCATCAGCCTTGCTGAAATAACCATCTTTGATTCCCCAATCCGCCATAGTCCGGCAGATGCGATGGATGAGCTGGCGGACCGAAGTTTCGCGTTCCGAGGTATTTTGCTCGCCGTAAAAATATTTGGAGACAACGACCTTGGTGGCGAGGATGGACCAGGACTTGGGCACTTCAACGTTTTCCTGCTTAAAGATTACCTTGCCGGCATCGTCGGTAATTTCCGCAGTCCGCTTTTCCCATTCGAGCTGGTCGAAAGGCTTGACTTTGGCATCACTAAAAACGCGCTCGATGCGCAATGCTTTTTGACCGGAGGCAGCACCTTTTGGGGCGCGCGAAGATGTAACGCCAGCGGCCTGACGGCGGCGCGATTGAGCAGGGGACGGGGAGATTACTTGGTCGTGTGTGTCGATCATGATTTTTTTACCTTTCGGCTGCGGTTTTCGGGACACAAAACCCGATTATTTCAATACGGACAATAAGTCGGGAAATTTGTAAAATTGGGCCTAATTTAATCAGTTTACGCCCTTTTTGTTAGCGTAAAAACCCCATCACATAGGGGAATACATAAAAAGTAACACTACCTGTTGTGGTGACAAGAAGATTTTCGAAAAAAGTTACGACAACGTTATTCATTGGGGAAAATGAATAAATTTGCCGGAATTTCGAAATTAAGGCGGTTATTACGAGCGGGGCTTTTTTGACCTGCGGGCCACCACTGTTTTACGCGAATTCTCGGCCTGTTTGGGGCGGTTGGTCTTGAATCGACGCATCGGTTCGATGGTTTTAGGCCGTGCCTTGGGCACCAAAATGATAGGACAGCCTTCGTAACCAAAAGCCTTGCGAATTTCACCGCCTAAATACTTCTTATATTGGTCGGAAAAAAGTTCATCGCGATTAACGAAAAGCAGGAAGGTGGGCGGGGCTTGTCGGACCTGAGTGGCGTAGAAAAACTTCAAACGATGACCGGCAGCACTGATGGGTTGACGTTTTTCCACGGCGTCATTGATGGCACGGTTGAGCAACGCGGTGGGAATTTTTTGCGTCAACTGGTCGGCGATATAACGGACGGCCTCAAGGAGTCGGTCCAAATGGAAGCCGGATTTGGCCGAAGTGAAAATGACCGGCGCATAATCCAGGAAAAAAAGATGCTTCTGAACCCAGTCGCCGAACTCACTCAAGGTGGTGAGACGTTCCACGCGACGCTCATCCCGGCCACGGTTTTTGCTGTTGCGACGATCCATTTCTTCTTCGCGTGCTTTTTTCACATCTTCTTCGACGAGATCCCATTTGTTGACGACGACGATACATGCCCTGCGTTCCTCTACAATTTTATCGGCGACTTTTTTATCCTGTTCAGTGATGCCCGTTTCGGCGTCGAGAACGAGCACTGCTATGTCACAACGAGCAATCGATTCTTCGGTACGCTTGACGCTGAAGAACTCGATGGAGTCATCAATACGGCGCGTTTTGCGCATACCGGCGGTGTCAATCAGAACGTAGGATTGGCGAATGCCCTCAGTAATGACATCAAAGGGAACATCGACAGCATCGCGGGTAGTGCCGGGAATGGGGCTAACGATGACACGCTCAGATTGGGTCAGCGCATTGATGATGGAAGATTTGCCGACATTAGGCCGGCCAACGATGGCGAGTTTGACGGGACCAACCACTTTTTCCAACGGTTCCTGTTCCACCACTTCGTCGCCGGGTTCCGGCGCGGGTTGCATGGGACCTTCCTGCTGGGGCAGCAGAGAAGTGGCGGTCTGCATCAAATTTTCAATGCCTTCGCCATGGATGGCGCTGACGGGAAATAGTTTATCAAAACCCAGTTCGGAGAACTCCAAGGCCGCAGTTTCGACGCGGTGTGTATCCACCTTATTGGCGGCAACGAGAACAGGTTTGCCGGAACGCCGCAGCTTTGCGGCTACTTCGCGGTCGAGTGGAACGACGCCTTCCTGCACATTGACGGCCAGGATAATGACATGGGCGGCTTCGATGGCGAGGTCAACCTGGTCCAAGGCGGCTTTGATGATGACATCGACCGACTTTTCTCCGCGCAAAAGCCCAATGCCGCCGGTGTCCACAAGCGTAAAGGCGTGACCGCCCCATTCCGCCTCGGCGCTGACGCGATCCCGCGTCACCCCCGGTTGATCGTGGACGATGGCGATGCGCCGTCCGACAATACGGTTAAACAAAGCCGACTTTCCAACATTCGGCCTACCCACAATTGCTATCAAACCTGACATAAGATAACAATGGAGCAGGGAAGCGCGTTACGAAAGGGAAAAGCGCAAGAGTCTGAGTAGCGGGCCGTTGAGAAGAAACTTTTATGGGAGAACGGGTTTAGGAACGTATGCCATCGGCGTTTTCACATGCTTTTGCGGCGGTTGCCTTGGGAAAGACCTATACGGGCGAGCGAATGTCGTGGCGGTTCTGGGTGTTGGCGGCAGGTTCGGCAGCCATGCCGGATTTTGACGTGATCAGTTTTCGCTTTGGTATTCCTTACGAAAGCATGCTCGGACATCGCGGGTTGACGCATTCACTGCTGTTCGCGGTGTTCTGGGCACTGCTGGCCATGTTTTGGGAGTTCAAGTACATAGCACCGTTTTCGAAAAGGTGGTGGGGACTGCTGGCTTTTTTCTTTATGGCGACGGCATCGCACGGAGTGTTGGATGCATTTACAGATGGAGGGGAAGGAGTTGGTTTCTTCGTGCCTTTTAATGCGACACGTTATTTCTTTCCCTGGACGCCGATTGAAGTTTCACCGATTGGCGTGGGAGGATTCTTCAGTCACCGGGGATGGGTAGTGATGAAGAGCGAATTTCTGTATGTCTGGCTCCCTTTTGCAGGATTGTGGCTGGCAGCGTGGATTTGGAGGCGGATGGTTTGGGCGCGCCTCAAACCGCAACAGAATTGATGAGCAGATTAATTACTTGGCACTTCCAAAGTAAATTCCTGCTGCACAGTGCCGTCCTTCACCTCGACTCCTCTGGTGGCTGAACCTGCCTTGCGATGGATGGCTTCCAGGGTGTATGTGCCGGGAGGAACATTCGCAATGGTAAAGTTGCCATCCTTGTCGGTCACTGCGAAGAACGGATTATCAGCCACATAAACATACACAAACATCCATGGATGGACATCGCATTTGACACGCACCGGCAATTCCGGCGTGTCAAAGGAGATCCCAATGGGTGGTCCGCCTGCCATTTGGGCTTTGTTGATTTCCCGGTTGCCTTGGGATGCGGGCGTGGGATGAATGTTGTGCAAGACTGGATCAGAGTTTCTGAAATTGATCTTTTGTTTGACCATCGCGCCGACGATGTAGGGTTGATAGAGGCAGCCGGTTTGATCAATCATGACTGGCGTCGAAGGTGTTGCAAAACTTTTTCCTTCCAAGCCGCTGCGGATGAAAATAAAAACATCCGCCAATCCCCCATCCGTTGAAACCGTATAAAATTGAGTCTTAACCGGCTGGGAATACAGTTTTCCACAGTTTACATCAGCAGCAATCGCTTCAATAACTTTTTCTGGTGGCGGAGTTCCTTTAAGAACGACACGACCGGTGATAGTGCCGCCCGATTGGTCTCCTCCTCGACCAGTTAGCGGCGCCAGACCACCCGAGACGGAAGGCGTGGGCGGAGTTGGCGTTTCAACGGGAATGGGTTGTTCGTTTGCTACCGGAATGTCTATAGGAGGCGGAAGTTCATGATTTGGTTTTGCTGGAGCCGGCTTTGCAATTTGGCCGGTTTGGACGAGTCTCGGTTTCTGAGAAGTTTTTTGTGTAGCAGACTCGGGAGGTAAAGCCGGTTCGATAGCTTGATCCGAAGAATTGGACTGAGCCAGCGATCCTTGTGAGGACTGTTTTTTAACAACCAAGGCCACGAGACAGACGGCAATGGTAACCAAAGCAAAAGCAATGACCCATAAAGGGCGGATTGCAGTGCTCTTAGGAGTTGGGGTGGCCATTTCCTTTTTCAACACCACTGTTGGACGGAAGTTGCGGGGCGGATTATTCAAGCCGCCGGAAACTCCCAAGTCTATCCGCGACAGAACTTCTCGAAAGCGCCGCCGAAGAGTTCTTTGACGTCGCGTTCGACTTCCGCAGGGGAGGTTTGCCAGCCGGTTTGTCCCAGTTCCGTGTATTTCTCCACCAGGATATTTGAGATGACGCGGCGGCTGTGCTGCCATTTGTAAACGATCTGGTCGAGCACGCGGGCGTCGGAATGCTGCGGCGTGAAGCTGGGGCCAAGCAATTCAATGCGCATGCGGGTGATCTCGTCGATGAGAGAAGGGATATTGGTAAACCACCAGCAGCCGAAGATATGCAGGTTGCGAAACTTACGGGCGAGGATGCACAGCTCGTGTTGGTTCTCGCGGGCAAGAACAGTAGCGAGAAACTTGTTTTGCGGAAATTGAGCGCAAAGATTTTGCAGCGTGTTGAGATCGCTCAGGCCAACGCCATCACCGGCCAATTTTAATTGAGGATTAACGGCGCGTTTGACGCCCGGCATCAGCGCGAAGGGCAGGTTATGCTCGCGGCAATGCGGCAACACGGCGTGCTCGATTAAGTTTGCGGAAACGGTATTCGCAGGAAACGCGAAATCAGGCGGCAACGAAACCATCAGGTATTTGGCATCAATGCGTTTGGACCAGTCCGCCAGAAAGCGGCGGATTTCGCTATAGGTTTTGCTCCCGGGATTTACTTCCACGCTGTAACCCCATTGTGCGAGCTTGGGAGCAGTTTCCGGCCAGTTCAGAATGAGCGGATCAATGCGGAGCGCGGCAGTAAACCGTTCGTCACGGTGAAAGCCTTTTTCCCAGACTGGACGTTCAAGGTCATCGAATGGGGAATTGGTCATGCAGATGTTACGCACACCGGCAAGTTCCATGCATTGAGTAATGTGCTGTTCCACAGTTCGGCCAGCGAACCATTGGCGCAAAGCAGGCAGATCACGTTTCTTTACATCGAGTCCAAGCGCATGCAGCGTGGTCAGGACGCCGCGACAAGCTTCCGAGATGGGCGAGTGTTCGATGAAAAGGGTATTCCAAATGAGGTCAGCTTGTTCGGTCTTGGAGAGCGACCAAAACTTATCGTAGGAAACATCATGGAGACGGAAGGACTCGGCCACGAGATAATGATAGATGAGCAAATCATCAATGCCCCAGAGCAGGAGTTCGCCAAAAACAGGTTCGTAAAGATGCGTATGGATGTCGTAAATGGGAGTGGACGCGACAATCTCTTCAACTTGGGCTGCAAACGGTACCCGGCTGGCTTCAGACAAAATCGATTTCATCGGATGGCGAGGTTAAGAAAGAATTCAACGCACTGCCATAAGAATTTAGGGTAGTGTCCTAATTTGAATTTTTCTTTCTGCGGTCGCTTAACAGCCCATCCACATAAACATAGATTACGACGCAAACGAAGACGGGTATGTAATATCCAAACTTAAGCGTTAAAAAATGAAGGTTATATGAATACACGGCAAACCAAACGCATAAAAAAATCCACTGTTTCCAATTCTTTCTCACTGCTTTCCTTTCACTTCCGCAGCAATTGCAACCTTAACCGCCGATTTTGGTGAGACAACGGGCGGAATGTCCAAGACCGCAACAAACCTTTCGTCTGAATCATCCTTGCCAGCCCTGTGCGACCACGCATAGCAACGCGTGGCCTTGGGGTGTCCTCGCAGATCAAACACTTCTACGATGCCATTCCAGATTGTTTTACCCTGAAATACTTCACGCACAGGAACCGATTCAACGTGTGTCGAATCGGCCTTGTGCATGTGAGATATTACCAGTTGTAACCGCTCGATATATTCTTTATTCGCCACAATTCTTAACCAGTTCCTCAACCGTCCATTGACTCTTTTCAATGCCAGCAGCCATCGCAGGAGTGCAACGAATCGTGCTGTGAGTCTTGCACAGATTATAATAAGCAAAATTCATTGCAACCGCAGCCTGAAAGTTTTCCAGCTTCTTACTGAAAGCATTGGTCAAACGGCTCAAACGGCTCAAGCGGCGGCAATGCATGCGGAGCGTGTGATTCTGCTTCTCAACGTGTGAAGTTGAAACGGGCTATACCGGCTTGCTGCGTCCTTGTTGAGATTACTGAGGGAGTAGGTTTTTACAATTTGCGCGTAGTCCACTTCACTTCCAAAGCTGCGTTCAATCGCATCAGGATAAGCCTTGAGCGCATCAGTGGAATCTGAATGCGGTTAGCCCATGCGACTGGCAAGATCATCCATGAAGGCTTTGGCGTGATAGGAATCACGCTTACCCACCAGAAACGCGGGAATCAATTTTGTGTCTGCGTCCAAGGCGATGAAAGTCCACACGTCACCGATTCCGGTAACCATATCTTTAGCCGTGGCGTTTTTCTTTTTCTTGCCGATGAATCCCCAAAGCTCATCAACTTCAACTTGCTGGCATTTCACGTTCCTCATTTTCTCATCCATAATCTTGGCGCAACCTAAATTCAAATTAGGACACTACCGAATTTAGTAAAGGTAGGATAGGCATCCTGCCTGTCTGAGAGCGTAATGAGATGTTATCCATGACAAGCGCTATGGATTCTTCCCGGACCGGCGAGACGCCCATCCTACTTTCGGGTTCGCAGCTACCGACATTAAGCAGGGACTTTGCGAGACAGGCTTTTCGCACGCCGCACCCAGACGCGGTCGCGCTTGCGTTGGAAAGCTGGAGCGTGGGCGTCATCGTGAATCACATCCTTGATTTCGACGCGAGCAAGGTCAGGTTGATTCTTCGCGAGGTAGAGTTCAGCGAGTTGAACTTTGGCGCGGGCATACGAATGGTTGGAGGTGACTTGCTGCCAGATTTCCAAAGCGGCATTTTGTTCGCCGAGCGCGGTCAAAGTTTCGGCCAGCGCCATCATGGAATAGCCGTAATCGTGCTTGGGATCTTCCGCACAAACGCCTTCCAGCAGCGGACGGGCTTCAGCAGCACGCTTCAGACGGAGCAGGGATTGACCCAAGTGGGCACGAGCATCAATGTCCTTGGGATCACGTTCGAGTGCGGCCCGATAACAGGTTTCGGCTTTTTGGAATTTGCCCTGCCGGAAATAGATATCGCCAAGTTGAAAATGATGGACGGCATTATCAAGGTGATGAATCTGTGCTTCCAGTTCTTTGATGCGCTTGCGTTTGGCCGCGCCCGGAAGCTCGAATCCCTGTGAAGCGGAGCCGGAATTGCGGTAAACGATGAAATAATAAAAAACGGCGCTAAAAACCGAAAAGAAAAAGATGAACGCGGCCCAAATATATTCCCGGTTCCGGATGGCATGGATGAACATCCAGATTTGAAAAAGGGTCAGCAGTACAAAAGGAAGACTGAGCCAGCTATCGAATTCGGTCACGTCTGTAATCAGCGAGGCCACCATTAGAAAAGGCTATAACAACCGGTTAATGGGATGCAATCAAACTTTATACCAACCGACGTCCTTATACACAATCGTGAGACAAGGCAAAATTTGGGAACAAAATGTTCTCATTGTCCTCATAACGCTTTAGTCCCAGGCGGACTTGAAGCGGGTGGCTGACGGATGAAAGGCCAAGACGCGGATGCAGCAGGTTGGGGTCAAACAAGTTTCGTGTTACTTTTTGACGCAGTCGGGGTCGTAAATAGACATAAACAGCTTGTTTTCGGTATCTATTTAGATAAATGTCTGCGGGGATTAGCCAATGAATAAGACCCTCATAGTGGTGCCAACATACAATGAGCGCGAAAACCTTCCAGCGCTGGCGGAACGGTTGTTGAAGCTTTCTGTACCGGTGGACCTGCTGGTGGTGGATGACAATTCGCCCGATGGCACTGGGCAAGTGGCGGATGAACTGGCAGCGAAACATCCTTCGATTCATGTGTTGCATCGCGCTCAGAAGCAGGGATTGGGACGGGCCTATTGCGCGGGATTTACATGGGCATTGGAACGCGATTACGAGTTTGTCATGGAGATGGACGGGGATTTTTCGCACAACCCCGATGACATTCCCAAGTTTTTAGAAGCGGCCAAAGATGCGGACCTGGTTTTGGGATCGCGTTATTGCAATGGCATCCGGGTAATCAACTGGCCGTTGAGACGATTAATGTTGAGCAAGAGCGCGGCGGAATATGTGAGGCTCATTACAGGAATGCCGTTTACCGATCCCACGGGTGGTTTTAAATGTTTTCGTCGTCGCGCCCTACAATCTCTCGACCTGAATACGATTGAATCGAACGGCTATTGTTTCCAGATCGAGATGACGCATAAAATCTGGCGGCAGGGAATGAAGGTGGTGGAAGTGCCAATTATTTTCACTGACCGCTTTGCAGGGACTTCCAAGATGTCCGGCGGCATCGTTAATGAGGCGTTGTGGATGGTGTGGAAATTATTGTTTCAGAACGGACTTAGGCGCAAGCCGCGTGGTAAAGCTCCATTGCGTGAACTGGATAAGACGTAGGATTAGGATTTCTCTGAGTGGCAAGGAGTGGGCGGCAGTATTTCAAGCCATTAAAGCTTATGAAAACATTACGTAATCCAGCGATGCTGCTCGCGTTATTGTATTTTGGATTCGCAATGTATGTGCTTTGGACCATTCCGCAACTTCCACTGCGGGTGGCAACTCACTTCGGTTTGAGCGGGCAACCCAACAATTGGATGAGCAAGTCGGAGTATCTTCGTTTCATGGGAATTTTTGGTTTTATTTTTCCTTTCTCCATTGTCGGGATTTGTTTTCTGGTGCGGTTCTTGCCGGCGAGTGCTTTCAACATGCCGCGACGAGATTACTGGTTATCGCCTGAGCATCGTGGCGAGACATTTCGATACTTTTTGCATCAATCGTTATGGTTCGCCTGCATGGCCGTGGGCTTTCTGGCCGGTCTTCACTGTCTGCTGGTGCAAGCCAATCATGTGTCGGGGGGAAGACTGCCGTTAATTCCGCTTTTGATATTAGCAGGAACATTTCTGATTGGGCAGATCGGTTGGGGTATACATCTGGTGCGGCATTTTAAGAAAGTGGTTTAACTTCGTGTCTTCATTTAAGATTCGACACTGCGAGTTTTCGGATTAGCTTTCTGCCATGATTAAAGGGTTCTCAAATAATAAAGGATCGGCAAGGCGATTGCCTTGGAGATTCCTCGTATTGTTCGCACTCGGCTGTCTGCTGTTTGTGAATGGATGCAGCACAGAAAAAAATTGGGACAGCCAGATTGGCAATTATACTTACGACGAGATGGTCAGCGATTACGGTGCGCCGTTAACTTCCACGAAGGTGGCAGGCGGTGGAACTGTTGCCCGGTGGGCGATTTACCGGGAGCAGGAACACACAGACGAATTGCGCCAGAAGCAGGACGGGAGTGTTGAACATTTACCCCCGTCGGGGTCCGCCTGGCGGACGGATTATCTATATGAGATGACGTTTGATTCGGGAGGCAAACTCATAAGCTGGAAAAAGGTCCGTCCTTGATTCGGAGAATGGAAAAGAAATTCATCGTTTAATGATTTCGCCTGAGTCGTTGATACGGGCTTGATTGCCGGGAAGGTTCATTTCATTCTCACGCGCATGATTACTGTGATTGTTGGGACGAACCGGCCAGGCAGCCATACGCGCAAGGTGGCCAGGCATGTGGAGGAGATGTACGCGGAGATGAAGGTGCCGTTGCAGGTGCTGGATCTGGCAGACATGCCGCCCGAGATTTTTCATCCGACTTCGTACGCGGAAAAGCCGAAATCGTTCCAGCCATTTTCGGATGCGGTGCTGAAATCTTCCGGGTTGGTGGTGGTGACGCCGGAATACAATGGGAGCGTGCCCGGCGTGCTCAAATATTTTATTGATATGTTGAAATTCCCGGAGAGTTTTGAAAAACGTCCGGTGTGTTTTGTGGGCTTGTCGGCGGGAGTGTGGGGCGCGTTGAGACCGGTGGAACAGTTGCAGCTTATCTTCGGCTATCGTAACGCGTATATTTATCCCGAACGGGTGTTTCTGCCACAGGTTGCAAAATTATTAAATATCAATGGCAGGTTGACGAGCCAGGAAATGCTGGATCGCTTGCGAGCGCAGGCGGATGGGTTTGTGGATTTTGTGGAGAAGTTACAGAAAACGAAGCTGCGGTGGACGGTTCAATAGAAGTGCGCGACTAATTGATATGACAAAATTAAGTGCATCAAAGTTGGCGGTATGCAGTTGGTCGTTGCAACCGTCCAGCCCGGAGCAGTTGCTGGAGCAACTCAAAACGATTGGCATCTCGCGGGTGCAGATTGCGCTGGATCCATTGCGGGAGAAGCCGGAGGTATGGGGCAATTTTCCCGAGTTGTGTCGCGCAAACAAAATAAAACTGGTCTCAGGAATGTTCGTAACGGTGGGCGAGGATTATTCCACTCCAGAAACGATTCGGCGCACGGGCGGCGTGGTGCCGGACGGAACCTGGAAGGAAAACTGGCGCAACATCCAGGCAAACGCGGCGATTGCCGAGGAACTAGGATTGCAGTTAGTGACGTTCCATGCCGGTTTTCTGCCGCACGAGCCGAGCGATCCGGAGTTTGGCAGGTTGGTTGAGCGGATAGCGGACATTGCGGATGTATTTGCAGCACGAGGGATGGAGCTTGGTTTTGAAACCGGGCAGGAGACGGCGGAAACGCTGAGCGTTTTTTTGGAGGAATTGGATTGGCCGAATGTGGGTGTGAATTTTGACCCGGCCAACATGATTCTTTATGAGAAGGGCGATCCGATTGAAGCGCTGCGCGAACTAGCCCCGTGGATCAAGCAATGCCATATCAAGGACGCCACCCGCACGAAGGTGCGCGGCGCGTGGGGCGAGGAAGTGCCGGTGGGAACCGGCGAGGTGGATTGGAAAGCATTTTTTAAGACGCTCGAAGAAGTGGAATTTCATGGTGATCTGGCAATTGAACGGGAAGCGGGCAGCCAGCGGGTGGAGGATATTCGGTCGGCAAAACAAGTGGTGGAAAAGATTTTGAAGGAGAGTTGAAGGATTAAGCTGCGATTGAGTCTGAACTCATATGATTAAAGTGGGCATCGTGGGGCTGGGGTTCATGGCGGCGACGCATCTCAAGGCGTATCGGCAATTGGGCGGCATGCGTATCGGGGGATTGTGCAGTCCGAGCGGACGGCATTTGGATGGAGATTTTTCAACGGTTGCGGGAAATATCGGCACGGCGGAACCGCTGAAGTTGGACATGGCGTTTGTCAAACCGTATCGCATTTTTGCTGACATGCTGACAGACCCGGAGATTGACCTCGTTGACATCTGTGCGCCGACGCATGCGCATGCTGAATTGGCTGTGGCGGCATTGAAGGCGGGCAAGCATGTAATATGTGAAAAGCCGCTGGCGCGAACCAGTGCGCAGGCGCGGGAGATTGTCGAAGCGGCGCAAGCTGCCAAAGGATTTTTCATGCCGGCGATGTGCCTGCGCTTCTGGCCGGAATGGGCGTGGTTGAAAAAGGCGATTGATGAGAAAAGTTACGGGAAGGTTTTAGGAGCGCGGTTTCGTCGCGTTTGTGAACCGCCGGGTTGGGGACACAAATCTTACTTCGACGGCGCACGGTCAGGTGGGGCGTTGCTGGATTTGCACATACACGATACGGATTTTGTGCAGTTTTGCTTCGGTCGGCCAAGCGGTGTTTATTCCACAGGTTATAGCAAGTTCAGCGGAGCGATAGATCATGTGACGACGCAATATCGCGTGGCATCGGGAGCAATGGTGTCGGCGGAGGGAAGTTGGGCCATGACGAAAGGATTCGGTTTCAACATGGCTTACACGGTGAATTTTGAAAAGGCCACGGCAGACTATGATATGGCGCGAGGAGTGGATGGCTTGCGGCTTATTGAAGAAGTGCAGGAACCGCGAACCATTCAGTGCGAGGGAGCGGATGGTTATGTTCAGGAACTTGGTTATTTGCTGGAGTGTATTCGTAGTGGAACCCGGCCCAGCGTGGTAACGGCGACTGATGCTTTGAGCGCGGTGGAAATTTGTGAGGCAGAAGAAATGTCTATTCAACAGGGAATAGAAATAGAATTGTAGGTAGAAGAATAGTACCGGTGGTTTGCAGGAACTCTATTAGTAGTAATCTTCTATGATGTTTCCACGTCCAACCAGCTCGAATATAAATAATCTATGAAGATAAAGCTATTAAGTGCGATTTCACTGGTCAGCTTGTTTATTTTGGCGAGCGTCATCCCAAGTTTGGCGGAAGCGACCAAGACCCCGGCGGTAGGAGATAAAGCTCCGCTGGTGGAAGGCAAGGATCAGAATGACAAGGTCTGGAAGTTGTCGGACGAAGTAGGGAAGAAAGTGGTGCTGCTTTATTTTTATCCCAAGGATGACACACCGGGATGCACCAAGGAAGCGTGCGGTTTGCGGGACAGGATGGGGGATCTCGCCCAACAAAATGTGAAAGTGATAGGGGTTAGTTTCGATTCGGCAGAGAGCCATCGAAAGTTCATGGCCAAATACAGCCTGAAATTTCCATTAATTGCGGATACTGACGGGAAAATTGCCGATGCCTACGGCGTGCGCAAGGAAGCGGGAAAAAGCATGGCGCGTCGCGTGAGTTTTCTGATTGGCCTGGACGGAACGATCAAGCATGTCACGGATGATCGTTCGGCGGATGTTCATTTGACTGAAATGCAGGAAGCAATCACCAAGCTGCCTAAAAAGTAACTCGCATTTAGCTGGTTTTTACCATCACGAATTAGTTGAAAGCCATGGTTGGATTTGCTACCTTGATGGTGTGAAACCCCTGCAGCCTCCGTTCTCAAGCGGACATGTCCAGCGCAAGCATTCTGCCTTCACACTCATCGAATTATTGGTGGTCATCGCGATCATAGCGATTCTCGCAGGTTTGTTATTGCCTGCGCTCAGCAAGGCTAAAAACAAGGCACAAGGTGTTTCCTGTCTTAATAATCTAAAGCAAATCGGCCTGTCGTTAAATTTCTACACGGACAGCCACCAGAGCAAGATGGTTTCCTCGCTCAGCTTTGGCGCTGTTCCGCATGATTATGCTTCGGCGGCGAACAGCGTGGGCCAGACGGATACCTATGGCGGAGTTCCCAAATTGCTGAACGTAGGCGATTACAAGGTTTTTTGGTGCCCCAGTGACAAGGTACAGAAGCCATCCACGCCCGTAATCAAGGACAGTGATTTTACTTCCTATCGCTACCGCTTTGTTATCTGGTGGAATACCTGCGATTTTCCCGGTTTGCGGGATTCGGATTTTATACGTCCTTCAGCGCAGGCCATCTACCATGAAGATTACGATTATCATTATAACAAACTAAAGTCTCCTTATCCCGCCACCCAACCGATTGTTAACGGTATTTATGCTGACTTTCATGCGTCGAAATGGAAAATCCTTTTTAGGCAAAACCAACCGGGGAAACTTTATGATCCTAATTGGTTTTCCTATGGCCCGAATGGTCAATTGAACACAGATAATCCCAATACTGGCGGTGATGTGCATACGGGCTACGATAATCAGAATTAGCGAGGGCGAGTCAACATGAGCAGGCGTCCACTGTCTTGTAGGAATCTGTTCTGATTTACTCCAACTCACCCCAACGCATAACCCGGACCGATTCCTGAAACCAGGCATTACTGGCTGGAACATGCACTTTTACCACTCGTTTTACCTCGGGATCAGCTTCAATCCAAGTTTGGCCGCCAATATATGCAAGCACATGAGTTCCGTCCTCGGTTACCGCAATATCTCCGGGTAGAATTTTGGAATGGTCAATTTCATTGATGCTTTTGGAAGAGAATAATTCTCTGGTGCGTTGGCGGTGACCTTCACCAAGAGCGCGTGCCGAACAATCGTGCCACCAGAGGTCAAGACTTTCCCGAATAAGACCGGGGTTAAGCGTTAAAAATCCTTGATGATAATTGGCATTGATTAATCCACTCCTGATCAAGCCGGAGCAATCAATGCCCCACTGGTTTTCACCTCCCCAGATATAACGTGTTCCTTCGTAAGAAAGCAGAGAGGTGACATAATTCTTGCGCAAGGCTGAAGCATTAAACTTCTTGGCAGGCAGAAGAACGAACAAACCTATAAGAAAAATAAAAGTCAACGCGGTGAATCTAATTGTGCGGTTGCTCCACCAAAAATAGAGCAGGCCAAAATAAAGTGCCATTACTGCCGCCAGCACAGAGAGCCGTAAGGGCAGGTTATTAACCGGGTATAGGATCAGACCCGCTGTGATCGGCCAGAGAGCGAACCAGCGTTTACGCAGCGCGCTTCTCATGTCTGTTTTGGATGGAGACTTTGAAGATCATGAACTTCAATCATCATCGTCCCCCTTGGGATGCGCGAACACGAAAGCCGCTCTCACGGGCGCGGGCATGGGGCTATCTATTCCCCGGACAGATTGCCATATAAGTTCGTTCAGCAGCAAATCATCGGCAGCATCTTCCTTTTTAAAATTCATTTTTTGGGAGAGTTTTGCGTTTCGACCCAAGGGATTGTTGTAAGCCTTGAGGTTAACATTTGCTGGAAGAGCTTTGTAGGGGCGAAAATCGGGTTTGGAGTGAAAGGCATTATACATGGGAGTGGCAGCGGCATCAAATTGGGACATGGGTTGCAGACCAAGAATCAATTCCATGGTGCGAAGCATGCTGCTGGTGGAATACATGGTGGAATCGGTTCGCCCGCGTTTGATGTACGGACTGATGGCAAAGGCGATGGTGCGATGGGCATCGACGTGGTCAGATCCGTTTTGGGCGTCATCCTCGACGACAAAGATGGCAGTTTGCGGCCAGAATTTGGAATGGGAGACGGCTTCGACCAGCGTGCCGAAAGCCAGGTCATTGTCGCCCACATAAGCAGTGGGGGTAAAGGCGCCGGGTGAAACCCCATGCGTATGATCGTTGGGAAGGCGGATGATTTGGAGACGCGGCATCTCGCCTTCGGATTCAAAGCGCTTGAGTTCCTGAATGAATCTTTCCGCGCGTTTCGCATCGGGATAATCGAGATCGAAGCCGCGGTAGAGGGGATCAAAATGGCCTTCGAGCGTTTTGACCTTGGCCCTTGCCGGACGGCCCTCCTTTGCGCTGGCAATAAATTCACCGTAGCTACGATAGCTCACGCCAGCTTCGCGCGCGCGATCCCAGAGATAACCGTTGGCGGGAGAGGCGATGAAGAAACCGCCCTCGCTTGGGTAAGGGTATTTGCCTTTACCGTTATGGCCATAGGTCAGGGGCCAGGTTTTTTCGACGTAGTCAGTCGCATACGCCCCCATCGTCCATTCGTGGCCATCAGCACTGACTTCGCTTTCCACGTAAAAGTTATCCAGCAGGACAAAATCGCGAGCGATGTGATGATGGTTGGGAGTGACTTTTTGGGGAAAGATACAAAGTTTAGGGTCACCGTTGCCTTCGGGCATGTCTCCGAGGATTTGGTCGTAGGTGCGGTTCTCCTTAATGATATAGATGCAATATTTGATGGGTGAAGGATCGCCGGGTTTGAGCGGGATGGGGTTGTCAGTCGCCCGAGTGGCGGAAACGCCTGCGCCAGCATGGAGCGGGCTACAGGCATAAGCCTGAGCAGTGTAGGTGACAAGTTGTTCTTCAAACTGTTTACGGGAAGGAATGTCGATGATGCTCAAAGTGCCCTTAAACAGTTTTGCGATGTATTGGGTGGTGGAAGTTTTCTTTTGGCCGGGGACGGGACCATGGGGATTGGCTTTGGAAATGATGCCTTTGCCATTGCTGACAAGCAGGTGTTGGCCATCGGGAGTCACGCGGACGGAGGTAGGATACCAACCGACAGGGATGAAACCGAGCGAACGGCTTTTGCCGGGTTCGCTCACATCAATGACCGCGACCATATTGTTATCGGCATTGGCAATGAAAAGAGTTTTTTCATCGGGGGTGAGGGCGAGGCTATTCGGGGTGGAACCGGGAGGCGAGTTGGGATGGAGTGCGGCCCAAATGGTTTCGATGGCTTGACCTTTTTCCGTGTCGAAGAGAGTTACGGTATTGCGAGCGGAATTAGCGACGAATAAAAGTTTGCCGGATTTGGTGAGCAACATCTCATTGGGATGTTCCTCGGTGGGCCAATTGGCAATGACTTGGTTGGATTTCAAATCGACGACGGCCACTTTGGCCTGGGCCCAGAGACTGACGTAGAGCCGGTGACGTTTTTCATCGAGGCGGCAGGCATAAGGATAAGGATCGGAGGGATTGGTCGCGTAAAGGTCGGCTTCGCTACGCTTGGTGACTTCGGCCGTGTCGGGATCAGAAGGAGGAATTATACGCGTGGAGAAAGGCGGGGTGGCATCGGGAGCGAGGATAATGTCCGAAGCGTTGGGTTTGCCGGAAAGATTGACCTGAGTGATGCGGTGTCCCCAGATGTTGGCCACATAAAGGCGTTTGGTGGCGTCAGCGATGGCCATGCCGCCGGGAATGCCGCGGTCAGCCACATCGCGGAGATGAATCTGCCGATGCTGGGAAAGCTTTCCGTCTTGAAAGTTGAAAGCGTGAATGACTTCGTCGCCAGCACCGCTACTAAAAAGTTGCCGCCCGTCCTTGGAGAATTCAATGCCATAAAACGCTTCATCGAGGAGGACATTAGAAACAACTTTTCCACTCGGGATTTCAATAATTTTAATTTTATGGTCACTAAAGCCGGTATGCAGAACAGCGGCAAACTGGCCGGACGGATGAACCGCGATGTTGATGGGAAAATCACCAAGCTCAATTTGACGACCGGCGGGACGAAGCGACCATTGATTAGGCAGCAAAACAGAGCCGTCGGATTGGGGGCCGGGGAGATTTGAAGGCGTCCATTTCTTTGATTGATGGTTAAAGACTGAGCACGCGGTCAGGAACGAAAGGAGAGCCAGACTTATACAAATAAAACAACGTCGCATAATGCAAGGACGTTTGTGCCAGTCATTTGGTTAGGGGTAAAGCGACATTTAGGTGACAGGTAGTATATTAATTTGAAATTTGACAGTGCCAAGTGGCTGCCAGCCTGCTTAAGCGAATTTGCCATCAGCTTTTCGTGGCCATTTATGCTACCCGGCTAATTTACTCGACACATAACCCGGCAATTTTTAAACTACCCGCATTGCTCGGTTTCAATGCGGGTAGTTTTTTTATGATCTGAATTTGAAATTGATTGTTTGTTTCTAGCTTTCTCTTTTTTTTTCTTCTTGTTTACACATTTTTGACTAATGGAACATTTCGCCACGAGTGCCATGTTGTGAGGCATGATTTAACGCGGGAAATTGAGCTTTGGAGATTGGAATTGGTGGACGACGGTAATTCAAACTGCATCACTACCGATTGGCAAGGAGGCTTGCGTTGCGAAGAGAGGTGGGTAAAGTTCTTTCGGCTGTGGCGGAAAACCAGCCAGTCGTATCCATAAAACCGCATGACACAAAGTATTACATTTTCAAGCTGCGCCGCACGATTGCGCGAGTTCATCCAACAAAGCGCTGGTGGTGCGCAAAAATTCAATGAATTAGCGCTGGAGCTTTTCGGCCTGCAATTTGCCGCCAACCAGCCATATGCGCGATTCTGCCAATCCCGCAAAGCAACGCCTGCAACGGTGCGGCATTGGGTGGACATTCCGGCCATGCCGACAGCGGGGTTCAAAGAACTGGAACTGACCAGCATTCCGTCAGCGGAGCGAACGAGGGTTTTTTATTCCAGCGGCACGACGGAACAACGTCCAAGCCGACACTTTCACAATGCGGAATCGCTGGCCATTTATGAAGCGTCATTACTGCCTTGGTTCAAAGCGCATCTTATGTCAGAGCAGATAAATTTTATTGCGCTCACGCCGCCACCGGAAAAGGCACCGCATTCATCTCTGGTGCATATGTTCGAAACGGTTGGCCGCGAACTCAATTCGCAGAAAATAGATTTTACGGGCACAGTTGGCAACGATGGGGCGTGGGGTCTGGATGAGGAGAAGACTGTTCAGATGCTTACGGCAGCGAACCAGCCGGTGATGTTGTTGGGAACGGCGTTTAGTTTTGTGCATCTGGTGGATGCGCTGGCGGAAAGAAAACTTGCGATGCGATTACCTGAAGGTTCGCGAGTGTTGGAGACGGGTGGTTACAAAGGGCGGTCGCGGACGATGCCAAAAACGGAATTGCACACATTGATTACACGCTGGTTAGGCGTGGAGACGTCGCGCATCGTTTGTGAGTATGGGATGAGTGAACTCAGTTCGCAGGCCTATGATAAGGCAATGCGGAGTGCGGAAAGGATCTTCAGGTTTCCGCCTTGGGCTAAGGTGCAGATTATTTCGCCTGAAACCGGCAAAGAAGTTGGCGAGGGCGAAACAGGATTGATAAGGGTGTTCGATTTGGCGAATGTTCGTTCGGTGATGGCGATCCAAACGGAAGATTTGGGCGTGCGACGTGGCGACGGCTTTGAGCTGATCGGCCGTGCCGCATTGTCTGAGCCGCGCGGTTGTTCGTTGATGAGTATTTAATACATGAAAAAATTTCTACTAATTGCAATCCTGGCATTCCCGGTGATTGGTCTGGTGTCTTGGGTCGTCTGGGGAACAAAGCAGAGAGTGCCGGTGAAAAAGCCCGTCGAGGTGCAGGTGGAGAAGACGGTTAAAGATCGATTGCAGCAATATGGGCCGGAAGCACGGGCGCGGTTGAAACCATACTTTGAAGCAAAGCAGGTGGCTTATCCGCCGGTGCGGTTGACGCTGGTGGGTTTGAAGGAAGAGAAGACGTTGGAGTTGTATGCGGGAGGCAGCAATCAAAAGCTGGAATTCATTCGGGCTTATCCAATCCTGGCGGCGAGTGGCGTGGCCGGGCCGAAGCTGCGCCAAGGCGACAAGCAGGTACCGGAAGGAATTTACCCGGTGGAATGGCTTAATCCAAACAGCAGCTATCACCTTTCGTTTCGCATTGGATACCCGAACGAATTTGATCGTGAACATGCGCAAAGCGAAAGCCGCACGAATTTGGGCGGGGACATCATGATTCATGGCGATACAAAATCGGTGGGTTGTCTGGCAATGGGTGATCCGGCGTCGGAAGATTTGTTTGTGCTCGCGGCGGACACGGGAATTACGAATATCACGATTATTTTGAGTCCAGTGGATTTTCGAAAAGGGAAGACGGTGGAGATTACGGAGAAGTTGCCGAAGTGGACGCCGGGACTTTATGAGACGATCAAGGCGAAGTTGAATGAACTGCCGGTGAATAATTAAAGGATGAGTGCGGACAATAATCATAAAGTACGGACGCTTTGGCTATCGGGGGTGCTGCATGCGTTCACGCATCTGTACCAGATGGCGTTGGTGCCGCTTTATCTATTGATTCAACGTGACTTGAAGTTGGATGGGGTGGAGCAGGCGACGTTGCTGGTGACAGTGATGGGATTCACCTATTTTCTGCCGAGTTATCCCATGGGTGTGCTGGCAGACCGAGTGAGTCGGAAAAAGCTTTTGGCGATCGGTTTGGCATTGAACGGGCTGGGATTTGTTCTCCTCGGTTTTTCTCCGAATTATGCTTGTGCCTTACTGAGTGTGGCGCTCGCGGGATTTGGAGGGAGTTTTTATCATCCGGCGGCGACGGCGCTGGTCGCGCGACTCTATCCTACCAACACCGGCAAAGCACTTGGATTGACCGCTATTGGCGCGAGCGTGGGTTTTTGTGTCAGCCCGATCTATGCCGGATGGCGCGCGGAAATGACGGGGAACTGGCGTTATCCGGTCGTCGAACTGGGAGTGATGGGGATTATTTGCTCGGTTATTTTTTATTTGCTGGCAGCGGAAGAACCGGTTGTTCCGGTGGCAGCAAAGACCAAAACGTCCGGCAAAAAATTATTTCCAACAAAGGCGCTGTGGATATTCTTTTTGATGGCGGCGTTCGCATTCAGCCTGCGCGACTTTGCGGGGATGGGTATGGGAAGCCTAGGCTCGTTGTTTTTGCAGAAGGCGCATGGATTCAATGCGCAAACCACGGGATTTATTCTATCTGGAATTTTCCTCGCATCGGCGGTCAGTAATCCCTTGTTTGGGCATTTGAGTGATCGAGGGCGGATACGATGGGCCATTGCGCTGTTGTTGCTGGCAACGGTAATGATTGCCATTTTTCCACACGTTTCCAAGGCTTGGATGTTCGTGGTATTGAGCGCGTATGGATTTTTCTTTTTAGCCAGCTATCCAGTCGTGGAAGCGGCGTTGATGGAATCGGTACCGGACGCGGTGCGGGGCCGGGTGTTTGGATTATTTATCACGTGCGGCGGATTGTTGGGAAACATTTCGCATTGGGCGGTAGGCGCGATGGTGAAAAACCTGGGACCAAAGGCCGTGATTGCCAGCAATTATTATTCACTTTATGGCTGGCTCGCCGTGGCGGTCGTGCTTTCAATGGCTGGCCTGCCTTGCCTCCATGCAATCCGAAACCGGGAGAAATTAAAGGGACATGTTTTGCCCGTAGTGATTCCCAGTGCCGTCGCGCCTGAATCCCCACTCCAATGAACCTGCCGAATTATTTTTTAGCAGATTTACCGCCCGAGGCAACGCTGAGCCAGGCGATGATCGAGGAGGCGTGCCAGACGCTTAAACGAAATCGTGAGCAGTATCTGGCAAATCGCACGACGCCAAGTTTGATTCGTTTGATTAGCGGCGTGGCGGAGAACTGGCTGGAGCCGGATTATCCGTTTCGCAAGTTTGCGTTGGAACACGGGCCAAGGGCGACAGGTTTTTCAGCGGCCACGCTGACGGTTGGATTGGATAATTTTTTCAAACAGGTCACGGCGGAAAACCTGAATGCGTTACTGGTGCAGGAACTGGGACATACGCAGCGATTGGATGCGCCCAGCGCAACGACAACAGAACAAAAAGGGTTGCGGGCGGCGCTGGCCAATGGGCCGGAATTTATCGCACATATCACGGGTGGGCGAATTCCGAATCCAGTGTTTATCAGCATTATTCTGGGCGTGCTGGTGCGGTCGGCGCAATTTGTGAAATGCGCGAGCGGCACTTCATTCCTGCCCCGACTGTTCGCGCATTCGCTGTATGATGCGGACCCGAAGCTGGGAGCTTGCCTGGAAATAGCCGAGTGGCGCGGGGGCACGGCGCATTTGGAAAAGGTTTTGTTCCATGAAGCGGATTGTGTCACGGCGACGGGGAGCGATGAGACGCTGGCGGAGATTCGCAAGCATGTGCCGATTAAGGCGCGGTTCCTGGGATACGGGCATCGGGTAAGTTTTGGATATGTGACACATGACGCGTTGGCAGGGTTTAGTCCGAAGAAAATCGTGGCGCGGGCGGCAACGGACGTGGTGGCTTGGAATCAATTGGGCTGCCTTTCGCCACATGTGATTTACGTGGAGAATGGTGGCGGCGTCACAGCGGACCAGTTTGCGGAGATGTTGGGCGAAGAATTGGCGCGACGGGAGCAATTGGAACCGCGCGGTGAGTTGCCGCCGGAATCGGCCGCGGTGATTGCATCGAAGCGGGCATTTTACGAGATTCGGGCGGCGCATTCGCCGGAGACGCGGCATTGGGCGAGCGAAAATTCGACAGCGTGGACGGTGATTTATGAGGCTGATCCCAGATTTCAATTATCCTGCCTGAACCGGTTTATTTATGTGAAAGGTGTGACAAGCCTGACGGAGGCATTGCAAAATGCGGATAGTATTCGTGGAAAGGTTTCAACGGTGGGATTGGCTGGGACAGAGGAAAAGTTGCCGGAAATGGTGGCGCAATTGAGCCGATGGGGAGCGACGCGGGTTTGTCCGCTGGGGCAGATGCAAAATCCGCCATTGCTGTGGCGGCATGATGGTCGGCCAGCGTTGGGCGATTTGGTGACGTGGACGGATTGGGAACAGTGAGCGGAAGACGGATGGCAGAGGTCAGAAGACGGAAGTCGGAATGAAAATGATTTTATGAAGATGGAATTGAGAAAGACGTTTCAGTTTGAAGCGGCGCATTTGCTGCCGAATTTGCCGAAGGCGCACAAGTGCCGCCGACTGCACGGTCACAGTTTCAAGGCGGAGGTAGTGGTGAGCGGCGAATGCGATCCCAAGCTGGGCTGGGTGATGGATTATGCGGATATTTCGAAAGCATTCAAACCGCTCTGGGAAAAACTGGATCATTATTATTTAAATGAGATTCCCGGTCTGGAAAATCCAACGAGCGAAAATGTGGCGGCGTGGATCTGGAAAAAATTAAAACCAAAGCTGCCGCAATTAACGGAAGTGATTGTAGCGGAGACATGTGCCGCGCGATGTGTTTATCGCGGGGAATGAAAAGAAGTCCAGACGCAATGCCTGCAGGAAGGCTGTAAACACTGCTTATTTTCGGATGTAATAAGTTCGTCGGATATTTTTTTCGAACGCACGCAATATGGCAGTGTCTCTGTTACGAATGCTAAAACGTCCCATATCCATACAACGTTGTGTCCCGTTGCGCGACCGTGCCAAGCTTCATTTTTTTGAAGGAAATTGTGAACGGTGCGCGGTAAACTTCGGGTCGTTCATCCTTCAAGAATTTCAGAAGTCTTCAAAGTAACCTTTTCGTTGCCTGCAAGTTAAGTCGTGTTGCAGTCATGCAAGTCAGTCAGAAAAAATCTCAACAGAGTATCGGCCCTGGAATTTTTCCAGTGCGCATAAAAATGTGTAAGCGAAAAAGTTTACGCATTGCATCCCGCTTCCTTGCAACGAGCAGCACGGCAAAATGCAATTGCGCAGAAGCCTGGCAAGGCAAAATGCCCGTCTTAAGCGGTTCCGAAGCTTGGTCGAATCGCACCGTAATTCCATAAGCCAATCGGCATCATGGGATTATAGAAACGCAGAATCGTTGGCACGACATCTGCAACTCGACCCTCAATCAGAATAAAAATTTTAGGGGTCCCTGGAAAACACAATTTATGCGGCAGTAAGCGCATAGAAAACGGACAAACGGATCACAGATCAAGGGTCACACCTTGAAAAACACGAAAGAAAAAAATACGCATGAGTTCTACAACCCTTCTGATTCAGTCGTTTTGTTTCGGAATGTTCCGCCCGGGTAAGCGGCGGATGACGGAGAAGCGAACATCCAATGGCCTGCTTTTTAAAACATCATTATTGATTTTTTTGAGTTGGGGAATTTCGTCAGCAGTTCACGCGACCGAGTATTACGTCACACCCACGGGAACGGCAGCCGGAAACGGCAGTAGCGCGAATCCCTGGGATTTGCAGACGGCGCTCAATCAACCAGCGAGCGTCAAGCCGGGGGACACGATCTGGGTGCGGGGCGGGGTGCATCGTCTATCCAACCGGCCGACCAAATTTGTAAGCCGGCTTTCCGGCGCTTCGGGTTTGCCGATCACGGTTCGCGCCTATCCGGGCGAACGGGCCACAATTGATGGAAATCTGCAGCAGACCGTTGGTGGCTGGGTGACGTACTGGGGATTGGAAGTCATGGATTCCCAGCAATTCGGTGCTGGCATCACGCCCACGCGCACCACCTCACAGAGCGGCCCGTGGCCGACCACCTGGTGGGCGACTTATGACGGCAAGCAGCAGGATTTCTGCGTTAGCGGGGTTGATATGCAAGCGCCCAACTGCAAATTGATCAACATGGTCATCCATGACAATGTCGGTGGTGGCCTGGGTGTGAATGCGGCGGCGGGCAATATGGAAATGTACGGCACGCTTTCCTATTACAATGGCTGGCAAAGTACGGCCGATCGCGGTCACGGCCATGGCATCTACGGGCAGAATGCGGCCCCTACGACCAAGCGTATCCTTGATTGTTTGGTCTTTGATAACTTTGCAATCGGCATGCAGGCAACCGGCGCGGGACCCAATCCGGTCGCGGACAACTTTGACGTCGAAGGCAGTGCCTTCTTCCTCAATGGCGCATTGGCGCTTTCACATCAGAACAACCTGCTCATTGGCGCATTTCAAGGCCAGGCCCAAAATCCGATTGTGCGAACCAATTTCATTTATGACACGATGGGGAGCAGCTCGGACTTCTTTCTGGGTTATGATGGCGGTTCAATGAATGCCATTTGCCAGGGCAATTATTTCCAAACGAGCGCCATGTTCGGTGGAAACGTCAATATGACGTTGTCTGGAAATACGTTTGTGAGCGGCACCATTGGCATCACCCAAAGCAGTTATCCCAACAATAATTATCTGACCACCAAGCCGACCCAAAATGTGGTGGCGGTGCGGCCCAACAAGTATGAGCCGGGCCGGGCGAACATCGTCATCTACAACTGGCAGAAGCTTAACGCGGTGGCAGTGGATGTGAGCAATGTATTGCCCACGGGCACGGCTTATGAAGTGCGCAATGCCCAGGATTTCTATGGGATTCCGGTGACCACGGGCACTTATAATGGTGGGACGATCAGTGTGCCGATGACAGGCTTTACGGTAGCGAAGCCGGTGGGCATCGGTGCGCCGCCAACTTCCGGGCCGGACTTTGCCGCGTTAGTTCTATTGCCAACAACCTCGGTGACCCCTCCGAGCAATACTGCACCGACGGTTTCGAGTATTCCCAATCAAACTGTCAATGCCGGGACGCCCACAGCGGCCATTGGCTTCACAGTAAGTGATGCCCAAACTGCGGCAGGCAGCCTGACCGTATCGGGCAGTTCATCCAACCCAACGCTGGTGCCCAATGCGAACATTGTGTTCGGCGGCAGTGGTTCAAGCCGCACGGTGACGGTGACTCCGGCAGCCAATCAATCGGGCACGGCGACTATTACTGTGAGTGTAAGTGACGGGACTACGAGCACGAGTACCACGTTTGCGCTGACGGTCAACGCAGCTGCGAATACTCCACCGACCATCTCAACCATCGCGGCCCAGACCACCACAATTAACGCTTCCGCAGGGCCAATCGCGTTCACAGTGAGCGATACCCAAACTGCGGCAGCAAGCCTGACCGTATCGGGCAGTTCATCCAACCCCACGTTGGTGCCTAATGCAAATATTGTGTTCGGTGGTAGTGGTTCGAGCCGCACGGTGACGGTGACTCCGGCAGCCAATCAATCCGGCACGGCGAACATTACCGTGACGGTGAACGATGGCAGTGTGACTGCAAGCACCACATTTACCCTGACGGTCAACGCACCCGCGAATACTCCGCCGACCATCTCGGCCATCTCGGCCCAGACCGTGACGACCAATAGTTCAACGGGACCAATCACGTTCACGGTGAGTGATGCCCAAACTGCGGCAGCGAGCCTGACCGTATCGGGCAGTTCATCCAACCCAACGCTGGTGCCCAATGCGAACATTGTGTTTGGTGGCAGCGGCTCAAGTCGCACAGTAATGGTGACTCCGGCGGCCAATCAGTCCGGCACGGCGAACATTACCGTGACGGTGAACGATGGCAGCGCGACCGCGAGCAGCACTTTTGCGCTGACGGTGAATGCTTCAACGACTCCGCCCACCCAGAAAGTTTATCTGACACTGGAAGCGGCCGCAGCGACCCTGACGACACCCATGACGGTGGTTACTAATGCGGGCCAGCGTTACGTGGTGACTACCACGGCAGAGCAGGGCAGCGTCACTTTTACGGTGAACATTACTGTCGCCGGAACGTATGTCATGTGGGGCCGGGTGCTTTCACCATCCTACGCCAGTGACTCGTTGTATGTCTCCGTGGATGGAGGCACCGAGGACATTTATGACGATGCGGAAGGAAAGTGGTCCAGCAATTGGCAATGGACGGTGGTGAATGGCCGCGGTGGAACATCCACGCCGGCGACCCTGAACCCCAGAACGTTCGTCCTTTCCCCAGGCACGCATACGATCAAGTTCCGGGGACGGGAAGCCAATACAACGCTGAGCCGCATTCTGGTCACGAACGACCTTACATACGTGCCGAAGGATACCAAGAAAGGTATTACTCTGGTGGTAAGTTCGAGCGGCGCGGTGCAGGGACAGTTGCAGGGAAGCCCGAGCACAAGTTATGAGATTCAGTCTTCGACGAACATGGTGACATGGTCAACCATCGCGACGAACACGGCCGATGCTGACGGGATAATCTCATTCACGGATGCCAATGGTAAGAATGGGTCGAAATACTATCGGCTCAAGCCGTAGCGGGAAATTTTAGGGGAATCGCGCTTTGCGCCGCTGGATTGGCAATTGAGGATTGCCGGCAGCGGCGCAAAGTTTTTGTCAGAGCGGATGACTTATCTACTTTGCAGGAGCGTTTTTAACGAAAATATCGTCAGATTGAATTGCCGGGCCATCCTCAAAGTGTTTATTTTTTCGGCGGACCTTACCTCTGTCAGGTTTCCAGAGATGTGAATCCGAGAAGGTATGCCCAAGGATCCAAAATTAGAAAACGAATTGCTTTGGATTGTCTTCCAAAAGTGCTTTGCAAATGGCTGCGGTATCGCACGAAGGATAGGAACCATAGGCGTTTTTATACCCTTGAGCGCACTGACCAATGATGTCGCTTCTGTTTGTGTCCCCAGCACGCGACTTGTGCTTGCCATGCGTAAAAGGGGGAATAAGACCGTTCCGATAAATAAGAGGATGAAGAACAGAATTATCCAAAACGTTTTTCTCACAATACCTGACTACTGGTTCAAAGCGGACTACCAGTTGCCGTAATAGATGTCGTAGGATGAAGCGCGGTATTTTTTCATGTTCCGCATGTTCTTCCAGCTTACTGAACTATCGAGTAAGCCA
The DNA here is from genome assembly GCA_028293285.1 of Pedosphaera sp. Lineage (GTDB taxonomy): Bacteria > Verrucomicrobiota > Verrucomicrobiia > Limisphaerales > Pedosphaeraceae > Pedosphaera. The sequence continues at coordinate 65,939 of JAQGPC010000295.1, forward strand.
ACATTTCCGCCAACGCCGCCAATACTCGTGGGGGTTTCCTCAGGAGAGGTTGAGGTTCGGATAAAGGTTGAACCATTCCGTTGAATAGGCCCACCTTTTCCGTGTGGTGCCATAACGAGTCCACCGCCCCAATGGTTAGCATCAGCCAAAATGAAATTAGTGGGAGATTCGGTTATCTTCTGAGGGGAAAGCCAGACAGTAGGATCTGTTGCCTGCCAAGTTTTCATATTGGCATCCCCCAAATAATTGTAGCCAATTAAGTAACCGTAAGCACCTGTGAAGCGGGGTTGGGTGCCATAATTAAAACTTGGACAGTCCAAAATATTGGAATTTCCCGAATAAGTCACCAAGTTGGTATAGCTTTCATTCTTGACGCGAAGAGCGTGCCATTCTCCAGCATTATCTCTTCCGCTGGGAACGCGATCCTGAGATTCCCCCGCGTACATGTAGATGGCAATGATAGCTTGCCGCATGTTATTTTTACAAGCGGCGCGTTTGCCCTTTTCCTTGGCGGAAGAAAGGGCGGGAAGCAGCAAGGCGGCAAGGATCGCGATAATGGCAATGACGACGAGGAGCTCGATCAAGGTAAATGCCCGTGGACGGCGGTGACCGGAGTCGCGATTTACGGCGTATAGCATAGGTGCTTTCGACTGATTGCTGACAATTAAGTATCTGCCAATGAACTGGAAATCGCAATGAAAAAGGGCGGTAAGTCAGCCGCGCTCTGCCGAGACGCAGCTACGATAAAATGGTTGACGGTTTTTATAACCTATGTTACTCATATGGCGGTTCTTTGATAATTTAATGAGGCTGTTACACAGGTTAAAAAGTTACATGGTTACACTACCATGTGGGGTTGGCGGCTTTGCGCGTCAGGTTCCCACCATTCATGCGAACTGGTACGAGCTAGTGTGAGCTGGTGCGAGCAGATTAGAGTCGTGGAGCAAACGTTAGGTTAGAACTCGAGTCCTTCCGGACGGGCAACGTCTCGCTGCACCGTTAAGGGATCGCCTAAAGGTGGAACTCCGAACCTGAAGCCGAGAAATTTCGATTGCTCCACGTTAATTACGCTTAATTACACTTAATTACGGTTAAAAATAGTTGGTTCGTGGTCCGTGGTTGGGCAGGGTCGGGTGGGTTTGGACTTGTACGAGCTAGTATGACCTGGTACGAGTTGGAAATGTTGCGTGGTTCGTGGTGCGTTTGCCAGGGCAGGACAGAAATTCCGGGTTATTCCGCGTTAATCCGGGTTAATGGGGGTTAAAAAAATGAAGGCGGGGGTGGGAATGGCCGCGAAAGGGCGCAAAGAACGCAGAAATGGGAAAACGAAGAAGAATGATGTTTGGGGATACCAAACGGTGAATGGATTGGCTTCAAAGCAGAAAATGCAGCTTAAGGCTGAATAACCATGTTTGTTCGAGTGAAGGGGTCTTGGGGGATGGCCTTGAGATAATCGGGGACGAGGTCGGATATGGTTTGGGGTGGTTTGCCTTTATCCAGTTCGTAAGCGCGGCTGGCAAAGGTGAGCATAACTTGGCGACGACGGAGTTGGTTTGCTTGTTGGCGTTGAGTGAATGCCTGCTTTAGCCGCTTTTGTTCTTTGAATTGGACTATCGCCTCGATCCGATCACTCAGCCCAAAAGCTTTGGCAGCCCAGAGTTTTTCCTGCTTCAAGTTTTCCTCGATCGGGGGTTCATGGTTGTCGATCTCTTCAAGAGTTTTGGCAATCTGGCGGCACTCTGGCGCATTCAAATTGTCGGCGAGCCTGGTCAAGGGTGTGAGGCCCAAAGCTTCCACTGCCGAGCCCGTCAATTTTACGATGATAATTCCGTCGCGAGAGAATTCCTGGCCAAAGCGAATCGTATCCAGATAGATGGTTGCGGCGTCATTGGTGCGATGTTCCAGTTCGGCCAGTTGGCCTTCGGCAGCAAGAGCCAAACCCAGCTGTTTAAGAAGTCCCCATTCGGGGATGCGTTTACTTCCATAATCTTTCGAATAGTCATTAGGCACGCGACATTGCTTGGTGAGCCCTTGGCGGACGAGCGTGAGCGCGTTTGCATTTTTGGTAATGATGGCTCGGAGATCCTGCTGGCTAATTTTATTACTGACACCATCCGTGCCGGACAAAAGCTGTCCTGCTTTTACGAAGTCATCGTAGCCATTGGGGTTCGGAAGTGGGTTGCTCGGCGTGGATGAATTACCGCCCAGGAAGACGAAGATAATAATGACGAGATTGGCGATTATGATAAAGGCAACGAGCCGCTTGATGGTTTTCTGCGCTGACATGTATCGGGCAGATTGACAAAAAGAACGGTGCCGTCAACAATATCGACTGTCCACGGCATTCGAATAGGTGACCGTGAAAGAACGTCCTTTATAACTAAGAACATGAAGAATCGGCTAAAGATGATCGCTACCAAAGCAGTTCTGCTGGCGGCAGTTGCCCTGGCAGTGCCAACATTTTCGTTTGCCGCTGACACCAGCGCAGCCAAACCCGACGCGAAGAAGGCGGATTATGTCCAACAGATTCCGGGGACGACGGTGTCCTTCGAGATGGTGGCCATTCCGGGCGGCACGTTGACCAAGACCAAGCCCGAAGGCGGGACGGAAAAGGTCACCATCGCGCCGTTTTACATGGAGAAGTACGAAACGAAATGGGAGGAATATATTTTGTGGGTGTTCGCCAATAAGGACGATGCCGAGAAGGAAAAGGTGGATGGGGTCACTCATCCGACGAAGCCTTATGGTTCCGTGTATCGCGAGCGTGGGGAAAAGGGTTATCCAGCCATGGGCATGTCATTGCTTTCCGCAACGGAATATTGCAAATGGCTGAGTTGGAAGACGGGCAAGCAGTATCGCCTGCCAACGGAAGCGGAATGGGAATATGCATGCCGCGCGGGTTCGACCACAGCCTATTTCTGGGGCGATGATGCTGCCAAGGCGGTGGACTACGGTTGGTTTGACGAGAACTCGGAAAATACGACGCAGCCTTGCGGTAAGAAAAAACCGAATGCCTGGGGGCTTTACGACTTGACCGGAAACGTGGCGGAATGGTGCGCGAAGGAATCGAAGACCGCCAAGGATGTGGCGCGTGGCGGGGCATTTTCCGAACCGGCCAATAAGATGCGTAGTTCCGCGCGGATGATTTGCACGCCAGAATGGAATGAATTGGATCCGCAGAACCCGAAGAGCATTTGGTGGCTGGCTTCGGCAGATTTCGTTGGATTGCGGGTGGTGCGTTCCGCGGAAGAAACCAAAGCCGCTGCAAAATAGACTCGCATTTATTTCGATTATTGATAGGCTCACCACATTCACCTTGCAGCAATAGCAACCATATCGACCTATGAACCAAGACGAATCAAATCAATCTGATCTCTCGCGCCGAAAATTTTTACAACGCTCATCGCTTGTGGCGGCGAGCACCGCCGTGGTGGCGAACTTTCCCTTTGTGCTGAGCAGTTCAGCGGCGGAAGACAAACCAATTCGCATCGGGTTGGTGGGGTGTGGCGGCCGTGGGACGGGCGCGGCGGGCAACGCGATCAGTTCGGCACCCAATGTCCAGATTGTTGCGCTGGCGGATTTGTTCAAGGACCGTTTGGAAGGTTGCCGCAACGGACTTAAGAAGGAACACGGCGTTGAGGTGAGTGATGACCGTTGCTTTACCGGTTTTGATGCGTATCAAAAGTTGGTGGCGTTGCCGGACCTTGATTATGTCATTTTGGCGACGATGCCGCATTTCCGGCACATCCATTTACGCGCGGCCATTGAAGCGGGAAAAAATGTCTTCATGGAAAAGCCGGTGGCCGTGGACGGCCCGGGTATTCGTTCGGTGATTGAGTCGGGAGAGATGGCGAAGAAGAAGGGGCTTTCCATCGTGGCCGGCACACAACGTCGCCATCAGAAGGACTATCAGGAAACCATCAAGCGGATTCAAGACGGAGCGATTGGTGAAATCATTGCTGCACGCGCCTACTGGAACGGCAACGAACTTTGGCACCACGGTCGCAATGCGGATTGGTCGGAAATGGAATACCAGTGCCGCAATTGGTACTACTTCACCTGGTTGTGCGGGGACCATATTGTGGAGCAGCACGTTCATAATCTTGATGTCATCAACTGGGTGATGGGCGCGCATCCGATCAAGGCCAGTGGCATGGGCGGGCGGCAGGTTCGCACTGATCCCAAGTACGGACATATCTTTGATCATTTTGCGGTTGAATACGAATATGCGAATGGCGCGCGGATGTTCAGCCAATGCCGGCAGCATGATAATTGCGAAAGCAATATCAGCGAAGCCGTGATGGGAACGAACGGGACAAGTAACTGCCATAGCGTTATCCAGATGAAACATATGCAGGACGCTCCGCAGGTCGCTCAGGCCGAATCGAAGCGGGGCGGGGATGCGTTGGTACATGCCTCGGACCAGGTTGTGAAACCGGTGAAGTCGGAGAAGAACATCTGGAAATTTACAACCAAGAATAACAATGGGTATGTGCAGGAACATACCGACCTGATTGCGGCCATTCGTTCCGGCAAGCCGGTGAATGAGGCCCGACAGATTGCGGAGAGCACATTGACAGCCATCATGGGACGCGAGTCAGCCTACTCGGGTCAATCTATAACGTGGGATGAAATGCTGAATTCAGATGTGAAGTTGGCGCCGGAAAGTTATGGATTTGATGTTGCGCCCCCGAAGAGTGTAGTGGCCATTCCGGGCAAGTATAAAATGGGCTGAGCATTGTCGAAACAATTACATCGAATGGCCGATCCAATCCAGGTCGGCCATTTGTTTTAGGTTATTAGTTATGATGCGTTTGAAATGGATGACGTTGGTTTGCTTTGGACTATTGTTGATTACTGGCTGCAGTACAACGCGGCAGGGGAGTTCGCTGCATCGTTTTGAATACGCAGAATTGCACATGGGAACAGTGTTCCGCATCGTGCTCTACGCGCCCGACAAGATGAAAGGTGATGCGGCAGCGGTGGCAGCGTTTCAGCGCGTTGGCAAGTTGGACGATGTAATGAGTGATTACGATCCGAAAAGCGAACTGATGCAACTCTGTGGAAAGCCGGCGGGCGTGCCGGTGAAAGTAAGCCAGGAGTTATTTGATATTCTGCGAGAGAGCCAGCGAGTTGCGAAGGAGAGTGATGGCGTGTTTGATGTAACGGTGGGGCCTTATGTGCGGCTTTGGCGTGTGGCTCGAAAGAAGAAGGTTTTACCCAGTCAAACCGAGTTGGCCGAAGCGGCGAAAGCGGTGGGATATCGCAAGCTGGTAATGGATGAGCGGGAGGGAACGGTTACGTTGACGGTTCCGAATATGAGATTGGATTTGGGCGGTATCGCGAAGGGGTATGCGGCAGACCAGGCACTCGGTGTAATGCGGCGGATGGGAATCAGCCGGGCGATGGTTGCGGCGAGTGGAGATATTGCGGTGGGTGATGCGCCGCCCGGCCATGCTGGTTGGGCAATAGGCATTGCTTCGATTGATCCCAAGGACGAAAGCCTTCAGAAAACGGTGCTGCTGAAAAATGCCGGCATTTCCACTTCGGGCGACATGGAGCAAGGGATTGAAATCGATGGCGTTCGTTATTCACATGTGGTGAACCCCGCAACAGGATTGGGGCTGACGGAACGAATTCAAGCAACGGTCATTGGCCCGAATGCGATGACCACGGATGGATTGGACAACACAGTTTGCGCGATGGGCGTCCAGCGTGGGCTGGCATTGATTGATTCGTTGCCAAGAACCGCCGCGCTGGTGGTGACGAAGGATGAGGGTGGCAAGCACGTTTTTACTTCGCGAAGATTCAAGCAGTTACATTTTCAGAATTAGGCGGAGTTATTGGACGAGAAAACAAAGGCAGTATTTCGATTTGCCTGAAAATGGGGCTTTGTTAACATGGTTGGGTGTGGGCTGTATGAACCTGCACCGTATTGCCTAACTAATAAGTACCACCAAATATGGGATCAACCACCAATTCTGTTATTTCCACTGTCGAACAACTCAGGACAAAATTCGTCGATTTTTCCGCCGAGTATGGCCTGCGGGTAGTTGGCGCAGTTATTATTTTTGTTGCCGGATTATTCCTTGCACGCTGGGTTGGAAGATCTCTCCAAGCCTGGTTGGATAAGCATGATCTGGAGCCGCCGGTAAAGACGCTGTTTGTGCGGGTTGTAAAGCTGCTGCTGATGATAGCGGTGGTGCTGATGATGCTGCAGGTTTTCAATGTGCCGATAGCGCCATTGGTTGCGGGCTTGGGAGTGGCCGGTGTAGGTATTGGTTTGGCGTTGCAAGGGGTCTTGAGCAATCTGGTCGCGGGGCTGTTGATTATTTTTACGAAGCCATTTCGAGTCGGTGAATACATCGAATTAGCGGGTGTGCATGGTCAGGTGAAGAACATCGAGTTGTTCTCCACGGTATTGACCCATGCCGACCTTTCCAACGTGATGATACCGAACCGGAAAATCGTGGGAGAAATCCTTCACAATTACGGGAAAATTCGTCAGTTGGATTTGTCCGTTGGCGTGGCGTACGGAACCAATACGGAAAAGGCCATGGCCATCCTGCGGGAAATTCTTGCCAATAATCCGCGCGTGTTAAAGAATCCGACTCCAGGTGTGGGAATTACCATGTTATCGGATTCATCCATTAATATCGCGGTCAAGCCCTGGACTTCAGTGGCGGATTACGGTGCCGCTGGAGCGGAAATTTACCAGGCGATTATTCTGCAATTTCGGGCAAACCAAATTGAGATTCCATTCCCGCAGCGCGAAGTGCGGGTATTGGGTAATGGCCCTGTCAATGGAGTGGAGCCAGGTTTGGGGACGATTAAACTTCGAGAAGGTTCCTAATCTCGTTCACGGAGGCGGTGCCGGTTGTGCCGAGCTTGTGAATGACAACGGACGCGGCAGCATTGGCTAACTGCAAAGCTTCGCGCAGTTCCGCCTTGGCAGCCAAGGCGGCGGTGAGGTTGGCAGTGACGGCATCGCCCGCGCCAACGATGTCAATTGCGCCACGCAAGGGCAGGGCGGACAGGTGCTCAATGGAACCATCAGCAGAAGCGCCGAGAATCCCGTGTTCCGCCAAAGTAACAAAGCAGCTTCGTCCCTGACGTTTCGCCAGTGTCGTGGCTGCGGTTTTTACTCCTGCCAATTTAAGTTTACTGGTTGTGCCAGTGAGTGCGGC
>JAQGPC010000040.1 GCA_028293285.1 Pedosphaera sp.
CCACCCAGCGCCGGGCCCGCCCGTTTGGTTCCTGCCTTTTGGCTGCTGCCTCCTCTCCGCGCGTGCGCAGGTGCAGCTTTAGCCGGTGCGCCGTCCCGATCCGGCGGGTCTGGGGATAGTCATAGCCCTTGTCCAGACACAGACCCTGCGGTTGTTCCAGGCTCGGAATGGGCCGGGGCGCAATCACCTGGCAGAGCGTCTGATCCAATAGCTTGTGGTCATTGACGTTGGCCCCGGCCACCACCACGCTCAAGGGAATGCCGTGCGCCTCGGTCAAAAGACTGCGCTTGACGCCCTGTTTGCCCCGGTCCGTCGGGTTGGGACCACACTCTTCCCGGGCCAACGGCGCCTTGGTCATGCTGCCGTCGGCACAGAGAAAAGACCAGTCCAGTCCCTTGAGTTCGTCATAGCAGGCCGCCGCCTCCTGCCAGAGCCGCTGCCATAATCCGCACGCCACCCATTCCTGAAAGCGGTCATGGGCCGTGCTGTGGGGGCAGAGGCCGGTGGCATCCAGGGCCTCCCACTGGCAGCCGGTGCGCAGCACAAAAAAGATGGCATTGGCACAGTCCCGATCCGAGCGGCGCGGCCGGCCCCCGCCCAGGGGATGCGGGTTGGGGTGGGTTGGAATCAACGGCTCCCAGCGCGCCCAAAGGTCATCGGGTACGATAAATCCAAGCTTCTTATTCTCCTTCATCCACCAGTTTATCAGACTGGACTCTTCCCCGCCACCGGGGACAAAAACCACTTGGGGTTATTCGGATAGGCTCTTAACCGAGAGGAACAGATGAAAGAGCGATTCCGTTTATACCGGTGCGAGAAGCACGCCAAAGTCAGGGTGTCTTGGGAGCTTGGCCATCCGAGATTGGTTGATGCGCCGAGCCGGGATTTGACGTGTTGCGGCGATAATTGATGTTGAACTGGTCCAATCGCCGGTAGTTGAGTTGCATTCGCTGGTTAAAGTCGGCCCAGTTGCGCGCCTTTTGGGGTGACCACGTAACTTCAGCGAGAGCGCACAACCGGGGAAAAACCATATACTCAACATGGCTCAATGAGGGCATGTATTCAGTCCACACGTTGGCTTGCGCTCCCAGAATGTGCGACTGGTATTGGGACTCCAACTTCGCGGGCATGGGATTGAAGTTGTAAACCTGGTCGAGTGGCAGATAGCCGCCTATGGCGTGGGGTTCGGTAACAGTGTTGGTTGACTGGTAGTGATCAAAATAACAGTCAGCCAGTGGCGTCATCACCACGTTATGGCCCGCAGTAGCAGCTTCGATGGCTCCGCCAATCCAATCCATGATCGCGGCATTTTGTGCCAGGCCGCCTTCACGGATTTCACTCCAGCCGATCAGGCTGCGACCATGGGCGTTGATACATTTCTCGATGCGCCGGATAAAATAGCCTTCCAATTCCGGGGCGGTTTTCAATCCTTCCTGTTGAAAACGGATTTGGCACTTCGCGCAGTTGGTCCAATTGTCCGGTGGCACTTCGTCCCCGCCGATATGGATGTATTTTGAAGGGAAGAGTTCACAGACTTCCGCCAGGATATCTTGCACGAAGGAGAACGCCTGCTCATTGCCGGCGCAATACACGCCGTTGAATACCCCGCCCGGCAGGTCCGTCGTAAAAGGTCCGCCGGTGCAACTGAATTCGGGGTACGCCATCAGGGCGGCCGAGGCATGACCAGGCATTTCAATTTCTGGCACGATGGTGATGTGCCTGGTTTGGGCGTATGCCACGATTTCTTTAATATCCGCCTGCGTGTAATAACCCCCGTAGCGTCCGTCTGGACCATAAGCCGTGCTGGCCTTGGGATCGAGATTGAAACCGATTTGCTTCCGCCAGGCACCGACCCGGGTGAGGAGTGGGTATTTTTTAATTTCGATTCGCCAGCCTTGATCATCCGTCAAATGCCAGTGAAATGTGTTCAGTTTGTGCAAGGCCATGGCCTCCAAGATTTGTTTTACTTCTGCTTTGGAGGAGAAATGGCGACTAACATCCAGCATCAAGCCACGCCAGACGAAGCGCGGTTGATCCTCAATGTTGATACAGGGAACGGTCCACTTGACCGCTGGCACGAGTTTGGCGGCGAATACTTCCGGAGGCAGCAGTTGCAACAAGGACTGCACACCGTAGAACAGGCCGGCAGCCTGGGGCGCTCGGATGACGACCGAGTCAGTTGTGACGGCGAGTTCGTAGCCTTCCATACCGAGGCCGGATTTGGCATCCCGGGTCGTCAACAATATATTCCCTTTAGTGGCAACTCCTGCAACGACCGTCTCCACCTTAAAACGGCAGCCAGTGGCTCGCCAGAGTTGGGCAGCCAGATAATGACCGGTTTCCTGCGCAGCAGCGTCCACCACAATTTTTGTTCCGCTACGCAGTGGCAGTCCAATAAATCGCCGGGGAGTCCGGAGGCTGAACAACCCTTCGTGCCGCTCCACTTTTTGCGGGAGCGGAATAAGGGAGGGAACGCTCGTTTCTGCAGCCAGGGTGGTGGCAACCACCAGATAAACGAAGGAGCCTGCAATCCGGAGTAATGTTTGGTAATTCATTTTGTCTCACCATCCCCGGCGGGAAGTTCAAGCTGGGGAATCAATTTTTGTTAGCCAGGGTATCTGCGGCGATTCGGGACTGGTCTCCCGACTCCTCGTCATCCTTGCCGGACCAGAGCGCGTTTATCACATAGAGCAAGGTAAGACCGCTGGCGATGAACACTGCGAGGAGAGGAAGCGCATAGTTCCAGCGGCCGTACAGGATGTTTCCCACAGTGAATAACGCGGACCAAATAGCCGTGCAGCCGGCGAGCCAGCCGAGCAAAGCCATTGGAATGTTGTTGCGCGTGGTCTTTTCCGGTTGGCTGGTGAAACCCGCTTCGGCGCGGATGCAGGCCCAGCCCGGACCAAAGGGTTTTACTTTTTTATAGAACTCGATGAGCGTGCGGCGGTCAGTCTCAGGGCCGAAAAATGCCGTCAGCATCCAGCAAACCGTTGTGACGCCGATCGTAATCAACAACCCCGCGGCCATGCTGATTTGGATGCCATTTCTATGCGCGAGCAGCAACGCAACCGATACCGCAAATGAACTGACCATGGCGACGATTTCGCACCAGGCATTGACCCGCCACCAGAACCAGCGCACCAGGTAAAGCAGACCTGTCCCGGCGCCGATCTGCAGGATGATATCAAAAGTGTCCTTTGCTGATTCGAGGAAGAAAGTCAGGCCGGCGGAGCAGAAGAAGATGCCAATGGTCGCGAGGCGACCGGCCAATACATAATGTTTTTCACTGGCATCCCGGCGGATGAACTGGCGATAGAAGTCGTGGACCAGATAGGAAGCGCCCCAGTTAAGGTGCGTCAGGATCGTCGAGGAGTTGGCGGCCAGGAGTCCGCCCACCATCAGGCCAATAAAACCCACTGGCAAAAATTTCAGCATGGCAGGATAGGCAATATCATGTCCCAACAACTTCGGATCGAGATTTGGAAATGCCTTCTGGATGTCCGCCAATTCGGGATAAACCAGCAGCGAACAGAGGCCCACCAAAATCCAGGGCCAGGGTCGCAGCACATAGTGGGCAATGTTGAAAAACAAGACTGCGCCCAAGGCATCCTTCTCGGATTTCGACGCCAACATGCGCTGGGCGATGTAGCTGCCGCCACCTGGTTCGGCGCCCGGATACCAGACCGCCCACCATTGCACCGCAATGGGAAGAACAAATACGCCCACCGCAAGGTCCCAGTTATTCGTGAAGTCCGGCAGGATATTCAGGTAATGCAAGCCGCCAGGTCCCGTTTGAGCGGAGAGTTTTGCGACCAGCACATGCATTCCACCCACATGTTTGACGGCGAACCAGGCGGCGGCAATCACCGCCGTCATTTTGATGAAGAACTGGATCATATCGATGACGAGTACGCCCCACAAACCGGAATAGGTGGCAAAAGTTACGTTGAGGACGCCGCAAATGAGCAGGGTCTGCCAGCGTTCCAATCCGAACAGGATGCCGGCAATCTTGCATGCCGCTAGGTTCACGGAAGCCATGATCATGCAATTGAAAAAGAAGCCAAGATAGACCGAGCGGAACCCCCGCACCACGCTGGCCGCCTTGCCGGAATAACGGATCTCGTAAAATTCCAAATCGGTCATGACTCCTGAGCGCCGCCATAACCGGGCATAGAAAAAGACGGTGGCCATGCCGGTCAAAGTGAAGGCCCACCAACACCAGTTCCCGGCCACGCCCTGGCGCCGCACAATATCGGTGACCAGGTTTGGAGTGTCGCTACTGAACGTGGTAGCCACCATTGATAGACCGGCGAGCCACCAGGGGACTGATCGCCCCGAGGCAAAGAACTCAGAAGTATTTTTGCCCGCGCGCCGGCCGAGAAACAGGGCCGGGACAAAACAGATGAGCACGGAGAGCAGCGCGATGATCCAATCGATGAAGTGCAGATGCATGAGGTATTAGAATCGAATTGGGAACTAAAATTTTATAACTTTCATTCAGATTTGGAGCGACCAAAAACCCTTGTTGATTATTGCAGCGCTGTGGTCACATCCCGCAATCGGGCGAAATCCGGATTGGCCGGACTGTTCACATTGCCGGGAACTGGCCATACGGTGCGATTGTCCCGCAGTTTAAAGATTTCAGAGTGACCATCGCAGAACGAGAGGACGAAGCCCCGGTTATGACGCGTGGCCGGCATATCGGCAAAGGGGCGTGCGCTGGTCATATCGACGAAGAACCACCCATCGTTGATGCTTTGCTCATGTTCATCAATCAACATCCAGGTGCGGGAGGAACCTGGCTGGGTGAGATCGCTTTCCTTTATGAAGACACGAAAAGCCGTGCCTCCGGCAGAAAAGGTCTGTGCACGGGAAGTCCCGATCCAGCCATTCATGGAAATACTGCGCACCTTGGGAAGACTCCCATTTTTACTCGGATCAGAAGGGCACCGATAGATGCCGAGGGATTGGCCGTAGTTCCAAAATGTTCCCGTCGTGATACCAAGCTCGTTGGTGGAATCGGCCACGCCCGGAGTGACCTGGCCATAAATACTGGGGTTGTCGCTCATATCGCCCTGAATCCAGGAATTTGTGGACAATTTTGAAGTGGGCACATTCTCAGCGAAACGGCCGTTATTATCGTTGGCGTACATGACCGCGCATAAGGTGAGTTGCTTGAGGTTGCTCAGGCATTTGATTTGTTTTCCTTTCTCCTTGGCCTTTGCGAGCGCGGGGAGCAGGAGACCTGCAAGAATGGCGATGATGGCAATGACCACCAGGAGTTCAATGAGCGTGAATCCAGTTCGGCGAGACCGAACCATTGCAGAACGGGGATCTACTTTGGCTGCATGCATAGGAGATTTTATGGTTAAGCCAATCGGCAATGACTGAACTTGCAGTATCACCCAAACAAGAGCGCTCGCGTCTGCTGGATGTGTACGCCAAGAGAATAGCTAGATGCAGGGAAAAGTGTCAATATAAATACTACAAATAATGTAATATATAGTATTACATATTGCGTTTAATTGTCGGAAAATGGGAGATGAAACGTAGTTGTCTGGCTTCTCCCGTGCTTGGCGGGTAAGGTTTTAGGCTGACTTCGGTTCATCGAAGTCATTCCATTTGAAACTTTTTTCAAAAGGTTTCCTCTCATCAATTGTCCCGAGCCTGTGTTTGTACATTTCTGAAATTAACTTCGGCATTCGGCATCATCCGCCTCCTGAGCATCCGTTATTTTGGACGCGGGAAAGGCCACGGTTCAAGGAGGAGTCTGAATGCGAAAAAAACGAGGCGACTGGCTGATGGGAGCGGGATCGGTCACCCGCATCATGCCACCTATTCCTGTATCATTGGTGATGATGAGGGTATTCCAAAAACCGGTGGTAAGATTGCTGTTCCATTGGATGCGATAGGAGCCGAGCGGACAGGTGGTGAAAGTCAGGTTAACATCATCACCATTGCGTTGGATGGTGGTCTTACCGGGGGTGGCCATGGCTTGTTTGACCGCTTGGAGCAAGGGATCCGGTTGGTTGGGTAAGTGGTCCTGGGCTAGTTGCCAGATCATGACACCGCCCAGTCCGCGATTGCGGGCGTAACTCACTTTGCTTTGGCAGGTGCGTTGATCATCATAGGAGATGAATCGATCGTTACTGGATCCGACGCCATCAATGCTGAGATAAGCTGATTGGGCGATTGTGTCCCAGTGATAGAGATTGGTTTGGTAATAGGTGGAAATGATGGTGTTATAGGTGGGCTGAGTGGCGATCGGCGCCGTGGTCCAGTTTTGACGGGGCAACGCGGCACCGCCAGTGGAAGTGCCGCTCCCGCCGCTCCAAAGCCAGCCGTAGAAGGCAATGCCGATGCCAAGTTTGCCGGGAGCAACTCCGGCAGCGATGCAGGCATTCACCATACCGTCTGCGGAGGGAACCAAACTGCCGGTGCTGGCGAAATGGTATCCACCATCGTAGAGGGGCGCATTGAACCAGGTCACCCAACCGGTATAAGGGCCGGACAGGTCATAGGTCATCAAGTTGATCTGGTCGAATTGGTTTTGGAGTGAGGCGAGCAAGGAAGTTGGTGTCGGTGGCGGGGCCACGGCAGCAGTCAGTAGCGGGCGGGGAGCAACCGCATTCAGTGCGGCGCGAAGCCCGTGGATTAAATTGGTATATTGCGGCGTGTCCAGGGGTTCGAGCGGTTCCCAATCAATGTCCACTCCGTCATAGCCACGAGTGGAGACGAAGTTGACCAAATTGGAGATAAAAGCGGCCCGGTTGGTACTCGTGGTTGCGCCTCTAAAACCAGTCTGGCTGCTAGCTCCGCCCACGCAGACAAGCACTTTTTTGCCGGCGGCATGGGCATGGGAAATGAGGTCTGCGGAATTGGCGGAACTGAGGCCATTGGCATTGGAGTTGAGCGAGCCATCCGGGTTGGGAACCAGGGAGAAATGAACAACCTGAGTCAGCGCCGAAAAATCAATCTGGGAGGCGGGCATGAAACTTTGCTCCCATCCCGGATAATAGGCCGTGCACCAGATGTCTGCCTGGGCGGAAAGGCAGACCAGGCACACAGTAGGGAGCAAAAGAAAGGCAAGCCAAGCGCGGTCGAAGAACGGGAGGAAAAAACGCATATTAAATTGAGTCACCTGCCATCCCGCGTTTCACGCAACAGCAGGGCCGGTGGGTGGAATAAATGCAGGTAAGCATGCACGTGTGAAAAAGGCCGGGGTGGTGAGGCCACCCCGGCTGGGATTATTCTGTTAAAGCTAGTTATTGCACTTGAATGCGAAAATACTTCTGCGATCCGGTGATGGCATTGGTATAAGGCGACGTAGCGCCAACGATGTTGGCATAAGGCCCGGTGACGATGGAGGCCGATTGGAGCGTGCCAACTCCCCAGGTGAGAATCACGTTGCTTCCCGACTTGACCGTGGTGAGTTTGGTGGTGTTCAGGAAGTGGTTCTGGATTTGTTGCGGGGTGAGCGCGTAGTTATAGAACGCGAGTTCGTCAAGACCACCGTCAAAATTGCCAAAAATCCCGTCACTGCGCTGACCGAGAACGGTCGGGCCGCCCGCAACAGCGGGATCGCCATTAATGCCGTTGGCAACGAAGCCGATGCCCTTCCGGTCCTGGGTGAGCACCAGACTATTGTTGACATACCAGCGTTGCTTGATGAGGTCATCGGTGATGACCATGTGATACCAGGTCCCGGGGAGGAGAGGATTGTGCGTGAACTCACTGGTAAAGCTGCCGCCGCCGCCGCCAGAGAACATGTTCAAGGTCCAGACCCCGGCTACGTGCTGGTAAACATTCCAACCGGTGAGATGGCCGGCGAAATCGTTATACTCCGATGAGATCGGAGTGTGAAAATCGCTGGCATTAAGCGACGTGGGCTGTAACCAGACTTCGACCGACCAGGGGCCTGAAACTGGGTTGAGTTCCAGCGCGTAAGGGATGGTTACCAAGGCATTGTTCGTGATATGGACCGCCGTGTTGGTCTCATGCGGAATCCCTGTGGGAACCTGGAAGTTGAAAATGGAGTCCGGGCCAAATGTTTGGACATAGCTGCCATCGAAACTACCGACAGCGTCCGTGGCAATGGTGCTGCCAGTGGATTCATCAAGGCGCAAATAGGCCACGGGATTGTCGGCCACGACAACCTGGCCATATTTGGTAATGGGGACGGTGACTGTGCGGGCCACGACGGTAAGGATGCCGTCCGTGGTGTCGCTATTGCCGAAGGGACCGGTGATGTGGGCGTGGTAGGCGGATTGATCATCAGCCAATTTGACTTTCGCCAGCCAAAGGGTGTCATTGGTTTCGCCCGTGATGGGAACGGCACCCTTGAACCATTGATAGGTGATCGGGAGAGCACCGTTGGCTACCGCACGAAATGCGGCGAAGCTGCCGACTTTACGGGTAATCGAGAAGGGGTTGTAAACCACATTCAAGTTAGTCTGAACCGTGAGCGTGGCGATACTGCTTGTGGCAGTCCCGACAACGTTGGTGACCACAACCTTGAAGGTTGCGGCATCGTCCGCAGGGTAATGGCAGGTAAACGAGAGCGCGCTGCTCGTCGCGCCGGCAATCGGACTGTTACCGCGCAACCATTGGTAATGCAAGGGAGTCGTGCCGCTCGCGACCACGCTGAACGTCACGGGAGTTCCGGAATAGGCGGTGACATCCGCCGGAGGGGTCAGGAAAGAAGGAGGCGTAGGGACAGCCCGGAAGGAGTTGGTTCCCGATTGATAATGAGCCAGGACCTGAGCTGCGGTCAGTGCGTTTGTATAAATAGCCACTTCATCCACGCCGCCATCGAAGGGGATTTGCCCGGTGGCCGGGCCCTGGCCAATGACGAGGTCGGCCGAACCATCGTTGGAGATATATCCTACGGCATTGTCGGTGCGTTGCAGCACACCATTAATGTAAAAAGCCGAATTGGTGCCATCAAAAGTACCGACCAGATGATACCATTGGAGGAGAGTTATGGGAACGCTGGCGCCAGCGAAGGGACCAGGCTTCATGTTCCAGACCCAGGTGCTGGGGGAGCCGCCTTGCTGATAAAAATTCCAGCCGGAGGCATTGGCATAAGGGCTGCCGACGGTTTGGCTGTAGACGCCAAAGTTTGCGACCGGGACTTTATAATTTCCCGGTGCCGGTTCGGTGGTGGGTTGAACCCAACATTCCGCGGAAAAGGGAGCGCCGTGAAATCCATCGATGGTGGGGTTCATTAATAAACTGACCGGGATATCGATGTTGCCATTACCACCCGGATGATCCGCCGTTTTCAAGAAAACTGAATTGGTAGTAATTCCCGGCAGGCCTAACTGCGGATAGGTGGTAATGCCATCGTTCTGAGTGAAAGGATTGATATTGCCGGTAAAACCGTTGCCCGAAGAGTCGGCGACGGTTGCTCCCGACAGATCTTCCAAACGGTAGTAAGCGACTGGATGATCTCCGAGAATAAGTTCGGGATACGTGATTGCAGTCGCGGAAGGAATACCGAGCAGTGCAAAGAATGTTGCCATCAAGGGCAACACTTGGGGCTTTCGCATTATTAATTTCATGAGTTGTTTTGGGTTTATTCAGGTCTTCTTGAAGCGGTGATTTGTAGTATAATGTAGTACACGCAAACCAGTGATGAGCGCTTTTATATCACATCGTCGAAAATTGGCAACTATATTATTATGTTTCTTAAAGTCTGGAGGGGTTATCTGGATATTGGTATCTATTATCCAGCCAAACCGACACAGGAGCAAAGCGGTTTAGCATGCCGTTCGTGCTGGACGTGTAACGAATTTCTTTGCAAACAACGAGTCCCCATCAGACAATGGCTGACAGCATGATGCTCCTCGCAGCCTTCAGATTCATCAGTAACCGGCAGCAGAAATCCGATAATGCGAGCCGAAACCGGCTGATTCTGCTTGCTGTTACTTGGGGTATGTTGGCTTTTTTACCGGCCGGAGGCGTCGCTGCTTCCACCAATCAGGAGATAACCACCATTCATGAGTTGAAAAGCCTGACCCGTGAACAGGCTTTGGCGGGCCGCGCCGTCCAGGTGACGGGAGTGGTGGTTTGTTATGATTCCGGATGGAATCAATTGTATGTTCACGATGGCCAGGAGACGGGTTATTTCAATCCCCACAATTTCCAAACTCAACCTGAGACGGGCCAGTTGGTAAAGATTACCGGCACGACGACAGGCGATAACGGGATGACCAACGCCCGGCTGGTAGTCGTGGGGAAAGGAAGCATTCCCCGGGCTAAACCAATGGAACTATCCCAACTGGCGAGTGATTGGTGCGAGTGGATCGAAACCAGCGGCCGGGTAATGCTGGCAGACACGAGCCGGGGAAGAGTGGGGTTGATCATTCGCGAAGCATCACAAAACTGTCTGGTCTATGTGATGGGCATCGGCGAAACAAACGATTTGAAGCAGTTGCTCGATTGCAAAGTCCGGATTCGCGGAATAAATGCCAGCAAAACGGTTGGTGGACGGCTTGATTCGGCATCCGTGTTTGTGCCGGGAATTAACGAAGTTACCATTATCGAACCTCGAGGGGCGAAGTCCTTGCCGGTGCCGGTGACCTCCATCGGCAGCTTGCTGGATCGTGAATTGGGCCCCTGGACAAATGAGTTGGTCCATATCAACGGGTTGATTGCCGCCTATCAACCGGGCCAATCTCTCATGGTCAAGGACCCGACGGGAATTATTCGCGCGCAGGTGATCCAACTTACCCAGATTCGCGCGGATGAGCGGGTGGATGTATGGGGATTTCTGAAAGTCTCACCGGATGAAATCCTGTTGCACGATGCCTATTTCCAGGTGGTGCCGGCTCCGCCGCCAGCCGTTGCTTCCCCGGATTCACGGGCTCCATCATTGCGCGCGAGTGGACATCCCGAAGTTCTCACCCAGGTCTCGGACATTTTGAAATTGAAACGCGAGGAAGCAGCTCAGGGCATCCCGGTGCAGGTGCGCGGGGTGATCACCTATGCGGACCCGGAATGGCGCAACGGTTTTATTCAAGATAAGGGCGGCGCAGTTTATGTTGATCTCAGCCAGCAGAACATCCAGTCGGGCCAGTGGGTGGAACTGAGCGGTAAGACGAGCCCCGGCGGGTTTGCTCCGGAGGTCGTAAGTTCGGAGATTCGGGTGTTAAGTTCAACGAATCTGCCGACCCCGGCCATGGTGGATCTGGAAGATCTGGCGAATGGCCATCTGGATGCGCACTGGGTCGAAATGGAAGGGGTGATTCGGCGGGTGGATCAACAATGGGACCATGTGAACCTGAGTCTGATGACGCCCAAGGGGAGGTTCAAGGTGATCATACCCGGTTTCGGCAATCAACCACCGCCGATGCACCTGATTGATGCCTTGGTAAGCGTGCAGGGTGCCTGCACTTCTGAACTCAACGTCCGCCGGCAGTTAAGCGGAATTACCTTACATGTGCCGAGCCTGGAGCAGGTAAAAATTTTGGAAGGTCCGCGCGTTGATCCTTTTGCGATTGGAACCACACGGATCGAATCAGTGGCAACGTTTGACCCGGATCGACTAGCGGGGCGGCGCGTGAAGGTAAAAGGGGTGGTGACGTTGAGGATCCCGGGACAAGGCTTTATCATCGAGGACGCCTCGGGAGGCATGCGCGCGCTTAGTCGGCAGACAAACGAGGTAAAGATGGGGGAGGTGGTGGAGGTTCTCGGCTTTCCGGTGATCGGGGAGTTTTCACCCTGTCTCGAAGAAGCGGTGTTCCGCCAAACCGGTGCCGGACCGATGCCGGTGCCGAAGCAGACGACTGCAGAGCAGATTTTGTTGCAGGGAACAAACGACGCACTGGTGGTGGAGATCAAGGCCCGGTTGTTGCAAAACGTTCCTCGTTCGGCGAACCCCCAATTTATGTTGCAGGAGGGGCCGATCATTTTCATGGCGCACCTGGAAACACAAACACCGCGACGTGAATTACCCGCCTTTCAATCCGGGAGCCTGCTTCGGTTGACGGGAGTGTGTTCCATTCAGGGGGGAGAGCGACACGAACCGGTGACCTTCCGGCTGCTGCTTCGGCAGCCGGGTGATATTGAAGTCTTGGAGACACCGCCGTGGTGGACAGCCCGGCACACCTTCATGCTGGTGGGCGGCATGATGCTGGCGATCGTGGTGGCATTGGCCTGGGTTGCGTTGCTACGCCGGCAAGTCCAAACTCAAACCAAACTGATTCGTCAGAAACTCGAAGACGAAGCGGCTCTGGAGGAACGCTACCTGAATTTGTTCGAGAATGCGAACGATATGGTTTACACACACGATCTTCACGGCCGCATCACCTCAATCAACAAAACCGGAGAGCGTCTCCTGGAACGCCGGCGCGAGGAAATCCTTTCGCAAAATATTATTGATATGGTGGCTCAGGAACAACGGGCCCAAGCTCAACAATGGCTCGATCAAGTAATCAAGGGAGTGCCGCTGCCGGCTGTCGAATGGGATTTTGCTTCCGCCCGGGGCCAGCGCGTCAAGTTGGAAATCAGCACGCGCTTGATCGAGGAGGATGGGCGTTTTGTGGAAGTGGAGGGTATCGCCCGGGATATTACGGAGCGGAAACGGCTGGAACGGGAGATACTGGAGATCAGCAACCGTGAACAACGGCGGATTGGCCACGATTTGCACGATGGCGTGTGCCAGCAACTGGCAGGAATTGCCTTTATGACGGAGACCCTGGCGGATCGGCTTCAGGAGAAAGGGGTTTCCGAATCGACGCAAGCGGAGCGGATCAGCAGCTTGATCAACAGTGCGATTAGCCAGACGCGCGGGGTGGCCCGCGGTCTGTTTCCCGTCAGGCTGGAGGAGAACGGCCTGGCGTCCGCACTCGAGGAATTGGCGGCCAATGCCAGCGAGTTGTTCAAGGTAACCTGCCGTTTTGTGTCGGAGGAACCGCCGGCGGCAGTGGACAATGAGGTGGCGTTGCATCTGTATTATATAGTTCTCGAGGCAGTGGCCAATGCTTCCAAGCATGGGAAGGCCAGGAATGTGACGATTACACTTGAGCCGGTCCGGGATCGTTATACCCTGAGCGTCCGGGATGATGGGGAGGGTTTCTCATCATCGGCAAGTCCGCACACCGGCATGGGCATCCGCATCATGCATTATCGGGCGCGCGTCATTGGAGCGATATTAACCTTGCAAAGTCAACCGGGTTGCGGGACGCAGGTGATTTGCTTGTTTGAGCCGGTTTCGCGGGAGTTGGCATTAACCGGCGAGAATAGCGCTACGGGCTAAGAATGATGGATAAACCAAACCAGACCTGGATTTATGAGCAAACAGCAGTTGGAAAAAAGCCGCATTTTGATTGTCGATGACCATCCTTTGTTTCGTGAGGGGCTGCGCCAAATGATTGACCGTAATCCTGAACTGATAGTCTGCGGAGAAGCGGCAGATGCCGTGGAGGCGTTGCAAGGCATTGAAGAATTAAAACCGGATCTCGTGTTAGTGGATATTTCATTGGGTGGCGCCAGCGGCATCGATCTGATCAAGAACATTAAAATAAAATATGATGAACTGCCGGTACTGGTCGTTTCCATGCACGACGAATCGCTGTATGCGGAACGCGCGCTTCGTGCCGGAGCCATGGGCTATGTCATGAAGCATGAACCCGCGAAAACCGTTAAGGCTGCCATTTGCAAAGTGCTGGGAGGAGATATTCATCTCAGTGAACGGATGTCAACTTCAATGCTCTCCAAGCTCATGCGAGGCAAGGGCGAAAAGCCCGTTTCCGCGCTTGAGACGCTGAGCGACAGGGAACTGGAGGTATTCAAAATGCTGGGCCAGGGAAAAGGAACGCGGCAGATTGCCGAGGAGTTGGACCTGAGCATTGCCACCATCAATTCCTTTCGCGCGCGAATCAAGGAGAAGCTGAATCTCCGGACCTCGACGGAAGTCATGCTGCACGCCATCCAATGGTGGCGGGAAAGCACTGGCAAATAGAAAGCGAAAGGCTGTCTCACTGTTCAAACAGACAAGCTGGGTAAAGACGCAACTCGGGACGAACAAATTTGGTAAGGATTGCCGCCACAAAGCTAACGCTTTTACTTTTAGAATGACAAAGCTATGCTTTGTTGAAGGGGGAAATAATTCATATGGCTTTCATTCGTCTTTTTAGTATGACGCTTGGGTGGACTCTGCGGTGCACTCACGTGAGCAATACGCGTAAATCGTACAACAATGTCTTAAAACAATTGGCCTGTAACAAACTATTGGTTTGCTGCTGCCCTGTAGACCAGGGCGGGAAATCATTGGCCGCATCCGCACAGACAACTTGTGCTAAGTAGGTAGCCAAAAGTTTTTTGACAATTGTCAGACACGGTTGAGCCAATACGTTTCCGAAAAGAGTCCCGCTTTTTGAAAGGCCTGGCATGGGGTCAAGTGTTTGATCCAAGCTTCGGCATAG
>JAQGPC010000042.1 GCA_028293285.1 Pedosphaera sp.
GCGAAAAAATCTTTGCTTCCTTTGAAATATCCACGCACTGTTGCGTCTCTTATTTATGCGTAATCGTTTCAAGTTATTGCTGGTGCTGGGTGCTTGTGTGCTGGCCTCGTCGGGTTTTGCGGCGGGCAAGGCGAAGCATGTGGTGATGATCGTTTGGGATGGGATGCGGCCGGATTTTGTTTCGGAACAGAATACGCCAACGCTTTGGGAGCTATCCAAACAAGGGGTCACGTTCCAGAAGCATCATTCGACTTATTTGAGTTCGACGGAGGTGAACGGGACATCGCTGGCGACGGGGGCGTATCCGGCGCATGACGGGATCATGGGGAATGCGGAGTATCGCGCGGACTTGGATGAGTTGAAATCGATCCACACGGAGGTCACGGAGACGGTGCGCAAAGGTGACAAGTTGTCGGGCGGGAAATTTGTGCGGCTGCCGACGATTGCGGAGCTGGTGCGGAAGGCGGGTGGCAAGACGGCGGTGGCGGGTGCGAAGCCGGTGGCGTTGCTGGCGGATCGGGCGGAAAGGGATTCCGCGACTGAAGGCGCGAACGTGTTTGGCGGGGAGACGCTCCCGGCAAATCTGCTCCAGACGATTACGAATTTGCAAGGCAAGTTTCCCGCTGCAAATGCTACGAAGCGGACGCGGAATGATTGGACGGCGGAGGCGTTGATTGATCCGCTGTGGGCGAGTGGAGTTCCGGAATATTCGCTCTTGTGGATGAATGAACCGGATTATTCGCAGCATTTCACGGGGACGGGTTCGAAGGAAGTTTTGGCGGCAATTCGAAATGCGGATGCGAATCTCGCGCGAGTGTTGAAGGCTTTGGAGGCGAAGGGCGTGCGGGAGACGACGGATGTGATTTTGGTTTCGGACCACGGATGCTCGACGGTTTCGGAGCGGGTGGATTTGGCGGATTGTTTAACGAAGGCGGGTATCAAGGCGGTGCGCGAATTCAAGGGGAAGCCAGCGAAGGGTGACGTGCTGGTGGTGAGCAATGGTGGTTCGACGATGGTTTATGTGATTGGGCACGAGGAGAAGACAATTCAAGCGGTGGTGAAGTTTCTACAGGGTTGGGAACATACGGGTGTGATTTTTACCAAGAAGGCTGTGCCGGGGACGTTTGCCATCAGCCAGGTGCATGCGGATGCGGTGGGCGCGCCGGATGTGCTGGTTTCGATGCGTTGGAGCGCGGACAAAAATAAGAATGGAACGCCGGGAATGGTCACGGGCGATGTTTCGGGCTTCGGGCCGGGACAGGGATTGCACGTAAGCCTCAGCCCTTATGACATGCACAATACGTTGATTGCGGCGGGGCCGGATTTCAACAAGGGCACGGTGGATGCGTTGCCGAGTGGGAACATGGATATTGCGCCGACGGTGCTTTGGATTTTGGGAATCAAGCAACCCAAATCGATGGACGGTCGCGTGCTTACAGAAGCGCTGACGGCAAAAGGACCAAAGGTAGAGGCCAAGGGACCACAGCGCATTGAGGCGAAGCAGGAGTTGGAGAAATCCATCTGGCAGCAATATCTCAATTTCAGTGAGATCAATGGAGTCATGTATTTTGATGAGGGAAATGGGCAGCAACTGCCGAAGTAAATTTAACCAACTACTGAAAGCCACATGTTCGGAACAAAGTATCTCATCGTTGGTTTGATGTTGCCGTTTTATATTTTCACCGCGCTGGGTGCCGCGCCCTTGCTGGAAAAAATTGATGTGTTTGAGGGTGGCAGCAATGGCTATCAGCAATATCGTATTCCTGGCATAGCAGTGACCGCGAAAGGAACGGTGCTGGCTTATTGTGAAGGCCGGAAAACGGGCAAGGGTGATTGGGATACGATTGATTTATTTCTGCGACGCAGCACCGATGGAGGAAAGACTTGGGGACCATTCCAAAAAATTGCGGATGTGCCGGGGCCGAAGCAAAGGAGCGCGGTCGCGCTCAAGTTAAAGGCGGGCAAGCCGGAGGATGTGACCTACAATAATCCAGTTATTATTGCCGATCAGAAATCGGGCATCATCCACTTACTGTTTTGTTTGGAATATAGTCGGTGCTTTTATCTGCGCAGTATTGATGATGGAGTCACTTTGGGAAAGCCGGTTGAGATTACCAAAAGTCTGGAAAAGTTTCGCAAGGATTATGATTGGAAGGTAGTGGCGACAGGTCCGGGTCATGGCATTCGCTTAAAGAACGGCCGTCTGGTGGTGCCTGCGTGGTTTTCTACAGGTGAGCAAGGGCATCACCCTTCAGTAACCACAACTATTTTCAGTGATGATGACGGGGTGACATGGCAGGCGGGTGAGATTGCGATTCCAAACACGGCTAAGTGGATTAACCCGAGCGAGGCGGAGATTGTCGAACTGGCTGATGGGCGGGTGATGATGAATGGGCGTAGCGAAGCGAAAAGGAATCGCCGGCTCGTTACCTTCAGTCGTGACGGTTCGAGCGGTTGGACCAAACCGCAGTTTGCCGAAGAATTGAAGGAACCGATTTGCATGGGAAGTATTGCGCGGTTTTCCCTGAAAACGGAGAGCGATAAGAACCGGATTATTTTTTCGAATCCAGACAATTTAGCCAGAGCGGATCACAAGCAAGAACCGGGCAAGAACCGAGACAGGAAAAATTTATCCATTAAGCTGAGTTACGACGAAGGAACAACGTGGCCAATCACAAAAGTCCTGGAAGCGGGCATAAGCAGCTACAGCGATTTGGCAGTTCTCAAAGATGGAACCGTGTTGTGCCTCTACGAAAGATGTAAGGCCGGCGAGACC
>JAQGPC010000054.1 GCA_028293285.1 Pedosphaera sp.
TGCCAATTGCCAAACCATTCAAACCTTCGATGCGCCATTTGATATAGACATCGGACGGGCAACCTTCCTTGGCCGGGCCGGTCCAGGTGTCGTCAATGCCAATGCAGCGCATCCCATTGGCGTATTCCAAAATGTAGGAGCAAATGCCATCCGTATGCGGAAACCCGGTTCGCGGGTCCGGACGGGTGCTGCAAAAAATTCGTTCCGGATCGCCAAACCAATAACGGAATGTATCCAGATGATGAATGGACATGATGCGCAACGTCACCCAGCCGAGCTCTTTCTGCCACGGTTGCCAATGAGGAATGCCGCGCATATCAATCGTAGCCAGGACCGGCTCGCCGATGGTCCCATTTTGCAAAAGGGTGCTTGCGGCGCGGACGGAATGGTCGTAGCGCATGTTCTGGTTAACGGCAAGCGTGATGCCGACGGCTTCACAGGCGCGGACAGCTTCGAGGGCTTCGGCATAATTCATACCGAGCGGTTTTTGCGCGAGAATGCCTTTTACCGTGCGCCGCTGGCAGGCTTTCCGAATGAGGTCGAGCAGGGCATTGGGCGGAACAGCGATGTCGAGCACTTCGATGCTGGGATCATCGAGGAGTTGTTCGTAAGTATCGAAGACTTTGGAAATGCCGTGGCGTTGGGCGACTTTGAGGGCATTGTCGCGATTGCGGGAAGCGATGGCAACCGGGTTGAATCCAGCCTTGCGATAGGCCACCAGGTGGCAGTCATTGACGATGAAGCCACTGCCCAAAATGCCAATGCGAAAATCCATCCGCTCGGGCAGGGCTGGGTAAAGGTTCAGATCCATGGCCGCTCTTTGCGGCCAATAGTATGGAGCGGGCAGAAAAAAACAAGCCGGCAGACCGAAACGGATTACCAACGAAATTTGTCGTCTACAAAGAGTTTATAATAACCGCCCGCGTCTTCGACGATCAGGCCCTGATCAACGAGTGATTTGAGCGGGCCGGTGGCCCAATTGGGGTTTTCCTCATACTCCTCGCGGCGTTTGGCTTTCTTGCTGATTTCCTTTCGGCTAAAGGCGCTGTCAGGAAATTGTGACATGAACTGTATAATTTCTGTCTCTTCCGTAGTCATAATGCTGCCAAAACCATGGTGATACTTAGAACAGCATTTTTCGTGCTAACTACGCCTACCTGCGCCTGCTAAATTGATAACCCTGTTGACAGGCTTGTTGTCCACCGAAGTAAATGACCTGAGAACCGGAGTTGCAGGCGGGTCGGTTATTGTAAAAGTTGCGGACATAAGTACCGCGCGAACCCCCAGTGTAAATAACTGTGGAGGAGGGGGCACAGTAGGTCACCGGAGTCACGCAGACTGGTGGTGAATAGCAAACCGGTGGCGGACAGTAATTGACCGGCTGACACGCCGATTGGGGAACACAATCGTATTTTGGCCGGCATAGAGAACGATATTCGTGGGCTTGTGTTGTGGCCAGGCCCAATGAGGTTAACGTCACCAGGGAGAGGATTAGTTTTTTCATAACGATAATTTTTGCCAACTTACAAGTTCGACGCGCAGTAGCCCGGGGAATTCAACAGTGAATAATTATTAATACTAAATTTAGAATCCAAAAATGGAGCGCCCGCGTCCCCCGGCTAAAAGCCGGAAAACGCGGGCGAATAGAGAATTCAGTTAATTAACGTGGCTTACTTGGCCAGTTCAATCGTATTAGCAGTCAGCTCCATCTTGCCGTCAACTTTCTTGACGGTACCGGTCGCAGTGACTTTCTTGGCTTCTTTGCAAAGGTTTTCATGGAAGCTCTTGCTGACATCGTTTTGCACCAGATAATAGTTCACCGTTTTGCCGTTCTCCTTTTCCACCGAGATGACGTTCTGGCATTTATCAGTTTCCTTCAGAGAGCATTTGCCACATTTGCCTTCGCCAGTAATGGTCACAGTTTTAGCTGCTGCTTTGTCTGCGGTTGGCTTGTCTTCAGCCATGGCAGGCGAGATGAAGGCGAGCATTAAAAGTCCGGCAATAAACGAGGATGCGATTTTTTTCATATATTGTTGTTTGGTTGGAGTTACTAAGGTTTGACTAGAATACCACATTTCCATTCAAAGTGTGTCGCTACTCACATTTTGATTATAAGATGCTGGTTCGCAGGCAAATGTATAGATTAATTTTTAATCATCTTTCAGAACTTGCAGGCAAAAGGAACTTCTAGCGTCGATTTTTGGTGCCAAAATACATTGCTTTATTCCGTCGGTGGGATTTGAATTGCACCTGAGATGGAATCTGAATAGCTTTCACTCATGGAAGCGACCTCCCGTCCTATTGCAGGTAAAGGATTTTATTTATTTGCTCTCGTTTTAGTTTTATCTCTTCAAGCTTGTTCATCCAAAAAGAGTGAAACTTCGGAGATCGTTCCCGAATCGCAACCTGTAGCGGCTGAGCCTGCGCCCATTTCCGAGCCGGTTAAGAAAATCTCTAAAACCAAAACCGTCTCTCAATTGGCTCAAGCGGATGCTGCCACCAATTCGTCGAACTCCGTACCGGTGACAACACCTCCCCAGCAAGCCCGGGATTCAAGTGCGGAATCTTTCAAGCACCGATTGGAGAAAATTACAGGTAAAAGTTATCCCACAAACAAAGAAGTTCAGGACAAGGCGGAGCAAGGGGATTTAGAGTCGCAGTTTGCATTGGCAAGAAAGAATATCAATGAAGGGAATTTTGAAGAGGCGGTGAAATGGTATCGTAAAGCAGCAGACCAAAATGATCCGGAGGCACAGAATGACCTGGGCGCATTGCATGTATTTGGCCAGGGTGTGCCGCAGGATTTTGCAGAGGCCACAAGATTGTTTCGCTTGGCTGCTGATCAGGGATACGCGCAGGCCCAGTACAGCCTTGGATTGCGTTATGCGCTGGGTCAGAGCGTGGAACAGGATTACGCTGAAGCCGCCAAATGGTTTGGCCTGGCCGCTCAACAGGGCGTTGCGGATGCACAACTCAGTCTTGGACGGAGATATGCCCACGGCGAGGGCGTGACACAGGACTATGCCGAGGCGTATGCCTGGTATAAAATTTCATTGCCGGAGAAACCGGACGCGCAAGCCCTCATGGACGAGCTTGGTCCCAAGCTGACTCCAAAACAAATGGAAATAGCGTTGCAGCGCGCGAATGCCTTTGTGCCGAAGAAAACAGTTAAGTAATCCAGACCGGTAACACGATTTAATTTTATGAATTTCAATTTTGTTTTTGCGGTCATTTTGTTGTTATCGGTGTCCGCTTGTTCCTCCAAAAAGGACAATACTGCCGCGGAGACAACCGCCGAATCCCAGCCTGCGGCAATTGAACCCGCGCCCGCGCCAGAACCGAAAAAAGTATCCAAACATAAAGCGGTTCCAGCAGTTGCCGAGGCGGAGCCGGTGGTTGCGCTTGTGTCGGCAGCGCCCGTTCAGGTGGAAAACGATTCCTCTGTGGATGCTTTTAAACAGCGGTTGGAGAAAATCACCGGCAAGACCTACCCCTCGAACAAGGAGCTTCAAGAGCAGGCGGAAAAGGGAGTTGTGGGCGCACAGGTGCAACTGGCCCAGTCATTCTGGAATGAAGGGAAATATGACGATGCCAAAAAATGGTATCAAAAAGCAGCAGAGCAGAATGATGCGACCGCCCAACATGGCCTCGGTGTGATGTATGTATTTGGCCAGGGGGTGGAACAGAATTATGCCGAAGCGATAAAATGGTTCAGTCTCGCTGCCGCACAAGGGGATGCGGAATCGCAATTCAGTCTCGGCATGAGATATTCGCGCGGTGACGCGGTTGAGCAGGATTTTACAGAAGCAATCAAATGGTTCGGGCTTTCCGCCAATCAAGGTATTCCGGAAGCGCAAATGAAACTGGGTGATCGGTATGCCAATGGCGAAGGGACAGCGCAGGACTATGTGGAAGCGTATAAATGGTATGCCATCGCGGCCAAGGATCATCCCGATGCAGTGCAAATGAGGGATGACCTTGAATCAAAGATGACCGCTGATCAAATAACGCAAGGTAAAGCCAAGGCGGCGTCGTTCGTTCCACAAAAAGCAGCCAAGTAATTTTATTTTTTTCCAGCGCCGACAGTTTTATCAACGGCGGGATTCCAAAACTCAGTGGCTTCGGAAAAAAGCTTCATTCCCATTTCCTTGAGAGCAGTGTCTGACACTTTGTCGAGTTTTTCGTAGAAGGGATGGTGGCTCGCTTTGTAAGGATTGTTATGCCGCGTATTGTAGCAACAAATCATGGACCAGCGCGGGTAAGGGGATTTGTTCTGGTCGGAACGATGCAGGGTGTTGCTGTGAAAAAATAAAACGTCGCCCGGGTTCATTTCCACGTAAACCAAGTCCATTATTTTTAAGGCATTTTCAACACGCTCGGGATCAGCGCCAGTTTGATCGCCAAATTTGCCATGCTCGACACGGCCCATTTTGTGCGAGCCTTTCAACACTTGCAGACAACCGTTTTCCTTCGTGTTCGGATCCACGGCGATGAAGGCTGAAGCCATATCGGGATAGAGGCAGCCGTTCATATACCAATAGCCGTAGTCCTGATGCCAACTCCAAGCGCCGCCGGTGAGCGGTTCCTTAATGCTCATCTTGGAATGGTAATGATAGACTTCATCGCCAAGCAATTGCTCCATGGCGTCCACAATGCGCGGTGAACGGGCGACGGTGCCGTACACATCTTCTCCGACTTTGTTCCAGAGCACGAGCTTGGTGGCACCACCTTCACCGTCTTTAAGATCGTAGGCGTTCTTTTTGAAGGCTGCATCGGCTTTGGCGGTTTGGCGGAGAGTATCCGCTTCCTCTCGGTCAAACAGCGAGCGAACAAGGATGTAGCCATCACGATGGAATGCGGCAATTTGAGCGTCGGAAAGAATTTGGTTGGACATAAATTTAAGCTATCACTCAACCTTTAAAAATTCATCATTGTAAGCTACGAGCTCGCACTGGTATATCTGCGGACGGATTGACGCCAGCCCCATTCGGAAATGAGCACGCAAACTCCACTCATCGCCAGCAGCAGCAATACGGGCGCGGGTGAACTGAGTTTACCCGCCAGCAGTCTAACGGGGACGTTTGATACAAGGAGCATGGGGACGGCAAAGGTGAACACCACTTTG
This sequence comes from Pedosphaera sp., assembly GCA_028293285.1. Taxonomy (GTDB): domain Bacteria; phylum Verrucomicrobiota; class Verrucomicrobiia; order Limisphaerales; family Pedosphaeraceae; genus Pedosphaera. Next base: position 5,126 of record JAQGPC010000054.1, read on the forward strand.
AATATTCCCCGAAAAGCCTCATCGGGCATGCGGGCAATGTTGAAAAGATTGTAATAGCCCCAGACGATTCCCTGGGCGCGCACGGTCCAGAAGCTGATGCTCGCGAGCAGGAACATCAAAGAATAATGAATGAGAATGCCGGCCAGACAAAGGATGAAAAAGCCGGCGACTTGCATCACGGTGGGGACATAGTGCATTTGGACTGCGGCGTAAATCATCACGGTAGCCGCCAGGGTGGCGTTGACGAAACCGCCGAGATCCACTTGACGCAGTGAAATGATGAAGCGGGTATTTACCGGGAGGAGCAGGAGAAAATCAAGTTTGCCGGTGCGGACCAGTTCAGAGAGATTGGTGCAATTGATAAGGAAAAAGGCTTGAAAGATTTGCTGGATGAAGTGGCTTCCGCCCACGAGCATGACCACCTGCCATTTGCTCCAGGTGCCGATATATTCAGTGTGCGAATAGACCACACCAAAAAAGCTGAGTTGCAGGCCAAACCAGAGCAGTTCCACAAAGATCCAGAGCAGGAAGTTGGATTTGAAACTCAACTCGCGCGCGACGGAATTTTTCCATAGCGCGAGGTAGATGCCGAGGTAACGGCGAAGAAAATGCGTGATGCGTGGTGCGTGATGCGGGTTTGAAAGTTCGGGGTTATTCATATAATCGATTAACCGCCGACAGCGGCGTATTTTCTGATGCCACGGTTCCAGGCAAATTTGGCGAGCAGATACGCGGCGACCACCCATGCTGCCTGAATGATGAGTCCGTGCGCGAGCGTGGTGCCGGTGGTCTTGCCCATGTAAATGCTGACGGGAAAATACATCTGGTAAGGAAAGGGTGTGAAATAAAGTACTTTTTCGAGAGCGGGTGGAAGAATATCGAGCGGGAAGAGGTGGCCACTCGCAAGGTACTCGAAGGCAAACAAGATGAAAATGAAGGTGGAAACTTCGAGCACCCAAAACGCGAGCATCGCCATGGCATAGGAGGTGAAGAATTGAAGCAAAGCAGTCAGCACCACGGAAACCATAAACCACACAAGCGTAGTAAAATCCGATGGTAAATAAAAATAATGGCGGAAACAGAAAATGAATATTGTTAACGGAATAGCCGCCACCGCCATATAAATAAGGCGGCTGGAAAAGAACAGGCAGAGCCGGTAGGTAAGATAATTGATTGGTTTGACGAGGAATTGGCTGATGTTGCCGTCCTTGATATCGGCGGCGATTTGCCAGTCGTCTTCGCTTACGGCTGTAAAAACATCCACGATGGTTACGAGCAGGTAATAGGAAGTCATTTGCGCCAGGGAATAGGTGGCGACATCCACGCTGCCCTTGCCGGAATAGACCGCCCGCCAGAGGTAAATGGTGGCCAGCAACGGGATGAACCCAAAGGCGATTCGAAAGAGAAAATTGACCCGATAGGTCAAATTGTTCTGAATTCCGATGTTGATAACGTGCCAGTATTTCTTCACAATCACTCTTGGTTGCAGCCTACAATATAGGGTCTTAATGCGAAAAACAAATCGGCAACGCACCGGAATTTTATTTGCGGCACACCCCTAGCGTAACTAACTTCTAAAGGCTATAGATATTGACATTTTTGGGAAAATTGAATTTTGAGCATTAAAAATATGAGTAAAACACCGCTTACACGCGCGGAATTGGACGAAATGGTAGCCGGGTTGAACAAGCTCGCCCATAATATATGGTGGACTTGGGACCAGGAGGCGCAGGAGATTTTTCAAGAGCTGTCTCCGCGTGGTTGGCAGAATCTCTATCATAATGCGGTGGCGGTTCTGCACGAGGTTTCGGATTACGAGTTGCGCGTCCGGTTGCAGGACGATGACTTTGCCCATCGGGTGCGTTGTGTGCTCAAGTCGTTTGATGCGTACCTGAATGACAAGGAAACCTGGACCCAGCGGCACGCGCCGTCGTTGCTCAAGAATCCGGTGGCTTATTTTTCCGCGGAATTCGGTTTTCACGAAACCTTGCCCATTGCGGCAGGCGGGTTGGGCATACTGGCGGGAGACCATGCCAAATCGGCCAGCGATTTGGGTTTGGGATTTACGGGTATCAGTTTGTTCTATCGCGAGGGATATTTTCAACAAGCAGTCAACCAGGATAACTGGCAGACCGAATATTACACCTTGCTGAATCCTAGAAACCTGCCAATTGAACCGGTGCTCAATGAAAAGGGTGAACCGCTAGTTTGTTCGGTGGAGATCACGATGACGGAAGTTTACTTCCAGGCATGGCGGGTGAATGTCGGGCGGAATCCAGTTTATTTATTGGATACGAACCGGCCGGAGAACGCGCAGCATTTCCGTGATTTGACTTTGCGCGTGTATGGTGGCGATAGCACCACGCGCATCATGCAGGAAGTTTTGCTGGGCGTGGGCGGCATTCGGTTGTTGCGCGCACTGGGAGTGCAACCTTCGGTGTTCCACATGAACGAAGGGCATGCAGCGTTTTTGACGTTGGAACTGGTGCGGGAAAAGATGGGTCGCGGCAAAGGCTTTGAAGATGCGCTGGCCGCGACAAAACAGGAATGTATTTTCACCACGCACACGCCGGTGGAAGCGGGTCACGACCGGTTCAACCCTGAGCTGATGGATTATGCGCTGCATAAGTTTGGCACGTTGCTCAAAGTGCCTTTTGAGGAAATTTTGGGATTGGGCCGGGTTAATCCAAAGAATGCGAGCGAGCCGTTTTGTATGACGGTGCTGGCTTTGAAAGCTTCGCGCGCAGCCAATGGTGTGAGCGAATTGCACGGTCAGGTGAGTCGTCACATGTGGCAATCACTTTATCCTGGACTGACCATTGATCAAGTGCCGATTGGGCATATTACCAATGGCATTCATTTGCTCGGTTGGATGAAGGGGCCGGTGCGCCGTTTTTGGAGACGCAAGCTGACCTCGGGTGATGCGGAGAATTGCACCGAGGCAGCTTCGGGCGATACCACGCGGTTTTGGCAAAAGAATCCCAACACAAGTTGGGACAAGGACATTAACTCTCCGGATTTTTGGAAGAAGATGATGGATCCGGCTTTCATCTCGGACGAGGAAATCTGGGCGTTGCGTTACCGGCTGCGTCGCGAATTGATCGAATTTGCGCGTCGGCGTCTCTTGCTGCAACAAGGAGCGCGACACGCTCAAATGGACTTTATTGCGTATGACCAGTTGCTGAATCCAGATGCGTTGACGATTGGATTTGCACGCCGTTTCGCGACATATAAACGCGCGCCGTTAATTTTCCAACAGTTGGAAAATATCGTGCGGTTGACCCGGGACAAAAACCGGCCGGTGCAGTTTATCTTCGCTGGCAAAGCTCATCCGCGTGATGATGATGGAAAACGTTACATTCAGCACATTATCCATCTGAGCAAGTACAGTGATATGCAGGGGCATCTCGTGTTTATCGAAAACTACGATGTGCACGTGGCCCGGCAGATGGTTTCCGGATGTGACATTTGGTTGAATAATCCGCGACGTCCATTGGAAGCCTCCGGCACGAGCGGCATGAAGGCGGGTTGCCATGGTTGCTTAAACCTGAGTATTCTCGATGGCTGGTGGCGCGAAGGGTATGACTGAACGAACGGCTTTGCGATTGGAACGGATGCGCATGCCAATTCCGTCGAAGAACAGGACCGCCTGGACAGCGCCAATCTTTTCACGGCGTTGACGCAGGAAGTCATTCCGACGTTCTTTGATCGCGACGCGCAGGGATTGCCGCGCCGGTGGATCAAAATGATCCGCAGTGCGATGGCCACGCTGGTGCCGCAGTTCACGACGCGACGCATGGTCAAGGAATACACGGAAAAATATTACCTGCCCAAGTAAGCCGGGTTACGATAGAATTAAAGCAAGTTTGGAGGAAGCCGGAGCCAATAGGGCACCGGCTTTCTTAATTCCCCGAAGTCGATTAAGTTGAATTGTGCTGACCGATATAAAATCTTTTACTGTTGAAGAGTTGCAGGCCCGTTTTCAGGAATGGCGACAGCCAACCTATCGCGTCGCACAACTGCTCGAATGGTTGTATGTGCATCGGGTGATCAGTTGGGATGTGATGACGAATCTACCCAAGGCTCTGCGCCAACTGTTGCAGGAGAATTTTGCGTTGCAAACGCTGGAATTGGTACGGCGACAGGGTTCGCGCGACGTGACGCAGAAGTTTCTTTGGAAGTTGAGCGACCAGTCCATGATTGAGAGTGTGCTGATTCCGGCCAATCCGGCGCTTTACGGTGAGGCAAGTGACCGGCATACGCTTTGTGTTTCCACGCAGGTGGGTTGTGCGTATGGCTGCAAATTTTGCGCCAGCGGATTGGAAGGTTGGAAGCGTAATTTGCGCGTGGACGAAATTGTGGAGCAGGTGCTGGCGATTGAGCGATGGCATGTTTCCGAGGAATTCAAAACTGAGGACGCACAGCCGGCAGTGTCGCGTCCTTCATCGTCGCCGACCATTCCGCGTTTGATTAATAATCTGGTGATCATGGGCATGGGAGAACCGCTGGCGAATTATGACAATTTGCTCAAGGCGCTGAAAATTCTTAATGCGCCGTGGGGCGGGGGAATCGGGGCGCGTAAGATTACGATTTCGACGAGTGGACTGGCGCCGCAGATTCGCAAGTTGGCGGATGAACCATTGCAATTTCGCCTGGCGATTTCGCTGCATGGCGCGACGGATGAAGTGCGGGGCAAAATCATGCCGGTGAACCGCAAGTATCCGCTGAAGGAATTAACGGCGGCTTGTGAGTATTACCAGCAGAAGAAGGAGCGGATGATTACCTTCGAATATATTTTGATTGCCGGCGTAAACGATAGCTTGGACCAGGTGAAACCGTTGGCGCAATTGGCTCATCGTCTTCATGCCAAGGTCAATTTGATTCCCTACAACAAAGTGGAGGATCTGGATTGGGAGCGGCCATCGGAAGAGGTGCAGGAAGCATTTCTTGCTGCGTTGGAAAAGGAAGATGTAACAGCCACATTGCGTCGGGAGAAGGGGCATGACATTGACGCGGCATGCGGGCAATTGCGGTTGAAAACGGAGCGAGAACTGGCAGGCAAGATCATACAATGACGAATTACTAAAACCGAATGACGAAAGAATGCCCAATGTCTAATGTAAAACGAGGATTTTCCTGGGTTGATTGAGTTCTCATCAGGCAACCATGCTTTTTTAATTTTCATTTTGTTTACAACCGCCTGATTGAAATAATTTAATTCCACCACTATTCTCATCCAGTGATTGCTTTGATTGATTATGGTTCCGGCAACTTGCGCAGCGTCGAAAAGGCGTTGATGAAAGTGGGCGCGGATGTGCGGGTGGTGCGCAAGCCTGAGGAGTTGAACCATGCGGACGCAGTGGTATTGCCCGGAGTTGGCGCCTTCGATGATTGTGTCAATGCACTTCAGAAACAGGAGATGCTCGCGGCTTCACAAAAGTTTATCCAGACGGGTCGGCCATTTCTGGGAATTTGTGTGGGGTATCAGGCGTTATTTGAGAAAAGCGAAGAGTTCAATAGTTGCGCGGCGGGTCTGGGGATTTTCAAGGGCAAGGTGGTTCGGTTCACGGAAGAACCGGGACTGAAAATTCCTCAAATTGGCTGGAACCAGATTGACGTGGTGCAAAAGGATTGTCCGTTGTATCGGGATATTCCGAGTGGAAGCTATGTTTACTTTGTGCACAGCTTTTTCCCGCAGCCCGTAGATGCTTCGATTGTGGCGACGCAAACCACTTATGGTCAGGCATTCGCTTCGTCGGTGCGCAGAGATAATGTTTACGCCACCCAGTTTCACCCGGAGAAGAGCCAGAAAATCGGACTGCAATTGCTTAAGAATTTTGTCGACTTAGTCTAAGGTGCGGATGGGTTCATCCGCTTGTTTCGCTGGAATTTAGCACTTCTTTTCTGCACATTTTTTCTTGACCCAAATTTAGTCATACGTTTAACCTAGCACCATGCCCATGAAACAACTTCCGATAGCAGGTGTCCTTGCGACCGGTTTGGCGCTGGTAATTTCTCAGAACGCTCACGGTCAGGTCTTGTACGGCACTGCTGGTGCAAATTATAATCAAAATTTCGATTCTTTGCCCAACACGCCGCAAAATGTCAATCTCCAGCCAGCGTTGCAGTGGGTGGACAACACTACTCCTGGAGCCAGTCAAATTGGCCTGCTTGGCTGGTATTTATATCATCCGCTATCCTTGGCGGAAGGCGGTTCGAACGGGCATCAACGTGTGCGCATTGGCGCTGGCACACAGAATACTGGCGCATTTATGAGTTTTGGTGCCTCCGGTTCTACCGACCGATCACTGGGAAATGTAGGCTCAGGAACATTGGCCGCTACTGGAGGAGATATTTATATCGGTCTGCGGATAAGGAACACCACCGGTCAAACGCTGGACAGTTTTACACTTACCTATAATGGCGAACAGTGGCGCGATGGCGGAGTTGCTACTCCGGGCTCGCCAACTGCACAAACCATGACCTTTGGGTGGAGTACTACCGCCACGTCAATCAGCGATGCCAACAATTTGTTTACGTCGCTGACCAGTTTGGATTTCACCACCCCCGTTTTCATTAACACCGGAACTGGTGCTGCAGTGGACGGAAATGTTGCTGGCCGAGTCAATGGAATTACTGGGACGGTCACGGGCCTTAATTGGCTTGATGGAACGGATCTGTGGCTCCGCTGGGACGACATTAACAATCCCAATAACGACCATGGCTCGGGCATAGATGATCTTGTATTCACTGCTACCGCTGTTCCTGAACCCACTACTTGGGCAGTGTTTACCATGGGTACTCTGGCGTTTGTTGGCTACCGCCGCCGTAAGCAGAAGTAATTTATTAGGGCAGTATTTTCAGCGGCCTGTTGAGCAATCAACAGGCCATTTTTTTGCATGTTTCGGTCGCAAAATCCTCCCGGAGCGATGGCAGAGAATCGGCAGCAATTTTATTTTGACCTGAGTCGGGGCGTTTAAATCTCCGCATTTCATGCAACTTCGCCGTTAAAGGTATTTGCATTATCGATCCGGTAAATTCGCTGTTAACTGCAATTTTGCAACCATACCTGTCTCCCTCTTCAATGATGGTGGACGGTATCTCCTTCTACCGCTTGTTCCGCATGCGGGAAGGGAGAAGGCCGGGATGAGGGCAAGCATGCCACCAACTCCGCCGCCTCTCCTTACCAGCGGTTTAATGATCCATAACCATCAGCAGTTAAATCTATTTGGATTTTGTTTCATTGAGGTTGATGTCGTGTTAATGAGAAATTTAAAGTCGCCTGTCCGCCGCGATTTCGATACTCCTTACTTGTGCCAACGTGATTCATCGGTTAGAGTCCCTGTGCCAATCGGGACGTTTCGTTGGTATTCATTACGGGATAAATAACTTTAATTATAAGACTATTATGGCATACGAACTACCTCCGCTTCCTTATCCAAAAGACGCGCTCGAACCTTACATCGATGCAGCGACAATGGAAATTCACCACGATAAACATCATCAGGCTTACGTTACGAACGTCAACAAAGCCATTGCCGGCAAGCCTGATCTGGAAAAGAAAAGCCCCGAAGAACTCATCAGCAACCTGGATGCGGTGCCTGCCGACATTCGCACGGCCGTGCGCAACAATGGCGGTGGAAATGTCAACCATACCATGTTTTGGAAGCTGATGGCCCCTAAAGCCGGCGGCGCGCCCTCGGGCAAATTGGCTGAGGACATCAATGCCACGTTCGGCAGCCTGGATGCCTTTAAGGAAAAGTTTGAAGCGGCGGGTGTGGGACGTTTCGGCAGCGGTTGGGCCTGGCTGGTCCTGAATGGCGGCAAGCTTGAAATCGTTTCGACCGCGAATCAGGACAATCCGATCATGGGCAAGGCAGTCGCAGGTTGCGAAGGCAAGCCGTTGTTCGGCTGCGATGTCTGGGAACATGCTTATTACCTGAAGTATCAAAACAAGCGTCCCGATTATCTCAAGGCGTTTTGGAACGTGGTGAATTGGGACGAAGTCGCTAAAAATTACGAAGCGGCGAAAAAGTAACAATTAATAGTTTTAACGAGGCACGAGAGGGAAATCTTTCGTGCCTTTTTTATTTAAATTCTGATTCGATTGTAAGCATCGCGAACAGTATCCAAGCCGTAAAGGGCTTCCAATCGTTTTACGATGAAATGGCCACGGGCCATGTCCTGGAAGTGTGCGATGAACAGCACGTTCACCAAGCCGCCGCCCGCCGCGCCGATGATGGGGACAGCCTTGGCTGCAACTTCCTCGGAAACCATGACACCGAAACGGGAGGCGATTTCATTGATCAAGCGGACAATGGCGGGAGCGGTTTCGTTGGCCAAACCTTTTTGAGTCAGATAAGTGGCGGCTTCAGCAACGGTTTTACTCAAGGCGGCGCGAGTTAGCCAATAGGCACTTTCGCTGGCATTGTCCGCGCTGGTTCTTCCGCCAAATGCGAAGACTTCGAGGCACTCGAGTTTGGTTTGGACGAGTGAAATGTTGTGGCCTTCGCTGCGGGCGATATCGGCAATGGAGCGGAGCATGATGGTTGTGGAAATGGGCAACTCCACCGGAAGCGCGGCAAGCCCAAAAGCGCCGCCAATTCCCCCGGAAGCGCCGACGAGCACTTTGTGAAAGAGTTCCTTGGAGCGGCGGGGAGTCCTTTTGCCCAAGCTGGCGACTGCGGTTTCCAGAGCTTTCATCAGGGCGGATTTCGCGGCCTTGTTAACGGCATTGGACCAGCCACGTGGCAGCAGGGCAAAACCTTTTTCGATGGGAGAGCCGAGTATGTTGGCGATCCGGATGGTAAAGCTGGTGTTTTCGAGCAGCGATTTTGCCATCGCCAAGTCCTGCAATTCGGCGCGGGTCATGGGGGCAATCACGGGTGGAACGTTCATCTGATATAAGCGTGCCACTCTTCGGACTAACTCTCAACTGCGAAGGCGGAGATGGGAAAGCGGTTGATTAGAGATGGCTCCTGTTATGCGGACGAGTGAAATCCAGTTCGGGGCCGAGGGGAACGATGCGGGTGGGATTAATCTCTTCGTGAGTCATGTAATAGTGACGCTTGATGTGGTCCATGTTCACGGTTTCGGCGATGCCGGGTTGTTGATAGAGATCGAGCAAGTAACCGTGAAGGTTGGGGTAATCAATGATGCGGCGGAGATTGCATTTGAAGTGGAGATAATAGACGGCATCAAATCGGGTCAAGGTGCAAAAGAGACGCCAATCGGCTTCCACGATGCGATGACCAAAAAGGTAGCGATTCTTTGTCAGGCGATTTTCTAATTCATCAAGCGCAGAAAAAACTTTATGAAAGGCTCGTTCGTAAGCTTTTTGTGACGTAGCGAAGCCAGCCATGTAAACGCCGTTGTTAATGTTATTATAGATGAATTGGCTGAGTTGAGTGTGGTCGGCTTCGATTTCCTTGGGGAAAAGATCTACGTTACGATTGCCGATGACATTGAAAGCGTCGTTGAACATGCGGCAGATGTCGTCCTCGGAGTTGTTGATGATTTTGCGGGTTTCCTTGTCCCAGAGAACGGGAACAGTGACGCGGCCATTGAAATCAGGATCGGTGGCTTCGTAAGCTTCGCTGAGAAAAGAGAAGTGGTTGATGGGATCGCGACTATAGCCGGAGCCATCGCGGAAAGCCCAACCGCGTTCATCACGTACGGGATCGACAACGGTCACACCGATGGCGTTTTGGAGGCCTTTTAAATTGCGCATGATTAGTGTGCGATTGGCCCACGGACATGCGAGCGAAATATAGAGATGATAGCGTCCGGAGACGGCGGGGTAGGGCGTGGAGCCATCATTGGAAATCCATTCGCGGAAGGCGTCTTCCTGACGGGTAAATTCGCCGGTTTCAGTTTGTTCTTCGGGAAATTGTGCCTTGGTTGCCATAAGGAAAAGTAGATTGCCAGCGGCGCGTTGTCCAATGCCGGTAAGGTGATAAGTGAAGTGTGATAAGTGACAAGTGACGTGATTTTTTAAGAACACTGTGCCGCTTCTAAAACGAACGAACTGTGGCTATGGTTTGTCACTTCAAACTTGTGCAGCCGGGATGAGTAAAGAATCTTTCAGGTATGAATAGAGATTCAGATCATCAAAGGCGGTTATATCCAGTGGTGATGTATTCCACGGCATTGGCTTTTGGTTGCATGATTGCTTCGCTGGAAGCCTTGCGGCCAAGTGGGACGGGATTCTCATTTGAGGTGACGTTTAGAACCCTGATTGCATTTATGCTGGGTGGGACAATTGCATTTCCGTTTTGGAGACTGATTTTAAACGGATCGAATTGGAGCCAGCGGAAACTTACCATTGTTGGTGTGAGTTTAGTATTGCTGCTTTTGCTTTTGGGAGTGGGTGCGTTTCTTTATCCGTTACGATTTGTGCCTAAGGATAAATTGCCGGAGATACGTACAGGTTTAATAACGGCGGTTTTCGCATTGTCGGGCGTGGGATTGTTATTATGGGGCGTGAAACGATTTATTGATTCGGATGAAAAGCAGGAGGAGTTGCGGCATTAGTTTCGTGGGAAGCGACGATGCGGAAAAGCTGGAGGAAAGCCGCCTTTTTTTGATACAGCGAGATTCGATTTGAATCTCGCTGTTTTGTTGCAGTGCATGCGCTGGCAAGGGACCCGTGCCCTTTTATTTTGAAACCGGGCCATGGGGTACGATTTGGGTGATTTCGCACAATGAGAAGCGTGTTTTGTGCGGAGGATCTGCATTTGGTGGAAAGCTTGGCAGAGTTCGCGGCGAGGTTTTTACGCATCAAGAAATCTTTCATCGCCAAAGGGATAAAGTAATACTGCGAGGGGCATCCAAAGGGGAGTTGGAATGAACAACAAAGACGCGAGGAGGAAATAGCCGCGAAAGGGCGCAAAGAACACAAAAAGAATCGGACAACCCTCCAGAAAAATGAAGTGCTTGTAATGAGCAGTGAATGTTTCTAGACTCGCCCGTTTGAATCCGGACCTAACTATGAAGAAAAAATCTTTATCAAGGCGCGAGTTTTTGAGCACTTCAACGCTGGTAGCTGCGGGCTTTTGGTTTGGCATCGGCAACGCTTCGGGCAAGCAGGAAAACCTGATTACTAAGCAATTGTCGCCAAATAACCGATTAAATATCGGCATCATTGGCACAGCGAATCGCGCACAGTCAAATATTGCCGGGGTTTCGAGTCAGAACATCGTCGCAGTTTGTGATATTGATGATAATTATCTGGCGGCTGCGTCACAAAGGTTTCCGGATGCCAAGACTTATAATGATTTCAGAAAGTTGCTGGAACAGAAGGATGTTGAGGCAGTGGTCATCAGCACGGCAGACCATACTCATGCGGTGGCAACGCTCGCGGCATTGAAGGCGGGGAAGCATGTTTATTGCGAGAAGCCACTGAGTCATACAGTTCATGAAGCGCGCGTAGTATCGCAGACGGCTGCCAAGCATCCGAAGCTTGCCACGCAAATGGGAACGCAAATTCATGCGGGGCAGAATTATCGCCGCGTGGTGGAACTGGTTCAATCCGGTGCCATCGGCAAAGTAAAGGAATGCCATGTCTGGTGTGAAAAGACGTGGTCGGGCGGGGACCGGCCAGTGGAAAAGCCGCCGGTGCCGAAGAATATCCACTGGGACTTGTGGCTGGGGCCGGCGGCGATGCGGCCTTATCATCCGGAATATCTGCCAAAGAACTGGCGGCGTTGGTGGGAATTTGGCGGTGGAACATTGGGCGACATGGGATGTCATTTCATGGATTTGGCGTTTTGGGCTTTGAAGCTGCGGCACCCATTGACGATCGCTGCAGAAGGGCCGCCGGTTAATAAGGAAACAACACCGGCATGGTTGATCGTCAACTATGAATATGATGCCCGTGGGGAAATGCCTCCAGTGCGCGTGACCTGGCATGACGGCGGCAAACGGCCGGAACTGGTGAACGAAGGCAAAGTTCCGAATTGGCGGAATGGCGTGCTGTTCGTCGGCGATAAAGGAATGTTGTTGGCGGATTATGATCGCCGTAAACTTCTGCCTGAATCGCAGTATGTAGATTTTGTTGCGCCGGCGGATATTATTCCAAATTCGCTTGGGCATTATACCGAGTGGGTGCGGGCTTGCAAATATGGCAGTCCTACAACCTGCAATTTTGATTATGCAGGAGCGTTGTCGGAAGCTGTGTTGCTGGGGAACGTGGCGTTTCGTACCGGTAATAAAATTGAATGGGATGCGGAAGCGTTACGGGCAAAGAATTGTAAGGAAGCGTCGCAATACATTCACCGCGAATATCGGAAGGGATGGGCTTTGCCAACGTGATGGTTCAACCAATAAAGTTTGTGGATGACAATTTTTGACCGAACCAGATAGCATTGATGAATGACCAATGACCAAATCCTAATGACTAAGGAATGTCTCAATGTCCGAATGACAAGATGGAGAAGTTTATTGCTCAGGTTCATTTTCGTGATGGCGTTGAGTGCGTGCTCGTGGGCATCGGTGGAAGCGGCTGAACCCAAGCGTCCTAATATACTTTTCATCATGGCGGATGATCATGCGGCTCATGCGATCAGCGCTTATGGGAGCAAAATTAATCAAACGCCCAATCTGGATCGGATTGCAAAAGAGGGAATGCGATTCAATAACTGTTTTGTCGTTAATTCAATTTGCACACCGAGCCGGGCAGCGATTCTAACCGGTAAATACAGTCATATTAATGGAGTGACAGTTTTTAATCGTTTCGATGGAAATCAGCCGACGGTTGCCAAGATGTTGCAAGCGGCGGGTTATCATACCGGGATGGTGGGGAAGTGGCATTTGACGAGCAACCCCACCGGGTTTGATTATTGGAATATTCTTCCGGGGCAGGGGAAATATCACAATCCGGAATTTATTGAGATGGGGCAGAAGAAAGAAATCAAGGGGTATGCCACGGATATCATCACGGATCAATCAATCCAGTTCCTGAAAGATCGTCCGAAGGATCAACCGTTCTTTTTGATGTGCCATCACAAGGCGCCACATCGGCCGTGGGAGCCAGATGACAAACATGCGCAGATGTACGAGGATGTAAACATTCCAGAGCCGGAGACCTTTAATGATGATTTCAAGACCCGCTCCAGCGCGGCAACCGAGGCGACGATGCGAATTGATCGCGACCTGACACCGAATGATCTCAAACAGAAGCCGCCGGAGGGATTATCGTCAGAGGCGTTGAAAAAATGGAAGTATCAACGTTACATCAAGGATTATTTGCGCTGCATTGCATCGGTGGATGATAATGTGGGCCGTCTATTGAAATATCTCGACGAGTCAGGATTGGCTGACAACACAATCGTTATTTATACTTCGGACCAAGGCTTTTTCCTGGGGGACCATGATTGGTTTGATAAACGGTTCATGTATGAAGAATCGTTGCGGATGCCGTTTCTTATTCGTTATCCGGGCCATATCAAGCCGGGCACAATCAATAAGGACATGATTTTAAACGTAGATTTTGCGCCAACATTCCTTCAATACGCGGATGTAACAGTTCCGAAGGAGATGCAGGGGCGAAGCATTGTGCCACTGTTGCAAGGCAAGTCGCCGAAAGATTGGCGCACGTCGATGTATTATCGGTATTATCATTATCCGGCGGATCATCGCGTACAACCACATTATGGAGTCCGCAATGAACGCTATAAACTAATTTATTTTAACAAAATCAAGGAATGGGAATTCTATGATTTGAAAAAGGACGCTCACGAGTTGCATAATGTTTATAGCGATCCGTCGTACGCCAAACAGGTAAAGAATCTCAAAATTGAGATGGAACGCCTGCGCAAG
>JAQGPC010000065.1 GCA_028293285.1 Pedosphaera sp.
GTAGGTGAACGAATCGTAGTTGTCGATAACCAGAACCATATCAATCGGCGGTCAACGTAATGCAGTTTTGGAGATTTGGAAACTATAAATGGATACCGAACAAGCTGAAGCTTGGACTCCGAACGGGGACTTGCGTTTTCAGCTACGAGCGCGTGCGTTTTTTGCGTTTGCGGGTGGGTTTGAAAAGTTCCATTTGGGGTTCCTTGAATAAATCGTAATTTTTCAAGACGCGGATGATTTGGAGGAGGTCGGACTTTTGATAGTTACGGTTGGTTTCGGTCTTGGCAATGAGATCGCTGAGAATGGTGCGGAAAGGGATGACGGCGTCGATGCCTTTGGCGCGGAGGAGTTCGATGCTTTGCAGGCGGGACTCTTCGGTCTGAGGCAACGCGGGGATGACGAGGATTTTGGTGAGCGTGCCGTCTTCGCCAAAAGCTTCAGTGGCGCGCTTGAAGACAGCGGGTTCGCTAAAGCGAAAAATTTCCGGCGCATTGGAAAGAACGGCGAGGCTGAAGGTTTCGGTGTGCCAGCCCTTGACCACGACGACGGCGCGGGAAATCAAAGGCAGCTCGGCAGAGGACAAAATAAAGGGAAGTGGAATTTCGCGGTCGCGAGCCAGCGGGTTCATCACGAAGAAATCAATTTCTTCATCTTCGCGACGGGCTTGGGCGATGTATTTGCGCTGTTGGCGGACGAGGAATCCATGCAACTCGAAATATTCGCGGACGATGGTTTCGCTGACGGCGGACATTGGTTGAATTAAAAATTTAAAGTTAAAAATTCAAAACAGGGGCAATCAAGTTCATCGGTACCTTCTGGCCGAATTCCACTTTGCCGATGGTGCGGGCGAGGACGAACTTGATTTCACCGGCGCTTACTTTTTTATCGAGCTTCATGGCGTCGAGCAGGCGGTTCAACTGCGCTGGGTTGAGTTTGACTTGCACGGGCAGACCGGCGCGTTGGAACAGATCACGAATGCGGATGACCTCGAATTCAGGCAGGCCAAGGAGTTGCGCGGAAAGTTTGGCGGCGGCGACCTGGCCGATGGAGATGGCTTCGCCGTGAAGATATTTGCCGTAACCGGAAATGGCTTCGAGGCCGTGGCCGATGGTGTGGCCGAAATTGAGGATGGCGCGGAGACCGCTTTCGGTTTCGTCCTGACCCACGACATCGGCTTTGATTTCGCAGCAGCGGCCGATGACATCGCTGAGGGTTTTGGGATTGCGCTTGAGGAGTTTGGGCAAGTCGCGTTCGAGTTGATCGAAGAGTGAGGCGTCGTAAATGATACCGTATTTGATGACTTCGGCGAGGCCGGCGCGGTATTCGCGCTCGGGCAAAGTTTTGAGAGTGTCAAGATCGCAGAGGACGAGGCGCGGTTGATAAAATGCGCCGACGAGATTTTTTCCGGCTTTTAAGTTGATGCCGACTTTGCCGCCAACGGAGCTATCAACGTGCGCGAGGAGCGTGGTGGGAACTTGCACGAAGGGGATGCCACGCAAATAAGTAGCGGCGACGAAGCCGGCAAGGTCGCCGACCACACCACCACCTAGAGCGATGATGAAGGACTTGCGTTCGAGGCGGTGTTGGGCGAGTTGGTCGTAACAGAGTTGAACGGTTTTAAGACTCTTGGCGGTTTCACCGGCGGGTACGGTGATTAGAACGGAATCGAAACCGGCTTTGGCGAGCGAGCGTTGGGCGGCCTTGGCGAACAGCGGGGCGACGTTGCTATCCGAAATGATGGCGCAACGCTGGCCGAGATTGAGTTTGGCGCATTCGGCGCCCAGGCTTTTCAGCAGATTGCGATCAATGAGGATATTATAACTACGAGTGCCCAAGGGCACCTTAACCATGCGCATGATGTGTGTATAACGTGTTCCGGGCAGGAGCGGCAAGTCTGGGATGACATGACGGAGAGCTGGAAACCGTTAAAACGGTTGGGACGGGGGAAGGCTGGCGAGATCCCCCTCGTTGAAACGAGGGGTTAATGAGAGAAAGAGGTTCTGAGCTGTCGTCTAATAATCGAGACACGGTGTTTGGTTTAAAGACAAGCTGAAGTGGGTAAAGGGGGATATTTGAGGTTGTTGACCTCAAATTTAAAGGATTTATGAAGCTTTCTTTTAGATTTATGAGCCAGTTCGTCACAAAAGAAAGAATGGCAATAAATATGCTTTAATGTGACTTGAACCTGATTGACTGGGATGGAAAACAGGCAGCGAAGAATAAGGCTGCCGATTAAAGATGTAGGAAGTTCCATGTCAGTGAATGATTTAAGTAAAGCCAAGAAGCAAATTGAAGAAATGCAGCAGTCCCTGGATGCAAATCGCAAGTTCAGCGACCAATTGCGACATACCATTGCTGATATTGATATTGCTTTGGCGAGGTCGAGGCGGTTTTTGAAGAAAATGAAGGATGGGAAACCTTATCAGTCATGAGTTCTTTTCCGGCGGTGTTGGGGCAAGGTATCGGCAAGGATTTGTTCTATCAATTCTTCAACGCCAGCTCCGTGGCTCGATTTGGTGACGAGGTGGGCACATTTTTTAAGGAGGGGAAGGGCGTTGGCTACGGCTGCAAAAAAACCACATGCTTTGCAAAGGGCGACATCATTTTCGGCGTCGCCAACTCCGACTACTGCATCTGAGGCTATCTGTTGTTCTGTGAGAGCAGCGCGCAGGCCGGTGGCCTTGTCCACGTTATAGGGAAGAACCATGACGTCGCCTTTGTTCAGGATGACCTGTAAATCCAAACCGAGTTGCTTGATGGCTTGCAACACGACTTCTTTATAAGACTCCGAGGTGGCGACGATGCCGCGCCCGATTGACAATGGATGGACGCCACATTCCCGCAGCAAATCAATAAAAGGTTTGGGTGGCTCAGGAGCGAGGACTTTTATTTCTTCCGTGGCGGGGCGATAAAGCAGAGCGCCATTTTCAGCGACGATCCAATCAAAGAGTTTTGTGTGCGGAAAAACTTTTGATAAATCAGACAATTCACGACCGGTAACGAGAATGAGTTTGCGACCGGGTTCCTGCAATCGTTTGAGGGCGGCGAGGGTGGAGTCGTTGACATTCCCGTGTTGGGCGATGGTGCCGTCGAAGTCCGTTGCCAAGGCTAGGAAGCGCATGCGACTATTGGAGTTTAATCTGCCATTTTTCCAAGGCCCCGTCGGCTGCGCCTATCGCGACGGATTCTTCCAGTTCAGCGCGTCTTACTTTAAGAACTTTGCTGACTTCGGGGACGAGATATTCGCGCAGGCCGGCTTCGATTTCGCCGATGACGAGTTTGGGCATCTCAGCGGCGAGACCACCGCCGATGACGAGCATGTCGGGGTTGAGAAAATTAACGACGCTGGACAGGGCGATGCCAACTACGCGCATGCGGGCGCGGAGCATTTCCTCGATGCGATGATCGCCATGCTTGATGGCGCGATTGAGAACACCCCAGGTGACTTGTGAGAGATCGGTGCCTACTTTTTTATGCAGGTAAGGCGCCCATTCCTTGACGGCCATGACGAGAGCTTCGCTGGCGATGGCGGCTTTGCTGGCAATGCGATCAATGATGCCATGGCTGAGGGCAGCCTTGGGACCACCGACAGGTTGAGCCAGGATGCAACCGACTTGTCCGCCCATGCCGGAGGAACCGGTATAAAGCCGGTCATCGATGACGGCAGCTCCGCCGACTCCGGTGCCAAAGAAGACTCCGAGGACGTTGCGGCAGCCCATTGCGGCGCCGTGCTTATATTCGGCGTACACACCGACTTGGAGATCGTTGCCGATGGTGACTTCGGTGTTGTGCGCGTGTTGCAGGATTTTTCCGATGGAATAATTTTCCAAGTAGAGCAGGTTGGGGGATTTCTTGATTTTAACTTTTTTGTAATCGACCTGGCCGGCACAGCCGACGCCAATGCCGACCAGCTTCATTTTTTTGGATTGCGCCACTTTTTCCAGCGCGGTGGTGGCGGCGATAAGATTGCGCGTAAACTGGGCGCGGCCTTCATGCGGGGCGGTTTTGAATTTAACACTGTCGAGCGGACGGCAACGTTTATCGACAAGGATGCAGAGTGTCTTGGTGCCTCCGAGATCAATGCCAATGGCGGCTGGATTCTTCATGTACAATAAATTTTAGCAGGAGTGATTTTTTGCAAGAGACTACAGATCATTTTTTGAATTCATTATGACTGGTCGAATCTAGAACGGGTTGGAGGGGGGCGCATATGGGGTGAAACAAGGAGTTTAGAGTGTTACGTGGTTCGTAGTGCGTGGAGCGGGGCAATGTCAGCCTCGTGGAACTCGGCTCTCCGGGAAGGAACATGGTCGTGGTTGGCGATTGTTTATTTGTGAAATTAGGGATTTAATTCAACCACGAAATATTATGCGAAAGATTAATACGAAGGATATTGTTGAGGTGACATGGGCCTCGCCGAAGGGGAAATTTGGCGGCGCGGGGAAGGAGATTTCGGAGGAACTGGGGCGCAAGCCGCAATCAACGGACTTGATGGAGCGGCATCCGTTCGACGTGGAGATAAGCCGCATTTCGCCCGGGAAGAGTGCCTGCCCGTATCATTCGCACAGTGCGCAGTGGGAATTTTATCACGTGATTTCGGGCAAGGGGATTTGCCGACACGAGGAGGGAAAGACAGTAATTGAAGCCGGCGACGCATTTATTTTTAAGCCGGGCGAACCGCATGAGCTGATCAACGATGGCACGGAGGACTTGGTCCTTTATGTGGTGGCGGATAATCCGATGGGGGAATCGTGTCATTATCCGGACAGCCAGAAGTGGTTCGTGCGGTCGCCGGAGCGCAAACTGATACGGTCGGAGGGGGTGGAGTATTATGATGGGGAGGAGTGAATGAACCTATTGAATTCCCACTCGATAAAAGAATGGCCCCGAGTTGGTGGCGCCTGTGTCTGTGTAGAAAGTCATTCCCGCCTGGCCAAACAAGTTGCTTTTCACCAATTGAAATGGTGACGGTGAACTCAAATCGGTTGCGCGCTCCAAATAGTAATTCCGCCTGGCAACACTGTTCCAACCCACAGTGATCCCATAATACCCAGTTGTGAGCGTCAACACTCGCAGTGACGAATTGGCATCGGTTGGGTTGGTGCCGGACACCCATTCCTGCCAGTTGTTTCTACCGTCGATATCAGCGTCAGTAAAATCTGTCGAACCATCGATTGAGAGACCAAATTGCTGGAGCCAGGCGTAGGAAATTACGCTCGTAGGATTCGGAAACTCGTAGGCTCCCACATCGACTGTGCCGCCGCGGATGCGGGGGTTACTATCTAGGTCGGTGGCACCTTGGACATAGGTGTTAAGGCCCGAATTGATGCACGGGGAATTGGCTTGCAAGTGCAAGTCGCCGCCCGCCTGATTTACAAACAAGGGAGCGTTGGTAAAGTTCCCCTCGCCATTCGGCGGAAGAGGCATCGCGCAGCAATAGCTCAAATAGCGCAGACGGGACGGGTTAAAATTCGCATTAGTCGGTGCGCTATTATAATAGAGGATGCAGTTGTTGAGGGAAACATCGTAGCCCTCGCTGAAGTATACTCCGCCGCCATTGGTGGAAGCCGAGTTGCCGGTCAGGGTGCAGTTGATCAGCAGGCCATCCAGAGTCCCGCCACCATAGGACGCTGAGTTGCCGGTCAGGGTGCAGTTGGTCAGCGTACCCAAGTAAGTACCGCCGCCATTGGTGGCCAGGTTGCTGCTCAGTGTGCAGTTGATCAATGTGGAGCCTTCAACGCCGCCGCCATAATAACCGAGGTTGCTGTTGAATGTGCAATTGCTCAAGGTGCCGCTCTTAGCCCCGCCGCCGTAGTAAGCCGAGTTGCCGCTCAGGATGCAGTTGTTCAAAGTGGCAAAGTAAGTCCCGCCGCCGCTATCGGAAGCTTTGTTGCCACTGAGGGTACAGTTGGTCAGGGTGCCAGCGTTCGCCCCGCCGCCATATTGCGCCGAGTTGCCGGTCAGGGTGCAATTGCTTAAGGTGCCACTTTCGGCCCCCGCACCATATTGCGCCTTGTTGCCACTTAGTGTGCAGTTATTCAGTGTTCCAGAATAAGCTCCTCCACCGCCAGACTGGGCGAAGTTGCCAGTTATGATGCAATTGGACACCATGGCACTGCTCGATTCGCACCATACTCCTCCACCCACTTGCACATGAAGAGCATCACCGGAACTCTGGGTGGCACCATTGGTCAAGGTAAAACCCGATAATACAGCTCCATTGGTCAGATAGACACAACGCATCGCTGTAAAGCCGGTGGTGGTGCCAAACACTGTCTTACCTGCAATCGTGGTCACAGCTGGGCCGTTGACGCTGAGCAGAGTCATGGGACTGGTCACCGCCACACGGTTGCTCATCCCATAGGCCGCACGTCCTCCGATCTGATAAACCCCATTGGTTACTAAAATTAGATCACCTGCGAAAGCGGAATCCACTGCGGTTTGGATGTTGGTGGCGGCAGTGGCCCAAGTCGTGTACGGAGAGGAAGGGGTGGGATTGTTGACGTTGACGTACTTCGTGGTGGCCTGAGAATTTGTGCCTAGCAGCAGGAGGCAGATGAAGAGGATTGCTAAAATATGTTGTCGGTTCATGAGATTGAAAATCATTATTGCACGCCAACGCGGTAATAGACCGGGCCGGGAGCGTTGGTGTCGGTGTAGGAGGTGGTGCCGGACTGGCCGGGGATACTGGCTTTCAACACGGAAAACGGACTTGCCGCGGAAAGATTCGTGGTTCGCTGCACGAAGTAGGAGCGGTTGGTGACGCTGCTCCAAGTGAGTATCACGTGTGGGGTAGTAAGTGTGGGCGTGAAGAGCTTGAGCACGGAGGCGGCATTGGTGGGATCGGTGCCGGCCCGCCATTCCTGTGAGTCGTTCATGCCGTCATTGTCCGAGTCGGCAAGGTCCGCCGAGCCATCGGTTGGCAGGCCATATTGCTGAAGCCAGGCATAGGAAATGGTGCTGGTGGGGTTTTGAAACTCGTAGGCACCTGGATCCACCGTGTCGCCACGGAGACGGGGATTGCCGTCCAGATCGGTGGCGGATTGGCTGGGGTAGTTGTGGCCGGAATTGATGCAGGGGGAGGCGGTTTGCAAGTGGAAGTCGCCGACTGCCGGGTCTATGAATTGGGGAGCATTGGTGAAACTGCCGGTACCTCGTGGAGGCAGAGGTGTGGTGCAGCAATAGTACATCGAAACGGTTGGGTCAAAATTCGCATTTGTCGGTGCGGTGTTGTCGTAGATGATGCTGTTGTTCAGAGAGACAATATAAGTAAAAGGGTTTCCGAAAGATCCACCGCCATTAGAAGAAGCCGAATTGCCGGTTAGTGTGCAGTTAACCAATGTGCATTGGTAAGCTCCGCCTCCATATTTGGCTGAGTTGCCAGTCATAATACAGTTGATGAGTGTGCCGCCGCTGGGTGAGGCGCCATAGGCGCCGCCGCCGCCGCCGTCTTTGACCGAGTTGCCCGTCAAAATACAGTTGGTTAAAGTACTGAAGAGTGAGCCGCCACCATCAAGGGATGCCGAGTTGCCCCTCAGCAAGCAATTGTTCAGAGCGCCTCTGACAACTCCGCCACCGGAGAGAAAAGACGAGTTGCCGATGACCACGCAGTTGGAGATTATGGCAGTGTTTGATTCGCACCATATCCCGCCACCGCATTGCAGGTGTACAACGTCACCCGAACTCTGGGTGGCACCATTGGTCAGCGTGAAACCTGAGAGCACTGCGCCATTGGTCAAATAGACGCAACGGATTGCCGCAGGCCCATTGGTAGTCACTGGCACTTGATAGCCCATAATCGTGGTTACGACCGGGCCGTTGACGCTGAGCAGGGTCAAGGGTTTGGCCACCGCCACCCGGTTGGTCATCGTCCCAAAGACCGCGCGACCTCCAGTCTGATAGACACCATCATTTACCAGGATAAGGTTGCCCGCTACGGCTGCGTCGATGGCGTCCTGAATCCTGGTCGCAGCGGTGGACCAATTGGTATAAGGAGCGGAGGGAGTGAGGTTGTTGAGATCTACGTAATTCGTGGCGGCCCGCGAATTTGCGCCCAGCAAGAGCAGGCCTGTGAGCAGGATTGTGGGGATAGGCTGGTTTAAAATAAATTTCATCAGTTTTGTCTCTCCCGCCGGGGAACGCGTTTTCAACTCGCAATGCGCGCTCCGACCTTGTAGTCGTTGTATGTTCTTGAAGAATGCCGAGGTTGTCCAGCATCAAGTTACATTAGTAGTTAATTAGTATGCGGTGGTTTACTGAAAAAGGGTTGACGCCCAATATAACGTATGTTATCTATATCCTCGTGGGCGCGAAAGCAGCCCGTACGGTCGGCTGCATTGCCGAGATCTTTGACAATCTAAACAGCGGTCCAGAGACGATTGGACGAGGGCCAGCAAAGACGGAAGCCTGAGGCCGGGAAAGGCGCCGCTTGAAGGTGGAACTCCTCAACGGGGCGTTACAAGTGTTAAAAGGTTGCATTGTTGCATTGCCACGGGCTTTCTTTCGCCTAGCTGGGGTTCGGGTGGTTCTGGGCGGTTCCCACTGCTTGCGCCACCCTGTGGCTGGGTGCTGGGAAAACTGAAGTCAGAGGGCTGAGGGCGGAAGTCAGAAGGCGGTAATTCCGAGCTGATGTGAGCTAGTACGAGTTGTTGCGAGTTGAAAGTTGATCCAGGACGAAGCAAAGGCTGAAAGGACTGACCGAGCCGACGGGCTGTCGGCGTTCCAGGGAGGTAATTTCGAAAGGAGATTAGGATTACGATTATGAGTAAGATTAAGAACCAAACGGGAGGAAAATTAATACGTGTATGGTACTATCGAGTGAAAAGGAGAGTTAAGGAGAGATAAAAAATTTTAAGACCCCGGTCGAGAGTCCATGGTCGAGGGTCGAGAGGGAGCGGAAACGGAGGTCGGCAGCCGGAACTACGAATCCCGCATGCGGGACGAATTAACACAAATGGGATACGAATAACGAAGACGTGAAGGGTTGGGAAAATGGAGCAGTTTCGACTAGTTGTGACCAGATGTGAGCTAGTACGAGTAGATCTGAGTTGAAGCCAGAGGACAGATGGCGGAGGGCGGAAATCAGTAAGACCGGGGGCGTTTCGCCTAATCCTAGTTATTCCGCGTTAATCCGCGTTAATGGGGGATGAAAAACGGAGGACGGATAACAGAGGGCTGAAGACGGAAAGAAGGCAGAGGATGGAGGATAGCAAAGACCGAAGACGGAGGACGGAAGTCAGAGAACGACGGGGAAAATGAGGGCGACGAAGAGGACGATTATGAAGGCGGGTAATTGGTTGTGGTTGAAGTGGTTTGCATTTGGCGGGTTATGGGCTAAATTAGGAAAAAGATTTTATCCTCATAAAGCTCGTTTTGGATGTCCCGTTGACATTCGGCAGCTTTTACGCCAGTTTCCCCCGCTTGACAGTCAATTGGTTGGAGATTGGAGAATAAGTTAGACCATGGGAAAAGCATTAATAATAGCAGAAAAGCCGTCGGTCGCCAGCGACATCGCCAAGGCGCTCGGGGGTTTCACGAAACATGATGATTACTTTGAAAGTGATCGTTATGTGATTTCGTCTGCCGTGGGTCATTTGTTGCAAATCTGCATCCCGGAGGAGTTCGAGGTGAAGCGGGGCAAATGGACGTTTGCCCAGTTGCCCGTGATTCCGCCGCATTTTGCTTTGCAGCCGATTGAGAAGA
This sequence comes from Pedosphaera sp., assembly GCA_028293285.1. GTDB lineage: Bacteria > Verrucomicrobiota > Verrucomicrobiia > Limisphaerales > Pedosphaeraceae > Pedosphaera. The sequence continues at coordinate 9,703 of JAQGPC010000065.1, forward strand.
ACGAGCCGCGCCTGCGGGTCTTGACGAAGCTGATCAAGCGCAAGGATGTGGATGCCCTGATTAATGCGTGCGACGCCGGTCGGGAAGGGGAACTGATTTTCCGCTATATTGTACAGCACGCGAAATCGGACAAACCGATCCAACGGCTTTGGTTGCAATCGATGACGCCAGCGGCGATACGCGAAGGGTTTGCCGCGTTGCGGAGTGATGAATCGATGCTGCCATTGGCCGACGCGGCGGTGTGTCGCTCGGAATCGGATTGGCTGGTGGGGATTAATGGAACGCGGGCGATGACGGCGTTCAATTCCAAGACGGGCGGATTTCACCTGACGACGGTGGGTCGGGTGCAAACGCCGACGCTGGCGATTCTGGTTGAGCGCGAAGAGAAGATCAAAAAATTTGTTTCGAAAGATTATTGGGAAATCCACGGCGCGTTTGGCGCGAAGGCGGGCGATTATGTCGGACGCTGGTTTGATGAAAAATTTTCGCGTAAAGATGGTGAAGTTGATTTAAAGGCGGAGCGAGTTTGGAATTTAAAGGACGCGGAAGCGTTGCGGGACAAATGCCTGGGCAAGCCGGGCATCGTCACGGAAGAAAGTAAACCGACCACTCAACTTTCGCCGTTGTTGTATGACTTGACCAGTTTGCAGCGGGAAGCGAACGGACGATTTGGTTTCTCAGCGAAGAATACTTTGGGATTGGCACAGGCGCTTTATGAAAAGCATAAGGTGCTGACGTATCCGAGAACGGATTCGCGCGCGTTGCCGGAGGATTATATCGGCACAGTGCGGACGACGCTGGGCATGCTGGCGGAAGTCACTGGTTACAGCAGTTTTGCAGACCAGATTTTGAAACAGGAATGGGTGAAGCCGAACAAGCGCATATTTAATAATGCGAAGGTGTCGGACCATTTTGCGATCATCCCGACTTCAATCGCGCCGAAGAATTTGAGCGAGCCGGAACAGAAACTTTATGACTTGGTGACAAAGCGGTTCCTGGCGGTGTTTTATCCGGCGGCGGAATTTTTGGTGACCACGCGCATTACGCGAGTGGAAAATGAGCCGTTCAAGACCGAGGGCAAGGTGATGGTAAATCCCGGTTGGATGGCGGTGTACGGCAAGGAAGTGGAATCGGATGATACGCCGACATTGGCGGCAGTGGAGCCGAACGAAACGGTGAAGACCACGAACGTGGAAGTCATCGGCGCGCAAACGAGGCCGCCCGCGCGGTTCTCGGAAGCGACGTTGCTCGGCGCGATGGAGAGCGCCGGGAAATTGGTCGAGGACGAAGAATTGCGCGAAGCGATGAGCGAGAAGGGACTGGGCACACCAGCGACCCGCGCGGCGATCATCGAAGGATTGATTTACGAGAAGTATGTGATTCGAAATGCCCGCGAGTTGCAACCGACGGCAAAGGCGTTTTCGCTGATTACGCTATTGCGCGGGTTGAACATCCCGGAATTGTGTTCGCCAGAGCTGACGGGAAATTGGGAATTTAAGTTGAAGCAGATGTCGCGCGGCCAGTTGAAGCGCGCTGATTTCATGCACGAAATTTCCGACATGACGCGGGCCATCGTGGACAAGGCGAAGCGGCATGAGAGCGACACGGTGCCGGGAGATTTTGGGACATTGAAAGTTCCGTGCCCGAAATGCGGCGGCGAAATCAAAGAGAATTACAAAAAGTTCCAGTGCCAGAAGTGCGATTTTGCGCTTTGGAAAATCGTGGCGGGACGGCAGTTGGAAATTGAAGAGGTGGAAGAACTGATCAGCAAGGGCGTGGTTGGGCCGCTGCAAGGTTTCCGCAGCAAGATGGGCAAGCCATTTGCCGCCGTGATCAAGATGGGAGCGGAGTTCAAACCCGAATTTGATTTTGGAAATGGGCAGACCAATGCTGATGGTACAGCAGCAGTAGTGGATTTGACCGGCTTGGAACCAGTAGGTAAGTGTCCAAATCCGAAATGTGGCGGACGCGTCTTCGAGAATGCGATGAGTTATTTTTGCGAGCATGCGGTGGGCGCGGGGCCGACGTGCAAGTTCCGCACGGGGAAGATTGTTTTGTCGCGTGAAATGGAGCGGGCGCAGGTGATGAAGCTGCTTGAAGTTGGCAAGACCGATCTGCTGCACAAATTTATTTCGAAAAAGGGACGGCCATTCTCGGCGTTTCTGGTAGTGGGAGATGAGGGTAAGGTGGGATTCGAATTCGCGCCCCGTGAACCGAAGGCACCCAAAGGGAAGAAGGTAGTGGCTGCGGTAAAAGAATAAGGCATCGTGAAAGAGCCTCTTTCACCCGCGCCTGAAGATAAGCAATCGCCTGTAGAAACTGATTCGCAATTATCCAATCCCGCTCTTGGCGACGAATGGATAAACAAATTTCTTCAACACCTGGCCTCGGATCGGGGAGCATCCATTTATACCCAGCGCAATTATCGTCATGCCTTGGGTGAGTTTCATCGCTGGCATCGCGAAGAACGCCACAAGTTGCCATGTTGGGATGCGTTGCAGCGGGATGATTTTCGCGGGTATTTGCGATTCCTTGGTCGCGGGAATAAGCTCAGTCGCGCGGCGGTGCAACTTCGCTTTTGTGCCTTAAGGTCATTTTATAAATTTCTGGTACGCCATGGAGTGGTCACCGGTTCGCCCATTAAAAATGTGGCACTGCCCAAATTGGAGAAACGACTGCCCAAATTTCTGACTGCACAACAGATGCTGGACTTGCTGAAAGCTCCATTAAAGCCATTTGAAACACCGCGCAAGAAAGGACCGGGGCGTCCGATTTCAGCGAGCGGGTGTTAACGGGAGGTGGCGATTTTGGAAACGATTTATTCGTGCGGTCTGCGTATCAGCGAACTGTGTGGACTGGTGTTGGCGGACATTGATTGGAATGAGCAGCAGGTGAGAGTGCGCGGGAAGGGAAAGAAGGAGCGGTTGGTGCCAATAGGCGAGCCGGCGCTGGCGGCGATTCGCGATTATTGGAGCACCCTGCCGCAAGCTCCAGTTGGCAATGCGCCTGTATTTCTTTCGGAAACGGAGGAGGCTTGTGCGCTTTCGCCTCGATTGTTGCAACAGCGATTGAAGAAGTATTTGGCGGTTGCCGGATTGGATCCCCAACTCACACCGCATAAACTGCGACATAGTTACGCCACGCATATGCTCGATGCAGGCGCGGACTTACGGAGTGTCCAGGAACTGTTGGGGCATGCGCACCTTGCGACGACTCAGGTTTATACTCATCTAACCACAGAACGGCTGAAGCGTGCCTATGATTCGGCGCATCCGCGCGCATAAAATGGAGTAGTAAGGATAATTCTGGCTTAATTCATGCTGTATTTCCGGCGAGAGCCAGTTTTTTGATTGATTTAGATGTTTGCAGCAGGAACTATCGGAGAGACTGATATAGAGCTGTTTGGAACAAATTTGATGAAAAGAGCGTTCGGGTTTGCAGATTTTTGCAATGAGCAAACGGAAGAATAAAATTAAGATATTGTTAGCGGATGACCATCCGGTAGTGCGGAAAGGCATCGGCTCCTGTTTGAGCAGCCTGGATCATGTAGAGATAGTTGGCGAGGCGATCGACGGGCGGGAAGCCATCAATAAGGTTGCCGAGTTGTCGCCGCATCTTGTCCTGATGGACATTGATATGCCCAACATGAGCGGATTGGATGCGACAAAAGTGATTCGCAAAGATTTTCCCACGGTCAAGGTGCTTATTCTTTCGGTTCATACGAACAAAGAATACGTGCTGCAAATTATTAGATCCGGCGCGCAAGGTTATGTTCTGAAAGATGCGTCGCCAGCGGATTTGGTGCGAGCGATTGAGTCGGTTCATAGTGGCGGCGCTTTTTTTAGTCCGGATATCAGCCAGATCATGCTGGACCAGTACCTCGCTGAAAGCAGTAATGGCGAAGAGAATTCCAGCTCCAAGAATTTAACGACGCGCGAGCGGGAAGTGCTGGCGATGATTGCCGAAGGTCAAAGCAACAAGGAAATGGCAAGTAATTTGGGGGTAGGAGTAAGGACCATTGAAACGCACCGCGAGCGAGTGATGAACAAGCTTGATATTCACAGCGTGGCGGGTTTGACCAAATATGCCATTGCAAATGGCATAGCCAAGCTGGATTGATTTTTGAGTTGCAGTCCTTCCGCAACGCAACGACTTCTTCTTTTATTTTTATCTACCTGGTCTTCTGCTGAACAACTGGTAGAAATTAGACTTCCTAGTGGACTGTTTGACAAATTTTTTAACCTAGTCACGCGTTTTTTGAGCTACCCAATGGCGGAGGTCGCGTCGGGTCCATGACCAATTGAAGGGATGGGCAAAGACCTGGTCATATTCTTTGGCGGCCTCGCTCAAATGATTAATCAGTTGCTTGCGGCTGAGCCAATTGCCGCGCTGGAGATAGCGTGCGGCAAAGGCCCGCAACAGCAACTCCCCTTGATTGAGCCAGCTGGCGTGCGCCGGGGTGGGCAGCACACGCACCCAGTCCCGATAATCCTGCAAAAACCGGTGGGTGTAGTCGCTGACATGGCTGGGGCCGCCATCCCAGATCAAATGGATTTTACGCGCGCCCTTGAGCTTGCCAAACAACTGGGCCAGTGCCGGGCACAGATGCGCACTATCGTTTTTATCCAGGCACCAACCCTGCATGGTGCCGTCGTGAACCGCCATGGCGACGGCGAAGTTGACCGTGCCGTGGCGGGCATATTCAAATTCCTGCCGCTGAATCCGCCCCGCTTGCATCGCTTCGCCAGGCGTTCGCTCCAAAGCCTGCAAATTGGGTTTTTCATCCCAGCAGAGAACAATCTCCTCACGCTCGGCCAGGCGATCAATCTGCTCATAGCACCACAGAATCGCGCTGGCCCGCCGGACAAAGGCGCCGTCGAGGGCGGGCGTTTTCCAGTAGCGGCAGCGGTGGGGCTGAAGCTCGGCCTGACGCAACATCAGCAACACGGTCGAGTGGGCAATGTGCGGCACCACGCCCGCCGGTTCACAACAGGCCAACTGTTCGATTTGCACCCGCGCCAAAGGGGGAAAAACCCCGGGGCCGCCCGCTCCGGGATGAGTCAAGCACCGCTTGCCAACCGCGCTCTTCGTAGCGCCGGCAAAGATGCCAGATGGCCTCACGGGTCAACTCCACCCGCCCGGCCAACGCCTGCACGATGGTTTTGGGCTGGGCCATCGCCAAGAGCACCCGGGCCCGTCGTGCCACGCGCTGTTCCGTCCGGCCATCGTTCACCAACCGTTTCAGTTCGGCTTTGTCCGCTCGGGACAACTCAATCAAATGGGGTGGATGTCTTCGCATAGGTGGCCCCTCCTCAGGCCTTCCAAGGCCAA
>JAQGPC010000069.1 GCA_028293285.1 Pedosphaera sp.
ATGCCACACAAATATTCAAGAATTTTCGGGTGGTAAATGACCCCCATTTGCCCCTTTTGTCAAGCACCCCACCCCCCGATTTCCACCTAACCCTTTTCAATCGAGGCATATGCATTATGACTATGAATGCTTTCGTAATTCTCCGCCTCCACCTTATACCAGGTCACATCCAAATGGGCATTCAGCTTCATCGCCACATTTCGGACCAAATCCTCCACGAAAACGGGGTTTTCATACGCCCGCTCCGTCACCGCCTTCTCATCCTGCCGCTTCAAAAGCGAATAAAGCTCCGAACTCGCCGAACCCTCCACCAGCGCAATCAAATCCTCAATCCAGATCGCCTGTTTCGACCGTATTTGCACCGTCACCGTCCCCCGCTGATTATGCGCCCCATGTTCGCTGATCGCCTTCGAGCAAGGGCAAAGCGTCGTCACCCCCACCATCACCGTCAGGACAAAATCAATCTCTTTCCCAATCGCCGTCGCATCAAACCGCGCCGTATAATCCATCAACCCTTCCATCCCCGTCACCGGCGCCTTTTTCGTCAAAAAGAACGGAAATTCCATCTCCAAATGCGCCGTGTCCGCATGCAACTTCTTCTGCATCGCATGCAGGATGTCCGTGATATTCTCCACATGCACCACATTACCATGGGCATTAAGCACCTCGATGAACCGGCTCATGTGCGTCCCCTTGAATTCCTTCGGCAAATCCACGTACATGCCGATCGTCGCAATCGTATTCTGCAACACATGCGCCTTGTCACGAATCTGGATCGGAAATCGCAACCCGCGCACCCCCACCTTATCAATCCGCAATTCCCGGTGGTCGCGTTCGTTCTGCTTATCCTGCATCTTCGTCACAATCTTGGGCTTCAAATCAATGCTACGTTCTAAATTACTCATCATGCGCCCTTTCGGCATCATCCAAGCTAACAGCCCCCACCGGATTTGCAAACCCTTCTATCCCCATTTACGACCTTTCCAAGTCTTGGCTTACAGTTAAAAACACCTGTCATACAACTATGCCAATCTATTTCGAGTTCGTAGCTGAAAACGCCTGTCCCGCGACTGCGGTGATGAGTTTTCAGCACCTCGTCTAAAATTGATGTCATCTTCATACATAAAAATTTTTAACGCATGTTAACGTTCATTAACGTCAGTTAGCGTGTGTTAACGTTAGATAGTACCATACACGTATTAATTTCCCTCTTCCGGAGCGCCGACAGCCTGTCGGCTCGTTCCATTCCTGTCCTCCGACTCGCGTCTCCTCGTAGCTGGAAACGTAAGTTTTCAGCTCCCCTCCTTCTGGGCTTATTGACCCTCGACCATGGACTCTCGACTCATCTTATAAATTTTTATCTCTCCTTAACACTACTTAAGTCTCTTTAACTCTCCTTTTCACTCGATACCCCGGTATGCGTATTAATTTCCTCCCTTTCTGCTCTTATCTTACTCATAATCTTAATCTCTTGACTTGTTTGTTACGCCGCATGTGGTCGTCATCCTCGTTCCGATTTGTGATTTCTGTGCCTTTTCGTGGCCATTTATTTGTCCCTTTTGCGCCCTCTGCGTCCTTTCGCGGCTACTCATCTTCGCGCCTTCGTGCCTTTGTTGTTCATTAATCAGTTTTGTTATGTGTTTCTTGTGCCTTTTCGTGGCCATCCTCCTCTTTTGTTGTTTCCCATTCGGGTTCATTCGTGAAATTCGTATCTAATAGTTGTTTGTCATTGGCCGCGCACAAGCACCTAGATCAGCCCAAAAATATCCTTGATATGCCGTTGCTGCTCCTCCGGCGTCAACCGCGTGTCTTGTGCGCCCCATTCCCGCTTCTGCTTTTCCAATTCCATCCGCCCCTTGCTCAGCCGCACCAGCGAATTCACCATTCGCACGTACACCTCCGGCTTTTCCTCCATCATCTCCCGCAGCGCACTCACATCCAGCTTGCGCGCCATCTCAAAAAACTGCGCCGACGCCATTTGCAGCCCCGCCTCTTGGAACGTGTTCCAATCCCCTTTCTTCACCAGTTCCTGGGCAAACTCCGCCTGCGCGCCCACTCCCTCCAATTGCGACTGCTCCGCGAGCCACTCTCGATACCCACCTTTGTACCAGCGCGGAAATTGCGCCACCGTCATGCCCGGATGCCCCTGCTCGCCGAGCCATTGACAAATCACCCGGTAAGTCACACCATCCTGCAGCTTCCGATTCACCTCATCCCGGATCGCCTTGGGCAACCGGGCAATCTTTCCACGACGTCTGGCCATAGTATTTATTGGGGTTTATTGTTTAAAGACTTGGTTTTCGATTAAACTGCCAGGTTTGGTATTCCTGCGGATCAGCCTCGCGACCTCGACAACGTCGAACCACGAACGGTTGACCACTGACCATCCAGTTCTACAGTTTAACCATGTAATCATTTAACTTTTGTAACACCTTCTCCACCTTTCCCCAAATGCTGCATTGGCTGTATTGGCTCCATTGGATTATTTTTGCGATTTTTAACAAAAAAAAGACGTGGAAACGCAAAAAGGCCCTCCATCCTCCTTTTTCCCGACCACGGACAGGAGAACATTTGACCTTCATTAGGAGCGCACCGTTCACGGTGCTTCCATGCCAAACAATCCAGCGGGTTAATTCGCACTTAAACGCAGAAACGCCTCCTAAATGAAAAATTACCCAGTGGCTAGGGCGCGGTGTCCTCACCGCGTCGATAGAATCCCGACAAACGAGAACGCCTCGCCTATTTTTCCCAACCGCGGAGCGGCGACAGAATTTAGCCCATGGCGTCAGCCATGGGAAACTCAGCCGAACCCCAAAGCCCCGGACAGGGCGACACACTCCGTTCACTCCCGCCATGTGGGCCAGAAACAAAGCGAAGGAAAAAATGGTTGCTCAGGCCGCTTAAGATTCTTGGTTTTCGACCTCGGTTCCACCTTCACAGCTTGGTTGTTGGCACCGTGTCCTCGGTCGGATACGGTGCGAGTGCGGCCGACCTCTGGCATGGCTTTCAAGCCCTCCGACTCGTTCCCATTTGCTCAACCCATTGAGCGCGCCATCCTGGAGGATCAAAGGGCTCGGCGAAGTACTGCGTTTCGTGCATTACTTTGTCGTTCTCAAACTCCATTATGCTGATGGTGTAGAAAGAGCGACCTTGGTAGGTAATCGTGTATTCCGTAATCCACAGATTGCCGGATCCGAGAAGCCGCCGAATGCTGAAGTCCGTCGGATGGCCCGGGTGATGGCTGCGGAGGTTCTGCAGATTCCGTTTGCCGTGTATTCTTTCACCGGATTGCGGGTAATCGCAGATAGCATGCTCGTCGTAGATCTCATGCTCGATATTCTGATTTCCGGCCGCAGAAGCGGCCCAATGTTGGCGCAAAGCGGCTTCGATTTGCTCGGATGCCACGCCCTGCCCGTTCTGGTTTTTGATTTGTGTCATTTTCGCGTCCTTTGTCCGGAGAATGCTGGAACTCCATCCAACTTCAGCGTACTACCGGTTTCCCCTGACCGCAAACGAATGGAAAACTCTCGAGGCTAAACAGGGGGTTTATTCTCTCCATACTGCGCCTCAATTCCGAAGGAGCTGTTCGAGAGCGAATTCTTCGGCCATGTGCGCGGCGCCTTCACGGGGGCCATCAAGGACCGCATCGGACGTTTTGAACTCGCCAGCAATGGCACGTTGTTCTTCGATGAGATTGGGGAAATCCCGCTGGACCTTCAAGGCAAGCTGCTGCGCGTATTGCAGGAGGGACAATTCGAGCGCCTCGGCGAAGACCGCACCCGAAGGGTCAACGTCCGTATCATCGCCGCGACCAACCGCGGAGCGGCAACAGACTTTAGCCCATGGCGTCAGCCATGGGAAATCAGCCGAATCCCCAAAGCCACGGATGGGGCGAAACCATCCGTTTAGATTCTTCCCTGGTCCAGCCATCCTCCAAGGTGAGCAAAACCCAATTTACTCCGGGTGGCAAATGGAGGCACTGCGATTGAATTACCCGCTGAACCTGGCCTCAGCTTATCACAATTCCACTCTTAACTGCTTCAGTCGCTCCGGCATTTGGATTCCCTTCCGAAAGCCAGGCATTTATCCGATCACTCAGCGCATCCATGGCTTTACGCTTGCCGCCCATGGTTTTTATACCTTCGGTATGCAAACGAATCTGTCGCGCGCTCCCATCCGGCAATTTTGCGTGGAGGATGACATGGGCCGTGCCGCTTAACATGGTGGTGCTTTTCGCATCCACTTTTCGTTCCACCTTCACCAATTGCTCCTTGCCGATTCCAAACTGTTCGTTATCGCCCCAATAAATCATCTGCCCGGGACTGAACCACAGCATTCCCATGTCCTCTTCAATGGCAAACCATCGTTTCAACGTCCCCCGATCCGGATTGGATAATCCAATATACCAACCCGTTTGCAATTGTTCCCGCGTCACCCCCAAAGCCGTTAATCTTTTATCAATAAAACGCTTTTCCACCGGCGACCATATCAACACCCATATAAACACAATCTGCGAAAGGCAAAACGTTCCCATCACCGGCAACATAAAACCCGCCGTGCCCGTCACCCCAAATGCATTCAATACCGGGGTCAGAAACGCAGAAACTATGAACCCCACTCCCAACAGGAAAATGATGGGCACAATAATATTCGCGACGTAAATTTTTTTCTTAAGATCCTCCCAGGCCGGACGGCTGAAATCAAACGTAAGACCAGTGGTAAATATCACGAGCAGATAGCCCGCCACCCCGGCCATTAGAAAAAACCCGCCAAGAAAAGTCATCACCAGAACATGCCCCATAACCGACATGTCTTCGCTCTTCTCGGAATGTTCCGGACGAAAATACCAAAGCGAAAATACGGTCCAGAAAATGATGTTCCCCACCACCAGCGCCCAAACCAGAAAAACTTTTAACTTCGATGATTTTCGCGGTGCATTAAGTTGATTTTCCATGGCGACTCCCTGCTCGTTGATTGTTGCAGAGAGCCTATGTCAAATGCTGTTTATTGTCCACGCTTGATTATTGAATCAGTCCCATTCATCTACCAATTCACACCCGATTAATTGCAATCTAACACGCCCCCTCTTACAGTTCCTATCTGCGTCCATTCGCGTTCATCTGCGGTTAAATCCCCTTCTTCTTTGCGCCCTTCGCGCCTTTGTTGTTCAACTCTCACCTGTGTTTCCCTTATCCGTGTTTATCAGTGTCCATCCGTGGTTGAAAATTTCCCCTCTTTCCCAATCACGTCATGGTTATATCGGCGCGGGGACTTCCGGGACCTCCCGGATCTCATCCGGCGAAACATCCAAAAAGTTCGCAAAAAACCTCTGCCATTTCGAAAGCTTCACCTCATAAGCTTTGTTATGCCCCATGACTCGAACCACTTCATTATGGCAAATACAATCCAGAACGCGCATCGTCGGCGGTTCCTCCAGCACAACTCGCAACCTTTGGTTCGCAAATTCCCGCACTTGCTGGTCGGTCAGATTGTCCTCTGTCAGGACCAGGTCCATTTCAATCTCTGTGAATCTGCGGCCAAGATCTGCATGCAAGCGAACTCCTTCGGCAGTGTTGACCAACAAATCAAAAACCGCCAAGACGGTCAACGTCATCGCAGTTGCTATTGGCCACGCGGGAGGCACGTGTGCCAGCAGCATTGCAAATGTTCCCATCCCGCACATCACAGTCAGAAACGTCATCCCCCTTTTCAGTCGGTCGAAAAACCGCCTCCGCCGGGCATGATAACGAATGGATCTCCTTATCCCAAACAGCAACTCGTGCTTTCTCGTCCATTGGAAATGATCGGACATAACTCCTTTATTGTCGTGGGATGCCAGCAGGTCCTCATTTCAGATACTAAGCTGGCAGAGACGCTTTGTAAACTTCGCAGGTTATGGCGGGCGGGTCGTGAGCCATTCAAATTAATAATGCTGAAGGCGCGTATCTTTGTTTTCCATCTGCGTTAATTCGCGTTCATCTGCGGTTAAAACCCCTCCTTCTTTGCGTCTTCGCGCCTTGTTGTTCTATTCGTGTTTATTGGTGTCCATTCGTGGTTCAAAAACTTTGTATTTCCATTCTCAATCCCTCATCCTTCATTCATATGTATTTGTATCGTCGCATCAGCCTCCTGCTCTCTCTGCTGTTTTTATTTCTAACGTCCATTGAAACCTTCGCCGCCACCTTCACCCTCTCCGTCCAAACCAACATCCTCGGCCCCACACCCGAAATTCTTGGTTACAACTCCGGCCATTTTTATCCCGGCAGCAACACCAAAGACTGGTGGCGTTACTCCGGCGTCAATGGTGCTCGCTTCTTTATTCCATCCAGTGATTTTGAACCCTCAAACTACCGCGACTCCTCCGTCACTAATCGCGACTCCTTTCTAGCTCAACGCGACGCCCTTCGCACCAATCCTCTCAAATCACCGCTCATTGACTGGCCCGCCTTTACCAATCGTTTTGAACACGAACCCCTCGGCGGCATTGTCTTCGGGTATGCCCTCCATGAAGCCCGCAATCTCAACCTCCAAATCTGCGCCCAAATTACCGGCAGCCTCGCCAGCTTCCCCATTGCCGATACCAACGACTGGACCGGCCAATGGAATTTCTGGCTGCACTGCTACGCTCAAGCCTTTCATCTCGCGCGCCGATTCGATGTCCAACGCTTTCAATATTTCAACGAGCCCAACCATCCCAATGCCAAGGGCCTTACTGCCGCTGATTATCTCCATCGCCTCCAACTCGCCTCTGACGCCTTTCAATCTGCTGTCGCCGATGTCAATCGTCTCTACGGCAAATCTCTCAAGCCCCTCATTCTCGCCCCCGTCTCCGCCGGTTCACCCGATGGCCTGTATCCCAAGTGGGGCCGCCCACTCATAGAAAACCGTCACATAAATTTCCTCGGTGAAACCAACTCCAGCTTCTCGCTCCTGCACAAATACGATTACCACCAATACAACTCCACTCCCGAACACTTCGGCCTTACCGCCTCGAATCTTAAACATCTCATCGCCGCCGACACGTCCCCCGAACCGCCGTTGCCACTCACTGTCACCGAGTTCAACGTCCACACCGCCGGCATGTTCCTCAAAATGCCTGAGACCCTTGACTCGCCCACCATCTTTCCCCAACTCGCCTCCAAGACCATCAACCTCATCAACAACTCCGCCAACGAACTCTATCTTTTCAAGCTCAGCCAGACCGATTGGCGTCTCGGCGTCAAAAAAAATGGCACGCACTACGTCGATAATACCAACGCCCCCTATAACATCGGTACCATCACCAAAGCCGGCGAAGTCTGGCGTCTCATCAACAAAGGCTTCACCGCCAATCGCCAGCGCCTTGCGCTCAACCTTCTACCCTCAACTGTTCCAAAACAAAAAAACGCCAGCTCAAAACGACAAACGCTTACATCTAAATTGGTGGGGCGAGAAGGTGTCCGTCCGGAAGGACTCGAGCCCACTCTCGAGCGTAGCGAGGCGAGCACAGTGAGCATCCTCCCCTCAACTTCAGTAAAGCGAAAAAATATCCTCCTGGAAGACCCCGATCCCGTTGTAACGCCCGACCTCCTCGCCTGTTTTGACCCCGCCACCCAACGCTATTATCTTCTCACTGCCAACTGCACCGATCAGAATGCCAAACTCAAAATCGATTTCACCGCCTGGAATATTCCCACCAGCAATCATGTCCTCATCGAAGAAGTCAGCGAAACCTGCTCCGGCGGCGTCCGTTCGTTTAAACCTCTTTCCGCCAAACATAAATTTATCCAAACTCAACCACCCTACTCCGTCTGGCTCATCTCCCTTTCCGCCAAACCTGAATCCGATATCGAAACCATTCCGGTTTCCGACGTCGCCACCCTCCGCGACGGCAAGTACCGCAACACTCCTCATAAAGTCGGTTCGTCCCTCTCTGTCCAAAACAACTCCACCAACGCAAATCACCGCAGCGTCGCCTATTTGAAATTCCATCTCCCCACCACCAACACCGCCGACATCCAATCCGCCTTCCTCGACCTCACCACCCACACCCTCAACAATTCCCCCACCGCCTCCGCCCACATCTACGCCCTCAAGGAACAAAGTGACACTGCGGAAAACTCGTCTTCCCATTCCGCACTCCGCACTCCGCACTCCGCATTCACATGGTCCACCACGTCTAGTCTCGCGCAAAATATTGGGCCCGGCGCAAGCTACACCAACAACTTCCTGCTCGGTGTCGGCGACTCTGCCGAACTTATCGGCCAACTCGTCGCCACCCGTGCATCCCACAAAAAACTCATCGACATCACCGCCTACCTAAAACGCCATCCCGGAGTCTCCGACCTCACCCTCCTCCTCACCCGCCCCATCGGCATCGGCTTCATCGGCGACAACGCCAACACCTCCGCCCTCACCATCTCCGCCAATCCAAAGCACCCCTCCACCTTTCCTGCCTTGAAAATGATCTACTGTAAGCCAAATTAAACAGCAGCCCAGATAGGGCGATGTGTCCTCACAGCGCCTTTCCCCATTCGAAATTCGAAATTTCATCGCTTACTTCCCCTTTGACTACTCCCACCCGCCATCATACAAAAGCTGCCATGAATTTCCTCCTTCTCCGCATCGCAATAATCTTTCTCATTTCCACCTCCACCCTCCTCGCCGCCGACACCTTCCGCATCGCCACATACAACGTCGAAAACTATCTCGACGAACCCACCAGCACCCGACGTGTTAAGCCCGACGAATCCAAAGCCAAAGTCCGCGAAAGCATCCTCGCGTTAAAACCCGACGTCATTGCATTGCAGGAAATGGGCACCACCAACGCCCTTCTCGAACTCCAAGCCTCCCTCAAATCCAAAGGCCTCGACCTTCCCTATTGGGAACATATTACCGGCTACGACACCAACATCCACATCGCCATCCTCAGCAAATTTCCCTTCACCGCGCGCCACCCGCACACGAATGACAACTTCCTGCTCACCGGTCGCCGCTTCCGCGTCAGTCGCGGCTTTGCCGAAGTCGAGATCAAGCCCACCACGAACTACTCCTTCACCCTCATCAGCGCCCATCTCAAGTCCCGCCGCCCCGTTCCCGTAGCCGATGAAGCCGAGCTCCGTCTCGAAGAAGCCAAAATCCTCCGCGAAAAAATCGATCAACATCTGGCCGCCGATCCGAACATCAACCTCGTCGTCCTCGGCGACTTCAACGACCTCCACGATACCAAGCCCATCAAAACCATTCGCGGCCCTCGCGGCAAAAAATCGCTGATCGACACCCGCCCCGCCGAACGCAACGGCGACGAGCAACCTCATTCTGACCGCCGCCTCGCCGCGCGCAACATCGCCTGGACACATTTCTACGCCGTCGAAGACACCTACAGCCGCGTTGACTATCTCCTCCTCAGCCACGGCATGGCCCGCGAATGGAACACCAACGACACCTACGTCCTCTCCATTCCCAATTGGGGCACCGCTTCCGACCACCGCCCCCTCGTCGCCACCTTTACCGCTGAAGATAAATAACATCGCTTTCTCCGTAGCTGAAAACGCCTGTCCCGCAACTGCGGTAATAAGTTTTCAGCTTCTCTCGGAGAGCAGCCGTCCCGGCTGCAGCAATGACAAACTGACCGCCTCGCCAAACTAAACCAGCATTTTTAACTGCGTCATTCTCGTAGCTGGAAACGTAAGTTTTCAGCCTCCTAAATCGCCTTCAATAAAAACGTCATGACAAAGCTATCTTCACTTCAATGAACAATTTGTAATTCTCCCCGTCGCAAATCCGATTGTAACTCGCCCCCAAAAGTGCCATAGTCAGGAATTCAGCATTTATGTCACTCCCCCGTCATTGTGTAACTATAAGAAAGCAAGTTTTCGTTTTTTTTCTATTGGCTTTGGCATGCCTCTCTGCAAACGCCCAGAACATCACCCTCGTTGGCCAAAACAAACCCTATCCCGGCACCAGTTATCAATATGGCGACGTCTGGGCTGAGAGCAATACCGTCTGTGTTGGCGTTTTTTCGCCCTACTCAACCGGCACGAACGGTGTCGCTATCTTCGATATTTCCACCCCTTCCAATCCAGTTTTCAAAGCCAATTATTTCAACGCCAACCAATTTGAACAAGGGACCATTCGTAGTAACATATGCTATATCGCCAGTTGGACCGGCAGCGGCGGTGGTTTGCACATCCTTTCCATCACCAATCCTGCTGCGCCAGTTTTGATCGCTCGGATAGGGAATACCACCGGCACGGTCACCAACGGTCACGACACCGTGCACACCATGTTTCTGGAGCGCAACTTCCTCTACGAGGCCGACCATCATACACCCGTTGTAAAAATCTTTGATATTTCAAACCCTGCCTTGCCAGTCTTCAAGTGGAACCTCACCACGACTAACACCGTGCGCGTCCATCAAATAACCGTCGTGAGCAATCGTCTCTACACTTCCGGCTGGGGACTTTCCCCTTCCACCGCTGGAAAAACTGATATCTGGGACGTCTCCAACGTTGGCACCCAACCCCCGGTCTACCTCGGCTCCATTTCCTCCGGCCCCAAGGCCCACAGCAGTTGGCCCAGCGATGATAACAACCTGCTCGTTGTCTGCCGTGAAATTGCCGGTGGCGATGTCGGCCTCTACGATATTTCCAATCCTGCCGCCCCGGTTCTGCTCATCACCATTTCTCCCACTACCATGGGCCTCGAAGCCGACACCCCGCACAATCCAGTCATCATGGGAAACCTTCTTTTCCTCAGTTGGTACCAAAATGGTCTGCAGATTTTCGATATCACCGACCGCGCCAAACCTGTTCGCATCGGCTCTTACGATACATTTCCCACCGCTGAAACCACGCTCTTTCAAGGCAATTGGGGCATCTATCCCCGCCTTGGCCTGAACAAGCTTCTTGTGAGCGATATGCAAAAAGGTTTGCTCATCCTCGATGCCTCCGCCGTATTGACCGGCACCAATAATTATCCTCCGCTCCTGATCAAGTCCCCCACTAACCAGACCGCCACCTCCGGAACCTCCGTCGCCTTCTCCGCCACGTTCACCGGCTCCTCCTTGAAATATCAATGGCGTTTCAATGGTGCCATTGTCTCTGGAGCCACCAATTCCAGCTATTCAATTGCTTCTGTTCAGCCCAATAACTCCGGCACCTACGCTGTCACGGCTAACAATACCTTTGGCACCGTTGCCAGCAGTTCAGCGAGCTTGAATGTTGTCGTTCCCAGCGGCGTTCCGGTTATCACTTCACAACCACAAAGTATTTCTGTTTACCCGGAAAATTCCGCGACCTTTTCTGTCGCTGTCACCGGCAACGCCCCCTTCGATTATCGATGGCGATTCAACAACTCGGATATCTCCGGCGCAACCAACAATTCTTTTACGCAAACTAATGTTCAGCCCGAACAAGTTGGTAACTACTCCGTCATGGTTTCCAATTCCGTCGGCACCGTGCTCAGTTCCAATGCACTACTCACCCTCATTGACTCGCCTTACATCAGCAGCGTCCGCACCGCTCCCGGCGGACGCGCCGCACTCATTTCCTGGTCCACTTCTGTTTCCGCTGATGCCCAGGTCCAATTTGAAGTTGCGGGAACGGTCGCACGCGGTTCGGCCTCATTCTCCTCCAGTTCATCCATTGATCGCAATCTCTCCACCAACCACACCATTCTCCTGACCGGCTTGTCGCCTGATACCATTTATAATTTTCAAATCGTCTCCGCTGCCGGCACCAATCACTACCTTTCCGCCATCTACCAACTCCGCACCGCTGGCAATCTTATCCTTGATAACACGAATGCAGTGTTCTCTGGTAGCTGGACCAGCAATAGCGCGTCCGCAGACAAATACGGGCCTGATTATCGCTATGCCTTTTCCGTTACCGGCTCAGCCAACGCCACTGCCACCTACACACCCAACCTTGCCACTCCTGGAAATTATAATGTCTATACTTGGCATCCAGCCGGAGGCAACCGCTCCTCCGATTCCCATTTCTTAATCACTTACTCCGGCGGCACCACCAATGTGCGAATAGACCAGAAAATTAATGGCGGCGTCTGGCTCCTGCTCGCCACCAACCTTCCTTTCGCTGGCGGCAACGCCGGTTTCGTCCGCCTGTCCAACGACTCCTCCATTGCGGGCAATGTTGTCATGGCTGACGCCATCCGCTTCGAATATATAACTGCTCAGGACCTCCCCACCACCGGCACCGCTCCGGCATGGTGGCAATATTATTACTTCGCCGGCTCGGTCGATCCCTCGCTCGATCCCGATGGCGACGGCTACACCACCGCTAAGGAATACGTCATGGGCACCGCTCCCACCGATGCCAATGCCCACATCCAAACCGCCATTTTACCCGATGCTGGCAATGTAAACGTCACCTTCTCTCCCTTCTGCAACGACCGCAGCTACGAATTGCTCTATCGCCCCGATGTTGCGGGTTCCACTTGGCAATCACTTCCCACTGGAAGCTTGAACCCTAATGAATTTGGCGAAGTCACCTTGACCACCACCTCGACCAATTCCAACCAGGGTTTCTATCGCGTGCGTGTCCAAATGAACACCAGCGGCATCACCGGCACCCGGCAACTTACTCCTGCTAAATCCCGCAGCTTTTCCGCCGAAACCCCTGAAGTCGTCTGCGGCACCCCCAACCGCCCCTACGTCAAGTAAGTAGGACAGGCATCCTGCCTGTCTGAGAACTACGAACCCGTCCAACTCCACCGCACCGCAAAAATTACACTTCACTATCAACTACCTTTTCAGTCCTCCCTCGCGTAGCTGCGCTGGGGGCGGCGCGGCTGATTTTCGTTTGGAGTTCAAGCTTCAGCTTGTTCCCCTTACATCCAACTCACTTCCCCACCTCGGGCACCTTCACCATAAACTCCGCCTCCACCGGCTTAAGCACCACGATTTCCGGCACCACACTCTTCACCCCCGCAGGCAGCTTCACGATATAAGGATGAATCCCCTCCACCGCTCCTTCCGGTTCCATCTCCGCCACATAATAACGGCCTTGCTCATCCCTTAATCGTACCGCCACCCCTCTCTTCTCACCAAGTTCCGGCACCTTCACGTAAATGACCGGATTCTTCGTCGAATAGTGACCATGAAACATCTGCTCCTTCAACGCATTCACGGGATGACTTCCGGAAACCCAACCTGACGGCGCGCCGCCTCTCGTTGCCCCGAACTTCACCGGCGGATTAGTCTGATAACTTCCTTCACTGAACATTTGTGTGCCCACCGGGAACAAACCTAGAACCAAAATCTCGTGCATCTCAAATCGGCTTTTCTTGTTCCACCAAACACTAGACTGCAAATTCGTCACCGCCGTCTCCGGCAAAGTCTCGATCAACACCGCCACTTCCGCATTCGTCGGACTCGGATAAAACGTTGCTGAATATTTCAGCACCGGCTGGCGCACACCCAAATATTGGTCTTTATTTCCTGTGGGATCTTCCGCCATCCAATCCGGCGCTCGCCACCCACTGAGCTTTTCCCCGTTCCGCCGCAATTCCCAAACTGGCTTCCAATAAACCAAACGCGTCTCCCAATTTTTTTTCGGACTGCCATTCGTCTGCATCGCCAACTCGGTCAGCACAACATCTATATCTCCAATCCGTTTCTGTTGTGGCAAAGCGTTCCCTGCCCATGTTTCCGTGATGATCACGTGTGGATTCCCCAGTTCCACCCGGGCAGTTTCATTTGTTTTCCACGGTGTGATCTGCACCGTGAATTTTTTGGCCGTCCTCGGGAATGAGTAGAAGACATGGCCCACCCGATAGAAATTATTATTAAAGCTGCTCCAGTAACGCGTTCCCTCGGCGAACACATCTCCGTGCTCATCCACCAATTCCATCCGTATGCCCTGGCAATCCACATTTGCCCCCGTGATCGAATCCACCGCATTCACCCACACCACTAAAGCCGGTCGTGGCAGGCCATCAATGGTCGATTGCGGATCTTTGGGCTCAAGCCGCTGCACCAACTTCGCGGGCAACCAATGGTAAAGCCGGTTAACCAGTGTGGAACTGACGTTCCCCATACGATGCTTCGTGCCATAAGTCACTCCCTCAATTTGCAGCGTCCGACCATCAGCAAGTTGCGCCTTTGCAAGCAACTCCTTTGGCTTTGCACGTGTCAGGCCGAACGTGGCAGCCAACAGCACCAATATTATCAGCACCGACCAAAGGCCGGTTTTCAGTAGTTTACGACTCCTTGTCTTCGCCGAAGAAATGGACATGGCTGGCATCCTATACGTCCGACTCTTCCAAGTCATGCAAATTGAATTTCTATAATCTCTTATCTCTTAAAGTCATTCGCTTTTACCATCGCCACCTCACTTGACAGTTCCACTGGATGAGAAGAACTCTTTTATAAGAGCTTATGAAAACCCTGCTTTTGGTCGAGGATTCTGAGGACGATATTTTCCTCATGAAAAGAGCATTTGACCGCGCAAATTTCCCCTGCTCAGTCCAGATTGTTGATGATGGCGACAAGGCCATTGACTACCTCTCCGGTAGCGGAATATATGCCGATCGCTTTACTTATCCCCTGCCTGCCTTGCTCTTGCTGGACATTAAGCTCCCTCGACGCAACGGTTTGGAAATTCTTCAATGGATTCGTTCCCAACCCAGTTTGAAGGGCCTTCCTGTGGTCATGCTCACTAATTCCAACGAACCTGAAGACATCGATCACGCTTATGCCCTTGGGGCCAATTCCTACCTCGTAAAGCCCATCAACTACGAACAACTGGAGCAAACCCTTCCCCGCCTGATGGAATACTGGCTTACTGCCAACGTTTCACCTTATTCCTATACCTAGAAGCCATCTGATGGCTTCTAACCTGTTGCAAGTGCGCTGCAATCACGTGCCCGTCTTCAAAGTATTGGCTTGAGTTTGATGCTTTTCTCTGCTACTTAAGACTCTGTGCCAGGGCGCTTCACAGTCTTATTGGTCGATGATTCTGAAGAGGATCGTTTGCTGATTCAACATTCGTTAAGCAAGTGTTCCTCACTCAATCTCATTGGAGAATTGCATAGCGGCCGGGAACTCCTTGCTTATCTCGCTGGCAAGCCTCCTTACCGGGACGCCTCCAAATATCCCACTCCTGACCTCCTGCTCTTGGACGCCGTCATGCCGGTCATCAACGTCGCCGATGTTTTACTCTGGCTCAAAAAACATCCCCATCCCGATCTCAAAGTCGTCGTCATCACCGGCTCGTTCCTCCCCCACGTGCGCGAGCAAATCCTCGTCCTTGGTGCCGATGCCTGTTACGAGAAACCCGCCGATCCCGACAAACTCGATGCCATCCTCAAAGAAATCGAGTCCAACCTGATCAAAAATCCTCCCAAACGCTAAGTCTTCTCGTAGCGCAGGTTTTCCAACCTGCTCCTCCCGCACGCGGGACGGGATCGACATTCCTGTCGGCAGACCGTAAAACCTATCAGCTCGTAAAAAAAGTCCCAGCTCTCGTCGCTTTGTTCAAAAATATTCGCTGGCAATAAACAGTTCAGGCTCTTAGAAAAGACTCATGCCGCCCTCGTTTACCGTGCTCATCGCCGACGATGACGCAGAAGACCGCAATTTTCTAAAGGAGTGCCTCAGTGCAACCACTAAACTTCAAGTCATCGGTGAATTGGCCAGCGGCACGGACCTCATCGCCTATTTGAGCGGCACTGCTCCTTTTCAAGATCGCGCGCGCCATCCCCTGCCCGACCTCCTCATTATCGATTCCATCATGCCCAAACTCGAAGCCGGCGAAATCCTCCACTGGCTTAAGGCCCACCCGGTGCCCCGCATGAAGGTCATTATTTTCTCCGGCTTTCCGACCCCTGATACCGGTGCCCATTTCATTAAACACGGCGCTCACGGCTTCTTTTACAAAACTGGCGAACTCCACCAACTCAAAAGCATCACCCGCGAAATCGAAACCCATCTTCTCAACGGCGATTACGACCGTTGATTGTTTTTCCGGCAGGACCTTCCTCTATTCTTCGGCTTCACTTCGCGTCTTCGCGTCTTTGTTGTTCAATTATTTCCCGCTTTACTTGCCGCTCCATCGGATTCAACTTCCTCGCAGGAAGATAATATCAATATGAATAATTTATTCAGCAAATCGCTTTTTATTTCCGTGTGCGTCATCAGCCTGTGCGGTTGCATCACTCATAACGAAACCGTTTATCGCAACCCTGAACGCATGAAGGTGGAATTCGAAAACGAAACCGCCGCGCGTATATTTTACGAAACCTTGAGCAAGACCACCGTTCCCTCCGCCCGGCGCGAGAGCAACACCAGCATCGAAATCCCCGTTGTCTTCGAACACCACAGCCACGTTATCGATGGCGAAAACGTCGCCTTCAACAGCGCCGTCAAACAATGCGACACCAATCAGGACGGCAAAATCACCCAACTCGAAGCCCGCATCTTTTCTGAGCTCCGCCAGAAACGTGCGCATTGATGGCTTTGGCGGTTCTGTCCGTATGCTGAGCGCTGAAACCGTCTGCGACACCTTGGACGCCCGCCAACCCGACGTGATGAATCATTGGAACGCTCCTGACCGGGTGAAAACCATCTCGCTGACTCCTTCTCAAAACAAGCTTGTCCTTCCGCTCTCTCCGCCACCGCCATCGTGTACGAAGTTCTTAACAAGAACTAAACGTACAACGCCGTCTTTAATTCATGAACTACCACGGTCATGAGCGGATAGCGTTTGTCCGGGTCTTGCGCAATGCAACGCAAGATTAACTTTTCCAGGCTCAATGGGAGGTCAGGATTATGCTCGCGCGGCGAAACAAACCCGGAACGGTCCACCTGTCTTGCCAAAATTTCCGCCGGTGTCTCGCCGGGGAAAGGCTTGTAATTCGTCAGCAGTTCATACGCTGCCACGCCAAACGCAAAAATGTCCGCCCGCTGATCCACCTCTTCACGCTTTAATTGCTCTGGCGCCATGTAAGTTGGCGTCCCGGGGTTCTTCGCCATTTTAGCCGGCTTCTTGGGAATTGGCTGCGACAAATCAAAATCTGCCACCCGCACGCTCGCATTGCGCGTCACCAGGACATTCTCCGGTTTGAAATCCAGGTGCATATACCCACTCTCGTGCACATGCTCCAAACCCACCGCCATGTCTATGATGATATTCCCCACATTCTCCAGCAGCACCGGATCATGACTGGCATACAACTCCTTCAAATTGGCCCCCTCGACATATTCCATCAACAGATACAGGGCTCCATCAATCTTGCCATGCTCGTAATAGCCGATGACGCAATCATGATTGTGTATTTTGGAAAGAATCTCGCACCCGCGCAGGAATCGTTTCCGTGCCAGAAAATTAAACCGCAGGTTGTCATGCAATCTGCGGAGGGCGAATGTATTGTCGTCTTTATCCGTTGCCAGCCATATATCCGCCATCCCGCCGCTATTGATTAACTCCCGCAAATGGTACGCTCCAAACGGCCCCGGCTTGACCGGCGTCGTGGCACTCACCTGACTTTCTGAATTGGAAAACACGCTATGACTATGTACCACGCCGGACATTTTTCCGCCACTGGTTTCTGCGTCATTTTTTAAATCTTAATCCTAATCTTACTCTTAATCCTAATCTCTTTTTCTTTAACCCTTCCGCCCGTTTTTCCCATAAAATTAGCCAAAAACCCCGGACCCAGCCTGTTTCCTGCCGCATCTGGGGTTCAACTCGTTCACGAAGTCAACAACCTATGGAAAACTCGCAGATAATTTCACATCCGCCGGCACATTATAAATAAAGTCACTCTTCGTCACTGGCTCACCAGTAACGATGTTCGCATAGGTCACCGTGGAACTGTAGTCTTTCACGGACACGCCAGCCCCGCCCGTGCGTGCGTTGCTTTGGAAATCCTTCATGTTTTGACGCTGCTGGTGAATCAAGGAATCCGCTTTGCCGATCCAAAGCGTGTAGTTTATCCCGGAAGCATTCACACCGGCCTTGCCTAGGAGTGCGTCCATATCGCAGGAGATGACATAGCAATCGACACCGCCAATCGCTTCATCCTTTTTCCGCGCCACCTCTTTGCCTTTGGCGAGGATAGTCAGAAAATCCGACTTTCCATTTAGAAAAATTTGCGGGACAGGCGTGGCGCCGCTGGAAACACCGGTAGCAGCGGAGAGTGCCGTCTTGGAATCTCTCATTTGGTAATACTTCTTATCACTGAACAGCAGGTAATCACCCTCGCCCGCCGACCAGACCGCCCCCGTTTTGCCGCTTTGCTCCCATTCCAAACGATAATATCCCGGCCGACCCAACTTCGTGTTAAACGTCGTCGTGGGCATCGTTTGGCCATTGACCCCCGCCTGAATTGTTCCCGTATCCCGATAGCTCGCGAGCGAAGCGTATTTTTCCTGGGTTTTCCTCGCGATTTCCGCGACCGGCGGTCCGTTCTGACTCGCCTTCACGAGGCCAACCGTGATTCCACCCGTTGCCAATAACACCGCCGCACCAACACCCACTGCGATTTTAACTTTGGTCCATGCCATAACTTTCAATGTCCCCTTGATAAGAGCCAGTGTTGAAGTAGTTGCCGCCGCCCCCTTTAAAGCGGCAACCGCTGTTATCGATGCCGCCAGCTCGGCGGGAGCAGCCTGTGCAGAATTGGCTGCCACCGCGGTGACCAGCACCGAACCGGCAAGGACGACCCCGCGTTTCGCAAAGATTTTCCGCAATTTCTCCACCGCGCGGTTCACGCGCATCTTTGCGGCATCTTCGCTGGCACCCAGGGCCACCCCCACCTCCTTTAAATCTTTTCCTTCCACAAATCGTAACAGGATCGCATTGCGGTCCTTTTCCCCCAGGTCCGCAATCGCACTGTCCAGCAATGGCGCAATCTGCTTCCAAATCTCAGGTTCTGTTTCCTGCATCGTTGCTTGCATATACGCCTCTTGTTCACGCTGAACCCGCCGTATTTCACCTCTAAGAAAATTGCCTGCCGTCAATCGTGCCGTCTGGAACAACCACCCCGGCAGCACCGTTCCTTTCCGCAAATTGCCCGCCTTCCTTGCCAGAATAATGAAAACCGCCTGTGCAATCTCCTGCGCCTGATGCGTATTGCCGACCTGCCGCAGCGCCACCGAATAGACCAGATTGATGTGTCGCGACACCAGCGTCGCAAACGCCTGCTCGGAACTGCTTTTCGCATATTCCTGCACTAATTCCATGTCATCCATCATCTGCATCTACCTATAAATGTCCGCCGTCACCAAAAGGGAACATCTTATTTTCAGGAAATTTTTACACGTCCCATCCTTTCTTCCATAATTCTGGCTTGGCTTGTTCCCATCCCTTTCCTACTTTCCCCACATGCGACCGCTCCGTTCTCTGCTCATTTACATTCTGGTCGTTTTTATTGGCGGCGCGTTGCTGGCTCCGTGGCTCTACTGGCTGGTACAATCATTCGCTCATACTGCGCCCAAGCTCGCCAATTCTCCTTTTCATCGTTATGTAAATCGTTCCCTGCTGGTGCTCGCGTTAATCGGCATCTGGCCGCTCTTGCGCAGCCTCGGCGCAAAATCATTCAAAGAAATTGGCCTCGTAAATCCCATCGGGCAGACGGGCAAACTGGCCGGTGGATTTGCCCTGGGCTTCGGTTCGCTGGCCTGTGTGGCCATCATTGTCCTTACCGCCCATGGACGCGTCTTTACCGACCTCGCGACGGGAAAGCTGGCTGGCAAAATGATTAGTGCAGCCCTGACTGCCATCGTCGTTTCCATATTGGAAGAACTTCTGTTTCGCGGCGCCATCTTTGGCGGGCTGCGCCGGATCTGGAATTGGCACGCCGCCTTGCTCCTCAGCAGCATGATCTACGCAATCGTGCATTTCATGAAACGCGCTGAACTCGTCGGTCCCGTAACCTGGCATTCCGGCCTCGAACTCCTTCCCCAAATGCTTAGCGGTTTCGGCAATCTCCATGTCGTCATTCCCGGATTTTTCAATTTAACTCTCGCCGGCATCATTCTTGGCTACGCCTACCAAAAGACCGGTAATTTATATTTCTCCATCGGCCTGCATGCCGGCTGGATTTTCTGGCTTAAATCCTATCGCATCATCACCGCGCCGGTTCAGGGCGCGAACGTCTGGTTTTGGGGATCGGATAATCTCATTGATGGCTGGCTTGCCCTGGTCGTGCTGGCTGTCGCACTGGTGGTTCTGATTCGACTGCCACTATCCAAGCCGAAGGAGCGTGGCGCATGACCTCTCCGTCCCAAATTCTAAAACCGTGGCTAGATACCGCTCTCGGTTTTATTTATCCCGAAGTGTGCCAAATATGCGCGGTTGAACGCGCTTCCGCTTCCGAAGGTTTCGTCTGCGTTGCTTGTTGGGAAAACGTGCGTTTCATCAAACCACCGTTTTGTGATCGTTGTGGTCTGCCGTATGAGGGCGACATTACCACCACTTTTGAATGCCAAAACTGTAAGGAAATGGATTTTCATTTCCGCACTGCCCGCTCGGCAGTTGTCGCCGCCGGTCTCGTGCTCGATGTCATCCATCGCTACAAATACCAACGCGCCCTCTGGTTTGAACCTTTTCTCGCCGATCTCCTCATTCGTCAGGCTGGCCCGCTGCTCATCCAGGAGAAATGGGATAGGATCGTTCCCGTTCCCTTGCATTCCACCAAGCAGCGTGAACGCGAGTTCAATCAGGCGGAAAACCTCGCCGCCCGCCTCAGTCGCGCCACCGGCATCCAAATGAACAAAAATCTGCTCCGCAGAGTCGAACCCACGCAAACACAAACATTGCTTAGCCGCCAGGAACGCCAAGCCAATGTCCGTCAGGCATTTGCGCAGAATGGCAAGGCATTGAATGGCGAGCGGGTGGTGCTCGTGGACGACGTTTTTACGACTGGCGCAACCACCAGTGCTTGTGCCAGACTATTGAAGTCTGCCGGTGCTGGTGATGTATGCGTTTGGACGGTTGCCCGCGGACTTTGAAAATCGAAATGACGAACTGTCACTTAATGATGCTGATGCGACTGAGTGCTCCCTTGGCTTACCGCACTCACCGCTCGACCCTCAACCCTCAACTTTCCTAATGGCCACCACCTCTTTCACCAAAAAATCGCTTGGTATCGAATCCCCTGAACCGGCGGTAACTCCAACCACTAACAACTCCGCCAACACTACCTTCGCCAAAAAGCCAAAGTTGGGCGGTGGCAAATCCCGCAAGCGCGAAATCCCGGAAGGTCTTTGGACCAAGTGCCCCAAATGCAGCACCATGGTTTTCGACAAGGAACTGGACGAAAATCTCAAGGTCTGCACGCAATGCCAGCATCATTTTCCCATCGGCGCGCGCGAACGCATTCATTCCCTCGTTGAAACCTGCTCTTTCGAGGAAACCGACGCCGAAATGTCGAGCGTTGATGTCCTTAACTTCACCGGCATGGCCAGCTATGTCTCCAAGCTCGCCGATAATCAAAAAAAGACCGGACAAAAAGATGCCGTCGTTACCGGTATCGGCAAAATTGGTGAACACCGCGTCGGCTTGGGTGTAATGGACTTCAAATTCCTCGGCGGTTCCATGGGCTCGGTCGTGGGCGAAAAATTGTCGCGCCTTATCGAAAAATCGACGGAAAAAAATCTGCCCGTTATCATCATTTCCACCAGTGGCGGCGCGCGCATGTATGAAGGCATGTTCAGCCTTATGCAAATGGCCAAGACCTGCGGTGCTCTCGCTTACCATGCCAAGGCCAAGCTTCCCTACATCAGCATCCTGACCAATCCCACCTTTGCGGGTGTCATGGCCAGCTATGCTAGTGTGGGCGATCTCATCATTGCCGAACCTGGCGCGGACATTGGTTTTGCGGGCGCTCGTGTTATCAAAGACACCACCCAGGCCGAATTGCCTCCGGGTTTCCAAACCGCTGAATTCCTCCTTGATCGTGGATTAGTTGATGCCATCGTCCCCCGCAAGGAGATGAAACAGCAGCTCATCGATTACCTGGATTTCATGACTACAGGTCAGAGAAAAGCTGCTGCAGCGTAGTTGCGGCAATCTCAATTCAAAAGAGTCCGCAATTCTTACGATGAATTATTCTCCCGCACGCACTGCTTTGCCTAAAGCCGGGGCGAATTGGAGTAGAAAAGCAATTTACTCTTTCCTCATCGCTTCGATTTTTTGTTTACTGGCGAAAGTCTCTGCTGCCGAAATCACCCACATTTCCGCCACTAAAAATCAGATCACCATTTCGGGTAAAGCCAGCCACGAACTCTTAAGCATTGCCGAACTGGCTCCTTACCAATCCGCCAATAATCTCTCTGAAGCTCCAGTAGTCGCCCAGACTACGTCCAAGGGCAGTTTCAAAATTAAAATTCCGCGCTGGGACGGCCCACGCGACCGTCTGTACTCCGGCTTTCTCCCTTTTACCATTTCCACCAACAGCGCACGCATGCCCCAAGGCAACATTCGTTTTGTGGAAGAAATGCACGCTATCGCAAAATACAACGAACCTTTCCCCAAAACCGCCAGCAAGAAAGGTCTCCAAGTCCAGATGGTGGACGACGCCATTGCTCTCGGCGTAAAGCATGCCGCGCTGAATATAGACCTTGCCCGAATGGTGGATCTAAACAACCGACCCGATAATCCCACTTGGGAACTTGATGGCCAGACCTACCATTTTCATCGTCATTATCTGGAAGCATTCGACCGAAAAATTAAACCGCTCTCCGATGCCGGCATGACCGTGACGCTGATCCTTCTCTACTATCAAAGTGGTGATGCCGCCCTCGACCACATCATGCTGCATCCGAACTTCGACCCAGCCACTCCCGGCCATCTTACCGCGTTCAACACCAGCACTGCCGACGGTCTGCGCTATTTCAAAGCCTGCATCGAATTTCTCACTGACCGCTATTCCCGCCCCGATCATAGTCATGGCCGCGCCGTCAATTTCATTGTTGGCAACGAAGTAAACTCCCACTGGTATTGGTACAACCTGGGTCGCACCTCCATGGACAAATTTGCTGACGATTACCTCCGCACCGTTCGTATCTGCAATACCGCTGTTCACAAAATCTCAGCCAACGCGCGCGTTTACCTCTCCCTTGAGCATCATTGGAACATCAGCATGGAACCGGACACGCAACGGACTTTTTCCGGACGTGCCTTTATTGATTACTTTAATCAGCACGCCAAGGCCGGTGGCGATTTTGACTGGCATCTCGCCTTCCATCCCTATCCCGAAGACTTGAACGAGCCTCGAACCTGGAACGACAAATCCGCCACACTGAACGAAGACACCCCGCGCATCACCTTCAAAAACCTGGAGATGTTGCCCCGCTATTTCCAACGTCCTGAACTGCGTTACCACCATGACCCGCGCCACATCATCCTCTCCGAACAAGGCTTCAATACACCGAATAAGCCAGACGGCGAACTGTGGCAGGCCGCAGCTTATTGTTATGCCTATTATCGCGTCGCCAACCTTCCCGGCATTGATGCCTTCATCCTCCATCGCCACGTGGATCACGGCCAGGAATTTGGTTTAAAGCTTGGATTGTGGCGACGAAACGAAACTACCAACACCAACGAAGCAGCCTCGAAGAAACGAATCTATGAACCCTTTCGACTCGCCGACACACCGGAATGGCAACGCGCCTTTGAATTCGCCTTGCCGATCATCGGCATCAAGCGTTGGGAAGAAATAAAACCGAAGCGGTTTTGATCTGATTACCAGGCCGCAAAGCATCCACTGTCACCCCAAAGCCGGGAACCTTGGTAAGTGCTCATCTGCGAAATTTTTTTCCACGTCACCGAACCATCCAACAACCCGACATTCCCGCCTGCTGCGCCAATTTCCTTTGAAGAAACTCCGCCCAAGGTATCACCATAATCGTTGTCCTTAAGCACCGCGCCGTGGCTGGTGTGCGGCGCGAAAGTTTTTCCATAATCTGGCGACCAATCGTTCATATCTGTCAGCAGCACCAGCGAACCACTCTCATTGATGCTTTGTGGCGATACCCAGTTGGTGTAACCAGTAATCCCCGGCCAGGGCGTGTCCGCATGTCCGGCAAGATAGTTGTATCCAATCACAAAACCATAATCGTCATAATACCATCCCTCCTCCGTATTGAACGGCTTGCCCAGGCTCGGACATTCCAGAATTCGATAATTACCCGCGTACTGAATGATCACCTTCCGCGACGCCGTGGAAATCACCGGGATATGCTCATCCTCCAAATTACTATTGTCTGACAGGCCGCTCAGCACCTTTCCCTGATTATCGCTCCCATACATGTGGATGGTAAGGGCGAACTGCCGCAAATGATTCTTGCACGCCGTGCGCTTCGCCTTTTCTTTCGCGGCGACGAGCGCAGGCAAAAGCAATGCCGCCAAAATGCCGATGATCGCAATCACCACCAGCAACTCAATCAAGGTAAACGCGCAAAATGGTGAACGCAGTCGTTTTGAATGGCCGGACACGCGGGCTCGAAACTGGATGCTTTGATCTCCTAACTGCACTCACAGATTCTGACACCAAGTTCCTCCTTTGTAAATGAAGTGCCGCGACTGCCGGACGACCGAAATACTTCTACCTGCTGGCTCGCAAACGGCCTGCCTGCACCAGAATCACTTACTTCTCAAAACCCGAATCTTCTGCCCGCGTAAATCCTTTGGTCGAGAAGTTCTTAAACATTGCCAACCCTTCCTTGACCACCTTCATGCTCTGCCGGTCAACAATCTGGTAATACCGGTTCCGTTCATCCAGGATGTTGCCGAGCGCTTCCTCCACTGAATCAAAGGCATCCAGATAGTCTTTCGCTCCGCCCAGCGAACGGCCAACATAATAGGTAAACACCAGATATTTTTTCACTTAGTCATAAATACCCGGTTTGGACCTCCCATAACCATCGGCATTATGCTGATTATCGAGTCAGTGTTTTACCTACACGAACGCCTGCAAACTCTAACCAACTGCTTCTAAAAATCTGGTCCTGATCATTTCTACCATATCGTTGGGGAGAAGACCCCATGGAGAAATTGTGCTGCGTGGAGTTCCTTGTATTCGTCAATCCGTTAAATATGTAAGCCTGCAATTAGTTAAAGAGAAAAGGAAAAAAATGAGAACTCGTCTGGCCATAATATTTTCTACGTTACTACTTACTTTATGTGCCTTGCCGTTGTGGTCACAAACAACCACGAATGGAAAAACAAAGGTTTCTACCGGTTACACGACTCAAAGCAGCGCGACGCCTCAGGCACCCGTTCTTCCTGACCAATTCTTTAAGCGAAACCAATCCTTTAGTAATTCCACGGCTACTCCACCGCCCGGATTTGCAAATCAATTGGGCACTAATATGTTCGGTACCAATAGCTTTTCCAGCCTCCAGCAGGATGTGATTATCCTGTCCCGCAATTTGCAGGCCGATGTGGAACGCCTTCGTCCTTTACTGGCTCTGCTGGGCGGAGGGAACGCTTCCTGGGGCACTGGCAATGATTTTAATAATGGGACAGTCAGTCAAACTGGGCAAAACTTCGGAACCGTAAACGGAACCAATTTATCCAGTCAGGCGGCTGGTCAAAATCTTTCCTCCTCCGCTGCCGTACCTGCCGGAGGAGTCCCAGCACCGCCGGTACCAACAATTCCCGGATCTGCTTCACCTTCAGTTGGTGGTTCCTTCGCACCAGCAGCCTCTGGCCAGGTTGCCGTTCAGGCAGGAACTCAGGCAGGAACTCAGGCTGGGGGCGCTCCGGGGACTTCCACCCAGGTGGGTGCAAATGGTGCGGCTCAACTCAGCGCCAATGACCTCGCGGTAATCAACGAGGTGCAAGTTTTGCTCCAGGATGTGCAAGCGAACTCCCAACAACTCCTGCCCCGCTTGGCAGAGATTACCGCCAACGCCGGGTTCCAGAATAACGCTGGCGGTGCCGGAAATCAGTTTGGAACGAACTCCGGCTCCTTCAATCAATCACTCCCAAATAATGGCAGTTTGCAGAACCCGGGCACTCAATACCCAAATCAACCAGGCACAATTCCCGCACCACAGCCCGGTGCCGTGCCTCGGTAAGTAAGTAATCATTAAACACAATCCTCATGATACCCAGACGATCCGCAAAACGAGATGGACAATCCCGCAAAGGCGGCGGTAGAAAAGGCACCCTGTCATTTCCACCCGTTAGAAAAAAATGCCTTGGCTCCCTGGACGACCATTCAAAAGGTCTTTTCAACTCCCACCTCTAAACAACATATCATTCATGTCCGGCACCATCATCGAAGATAAGGAAAGGTTGGAAGAGCAGTTCTTGTCCTTCCTCCATGATTTAAATTATCCCGAAGATTCCATCTTTCGCGGCCCCTCGTTTCAAATTGAGGAAGCTGCCCGGCGACGGCTCAAGTATCATGGCGCGTTGGCAAAACCGCTCGGCACCGAAACTGAAGGGGAAGATCCTTTCCCCTGCTATGCGGACCTGGCCATTTTGGATCTGGAAAGCCACGAATACACCTGCCTCATCGAATTCAGATTGCAATTGAATGAACAAATTGAAATGGAGATGGCCGATTTCTTTCGCACCATTTTGGAAAGTCTTGATGCGAAGCCGCCCGTTTTTCTGGTGATCCCGCAACCCAACTCGGCTTTCCGCATCTATCAACTCCGTGAGAACGGCATTTGGCAGGAATTGCCTAGAAAAAGTTTTCCACATTATCCCACGCTCGTCGCCGGTCATGCCGCGGAAAAATCTTTAAACCGTGAGGCCAAAGAGGAAAAGGCTTGGGATCGCTTCAGCTCTGCCTGTTATGTTGTCGCGGGAATTGTCGCGCTGATTGTCATCGCCAGCATCGGTGGATTGAATGCCCTGACCCCAAGCCAGAT
>JAQGPC010000105.1 GCA_028293285.1 Pedosphaera sp.
AGACGTCAATCGCCCCGAATGCCGCCTTATAGAACTCAACCGCTCGCGCGCTTGAACACTTAGGGGCCGACCGAAAATACCGGTCGTGCCGAGGTCGAACAGCCTCATGACTTCTTCCGTTTGATAAATCTTAATACACGAGACCATCCAGATCGCCGATTTGTGATGCCCTGCCTAACTAGGAGGCGGGGCAAATTGGAACATTTCCCAGGATTGGTCACGATTTAGACTGCCTGGACCGTTCGAAATGGCAGGAACGACCCGTTCGACCAGTGATCTAGAATGACAACCAGGAGTCTTGGATGGTCCACATTAGTTTTGCTGTGCCGCTGCCGCTCGCGCGGCGCGCGCCCACGGGCGTACTTCTATATTGACGCTCTAGCGGATTCCAGGATGCGATTTCGCTACTTTTACGGCCTCGCTGAATTGTTTGCTTTTCAACATTAAAATCACAGGTTATTGGCTCAGACGAGTCTGTGATCCGCATAAATAATAAGTACGACAACATGAATATGGACGAGGCGCGTCGTCTGAAGGATCTGGTGGTGGGGAACCAACGTTTGAAGAAACTTGTGGCCGATCAGGCATTGGACATTCAGATGCTGAAGGAGATTACGCGCGGAAAGTTCTAAGCCCAACCACAATTGGACCGGCATGCGTTTTTAATGAAATTCGACAAGGGGCAAAATGGAACTGATTCTGTCGATGCGGGGAAGGGAAAGTTCCGAGAACTGCTCGGGGAATACCTTCATTAACCTTATTAAAAGAAATTTAGCCGGGCATGGAGTATCTCAGCACCGGCTATAACCATTTGTTACTGAGTAACTCTAAACGTTGAATGTAAGGACGCAGATGAATCATTGCCAACCCAAACGTCGAAATTTTCCGCTTCCTGCACCCAATCTTTTGCCGCGGCGCTCCAATAACGCAGTTCCTTGGGACCGAGTTTGAAGCGAACGGTTTTTGTCTCTCCAGGGGCGAGAGCTACGCGCTCAAATCCTTTCAGCTCGCGGACAGGACGCGAAGTGCTGCCCGCCTGCTGGTGGATATAAAGCTGGACGACTTCATCGCCTGCGCGATTACCCGTGTTTTTGATATCAACCGAAACATCGGCAGTGTTTCCAATTTTAATTTCAGGCTGATTTACCTTGAGATTGGAAAAGGCGAAGGTCGTATAGCTCAAACCATAACCGAACGGATAGAGCGGAACGACTCTCTCGTTCCAGTATCTTTTTTCCTGTTCGCCCGGATTCTGCGTCAAATTGTGCGAATAATAGAGCGGAATCTGACCGGCGTTTTTAATCCAGGTGAATGGCAACTTCCCGCCTGGCACAGCGTCGCCAAATAACAAATCGGCAACAGCATTTCCGCCTTCGCTGCCTGGATACCAGGCTTCAAGGATGGAGGGGATGTTTTGCGCCGCCCAGGTAATATCGAGCGGTCTGCCGTTTAGAAGCACAAGCACGACCGGTTTGCCTGTTGCCGTCACCGCCTGTAATAACTCTAATTGGCGCCCCGGCAAATCCAGCGTAGAGCGTGACGCATACTCGCCGCTCATATCCTGATTTTCGCCTAAGACCATCACGGCAATATCAGAGTTTTTCGCTAAATCAACCGCCTTTTCAAATTCATTGGCGGCTTGCACCTCCGTCCAGGCGGGAGCATGCTTTTCTTTCAATAACATTTCGAAGGGCGACGGCGAATTGCGATTGATCTGGACGCCGGGTGCAAATTCGACTTGCGTGCCCGCGCCCAGCTTAGTTTTAAGACCAGCAAGAATCGTCGATGTCTCATTTATGTCCATCGCAAAACTCCAGGAGCCGAGCGTATTTTGTCTCGAATCGGCGAGCGGACCGATGACAGCGATTTTCTTGTAAGCAGTTTTGCGTAAAGGAAGCAGATCATTTTGATTTTTCAAAAGCACTGCCGAGCGCTCGGCAGCAAGTTTGGCAGCTTCACGATGCGCAGGATTAGCAAAAGTTGATGTTACTTTCGCTTCGTCCACATAAGGATTCTCAAATATGCCAAGTTTGATTTTTGTTTCGAGCAGTGGGCCAACCATGTCATCGATCTCCTTAACGGAAACTTGATTTTGCTTGACCGCGTTAGCAAGATTCTTTAGATAAACCCTGGCCTCAAAACTCATTTCCATGTTGACGCCGGCGGTCAGCGCTTTGACTGCGGCATCTTGGGCATCCCGTGCATATCCGTGAGTTTTCAGATCGCTTACGGCATTGGCGTCGCTGACGACAAACCCGCCGAATTTCCAGTCTTTGCGCAAAACGTCCCGCAGCAGCCAGCGATTTCCCGTCGCCGGAACATCGTTTAAATCCATATAAGCGCTCATCACGCTTCCGACACCAGCGTCAACTGCAGCCTTAAACGGCGGCAGATAAACGTTCCACAGTTGAGCATCGGAAATATTCGCCGCATCGTAATCGCGCCCGCCTTCAGCGACGCCGTAGCCTGCAAAATGTTTCACGCAAGCCAAAAGATGCTCCGGGCTTCCGATTTGGCCACCCTGAAATCCGCGGACCTGCGCGGCGGACATAACGGATCCAAGATACGGGTCTTCGCCGGCGCCTTCGACGATACGCCCCCAGCGCGGGTCACGCGCAATATCGACCATCGGCGCAAACGTCCAGTTGATGCCGACGGCGCGCGCCTCTTTGGCGGCAACCGTTTGCGCCCCCTCCACCATTTTCGGGTCCCACGAAGCAGCCATTCCAATTGGCACCGGGAAGATTGTGTGAAAACCGTGAATGACGTCAAAGCCGAAGATAAGCGGAATTCTAAGGCGCGATTCGGTGACCGCGATTTTCTGAAAGCGGTTTATCATTGCCGGATCGGTGACAAAGAGTAATGAACCGATTTCGCCTTTCCGAATTCCGTCGTTAAATGACTCTTCCTTTTGAAACGAACTGAAAAAGAAAAGTTGATTGAGCTGCCCGATCTTTTCATCAAGTGTCATTTGAGCCAGCAGCGCATCTGCGCGCTGCCGTGCCTGCAGGTCAGGGGCACCCGGTTTTACTGATCCATATTTGGTTTGAGTCGATTTTCCTTTTTGCTGGGCGCTAACACAAATCAATGGTGAACAAAGTAGTGCCAAAGATGTAGCTGCTGCCACAATAAGGCTTGTTCCCATACTCACCAGAGCTCTTATATTTAAGAAGACTTTATTCATCTGTAGACTCTCCAGTTGCATTTGATGTTACTTCGGACACAGTGCCCGTCGAACACTTTTGAGATGCGCCTTCGTTGAGCAGTCCAACGATTGGCGTTGCAGCGGAAGCGCAATTGCTCCGCTATACCGCCAATCGTTAGGCACTGGCCCCCCGACGCGACAGCCTGCCTGATATTAACGCGGCTATCGAGACAGCTATCGTCATAAATAGCCATGACCCCAGGGGAACGACAATGAACATGAAAGCGGGCGTCGACCTCGGTCTCAAAACAACATCAGAGTAGATGGCCAAAGAACCGAGCGTGAGGACCAGCATCACGCTGTAAAGCGTCGCTCGGATAATAACCGACCAACGCTTCGAAATAATGTTGGCCAATAGGAGGGCCAGGAAAGGGCAAAGCACCCAGATGGCGAAAAGAGCCAGCAGGAGTCGGGAAGGGTTACGATGACCGACCCAGAGCATCAAACCGACCGAACACATGGCCCCAGCCACCACCGCGATTAGGCCGACTTTGTGCAGGAGGCCAAGGAACCCACCATCGGGCCTTCCCCGACTTGTTTCAGCAGTTTTCTCACTGGAACCATTAATGCTCATAAGGTTTAAGCGGGTGGCCGATCTCCCAGTGATGGCCGAATGGATCGACAATGCGGCCCAGGCGCCACCCATACTCCTCCTTGACCGGCCAGACCTCTCGGGCGCCTGCAGCAAGCGCCTTCGCGAACATCGCATCAGGATCAGGCACGATCAAGATCATTCGAACAGTACCACCGCCCAGAGTTTCCGGGCTGAAGTTGCCATGCTCGGGCGATTCGTCAGCCAGCCAAAACTCCGCGCCATCAACCGATAGCCGGGACACGACGGAACCCGAGGGGTCCTCCATACGGAAGACCTCAATCGCCCCGAATGCCGACTTGTAGAACTCAACCGCTCGCGCACCACCGCGAACCGACAACATCGGCGCGATCGAACAAACGATGGAAGACCCCGTGCTTGCGTCTGTACTCATCTATCCCTCCCCGATTATTTATTGCCGCCTCGCGGCTGTGAGTCTGAAGTATTTTCGAACTGGCCGTGGGCACACTGATGCGCTAATCGACCAAATTTAGTTGTAGCATGTGCTCGCTGGAATTCGGTTGTCGTTCATCATTGTAGCCGCGCAGGCACTGCTCTCGTGCCTCGAAAATACGCCGACGCCTGAGGTCGAAAAAGAAAATATAGAACGACAGCCAAAAGCAAACTGTGTATTAACAGCTCGAATAGCGAGTTCATGGCACTCAGGATGACGTGGTAACCCAACCAAACAACAAGCAGCCAACGTGCCCAATTGAAACCGTAGAGCATGAACACACCGCTAATAATCGCGAGAATCCGGACGACTGGCATGAGCCAATATTCAAGCGGGTGTTGTGCTTTGAGCCTTGCGATGTGCTGGGCGCCTGCTGTATCGACGAGCGGCAACAAGCCAACAATAAGCGAAGCGCTGCCCACCGCTATGAATATCCAACTGATTACCGTGATTGATCGTGGGCGTTTGTGCATTGCTAGCCAGTGCGGCCTTACATCCTGGTTCTCCTAAAGCAGGGGCAAGAGTTTGGCGAGGAATGCCTTGCGCCCGTCAAACCCGTTCAGGCCGCCGTTGATGCGTTTTGTAATTGTCCTGATGTCGCCTGCGTCTGCGAAATGGTTCAAGTTTCCGTCAGTCCATTCCTGGAGCGCGGGCTTCAGCGCATGTTCGGGCGCTGTCATCAGGTTTGGATTACCTTCGAAATCCACTCCGCAGGCCTGGCCCATTCTGCGATGGGCTCCTCGTCCGGTTGTTTGCAGGACGCCATTGCCGCGATAGGCGAATCCGTCACCCGGCTCGGTGTTGCCAAGCTCCTGTGCCTTATGTGGGTTGCCGAGACCATAGACGCGTTCCGAGATCGCTTCGGGTTTGTGGGCCAGTGTTGCCGCCTCCGCAGGTTTAATGGCAGCGGAATGATGATGGAGGCCAAAGATTTCCATCAGTCGCGGTGCTGAGTAATTCATGTTCTCGCGTAAGACGGTGAACCCGCCGGTCTCCTGCATGGCCTGTGCAAGGAAATGCGCCATGCGAAGGGGTGTCGTAATGCCATGGTTGGCGAACAGGGGACCACCTCCTGCAAGCGCCTCCAGATAGTTTTCTCGCGCGTGAGGCGAAATGTGCTTTATCGCGTCAACTGGATTCATGGACATTGAAATTACCTCCGTTATGGTTTGAAAAGTTAAGTTGTGAGCATCAGTGGGACTCAGTACCTTGCTAAACCGGTATGTAAAGCGAATACTTCACATAGCCGTAGCGGTCGGAATTTGAGCAACATACTTGAGACGTTGCACTATTGCGAGGGGCCTGCCTGAGAATGCTTTTTGTATCACGGTTTGGTCCGGGATGTCGAGGCTTGTAACTGTTCAATTTGTCTGTTCCAAACGGCCTTGTCGTTTATTGATGAGCGTTTCGGATTTACACTTATTATGCCCATCCTGTAACCGGCAATAGAAATATGGCCTGGACTTTCAAACAATCCTCCGAGGTAAAGGTTAACCGCGAACATGCCTGGAAATTCTGGACGACTGTTGAAAACTGGCTCCTGGATTCTGCAATCGTATGGGTAAAACTGGATGGCCCGTTTCAACCCGGAGCAAAGGGGACCACTATGACCACAACCCCGGAATTGGTGTACTGGGAAATTGTATCGGTGGATGTGGGCGAAGGCGCCGTGATTGAAATACCATTGCCCGGGGCGGTAGCGCGTTTTGCCTGGAGATTCGAAGAACTGCCGAATGATTGCACACGACTTAATCAAGAGATCACGCTGACGGGAGACCAGGCAGAATCCTACGCGGGGCAGATGGGCGCCGGCTTTGAGCAGGGGATTAGGGATGGAATGCAAAAGCTCTGCACCGAGATGGAGCGTTCGAAAGAAGTACGGTACCTGACTGCCGGATTTATCCCAGGATCCAATGCGATTAGCTGGAAGGATGAAATGGGATAACCAAAGACACAATGTAGAGCGGATTCAAGCGTAGTCGCCAAATAATACTTAATCAGCTCTTGGGTTATCCCGCCGCGTAGTCGCCTGACCTCATATTTCCGCCGGCAAACTCCTGGTAAAGAGCGTCTTCAAGGTCCGATGCAAAATCGCTCGAACCAACGCCTGTTTGGCCCCACTCGATGTGGATATGTGTTTTGTGTTCCTCATCAATGTGGGGGAACTTGGACCCGGAGCCGTTCCACTCCCAAAGATTGTAGACTACCGATATGAATTTGAGCTTCTGCTTTAAGCTGAGAAATACTTGAACGATCCGATCAGCGTAATCCTTTTCCTGCGGATTCCTGGCAAACAAAACTATGTCGAGGGCGCGGCCAGCCGCGTGGGGGTCTTTGCTCTTGTCCTTATGCGGACCTGGAGCAGCCTGTAGTCTGTCCATCCATCCGGGAGTAAGTTTTCCATTTGCGTCTCGTTTATGGTCCTCCCAGTACTGCTGTGTCAGGATTGACGGGCCATAGTAATAGAGCGCGCGTTTCGTGGATTCAACTGCGAGTCCGGCCATGATAAAACTCCTTTCCAATATTACAAAAAGGAAGCCCTTAACCCAGAGACCTGATTATCCAGCCGTTTTGCCGGAGATTTTATCATCGAGTGTGTTTGATTCGGAACTAGCAAGATCGCGGTTGCAACTCCAAGAAGCACGTATCAGATTTCGAGAATAGGCTCTGAGTGCGGAGGAGTGTAGTGCGCAATTCGATGATCGGAGATTTGAAAATTAAGGATGGAAGCTTACCGTGTCAGTATCGCGGCGGGCGTTTCGCTAGCGAAGATCCGGCCATGAATGGTCATGACGTCAAATCCAGGAGACGAAAGGTCGATTGACGGAACAAGGCATCTCGTTCTTGAGACGAGTTAAAGTAAAGGAGAACCTTCAATTTGAACTGGTGGGTGAAGCAGCGGAGTTAGCTGTAGTTCTCAAACGGCGACGGGTCCCGAATCTACTTCTTCGGCCAGAGCGGGTTGGTGGTCCAGGGGAACGGAGGGTTGGGGAAGCCGCAGCAGTGTC
>JAQGPC010000101.1 GCA_028293285.1 Pedosphaera sp.
GAACGGTTCGGGCGTCAATGACGCGGTTCAGGCCGGCGCGGGCATTGCCTACGGCGGCACCCTGAACCTGGCCAACATCAGCGGCGCCCCGCTGGCGGTGGGCAACAGCTTCCAAATCTTCAGTGCGCCAAGCTATACCGGCTCATTTGCCAACATCACTCCCCCCACCCCCGGCGCGGGCCTCGTTTGGAACCTGACCCAACTGGGCAGCGGCAAACTGAACGTCGCTGCCGCTCCTTTGCAGCCGAGGGTGAGCGGCGTCCTGGCACAGGGCGGCGATTTGATCCTGAACGGTTCCAACGGTGTGGCTGGTGCCGGATATTATGTTCTGGCTTCCACCAATCTGGAAATTCCCCTGGCCAGTTGGACCATGCTTGCCACCAACAACTTTGACATGAATGGAACCTTCCGCTTTACCAACCTTCTCGCTCCAGGCGGAGGACAACGGTTCTATCGCATTCAAGTGCGTTGAACTTGAAGCCGCCAGCCAGTAAATAAATGATATGAACGCCACCCGATTAATTCTTCCGGCACTGCTGGGTTTCGCCTCGCTGGCCAGCGCGCAATCAGCCAGCCTTCCACCATTGGCGAGAGAATCCATCGAATGGTGCGACATCTGGATTTCTCATGCCAACGAGACGAATTTCCCGCGCGTACTCTTGATCGGCGATTCTATAACACGGGCGTACTATCCTGAGGTGGAAAGACAACTGGCCGGCAAGGCTTATGTTGCGCGATTTTCCACTTCGCGTTTTATTTCCGACCCGGTTTTGCTTCAGGAAATTGCCCTGGTGTTGGATAATACAAAGTTCAACATCATCCATTTCAACAATGGCATGCACGGCTGGCAGCATAGTGAGGAAGAATATCGCAAGGCGTTCCCGGCATTTCTCGCGGCCATTAAAGGCCATGCGCCCGCCGCCAAATTGATCTGGGCGAACACGACCACGTTCAAAGAGTCCAAAGTTATGCACCCGGACAATCAACCGCGGTCGTCAGATGAGCGCGTCAACGCCCGGAACGACATCGCGCTGGCACACATTAAAAAAGCGGGAATTCCCGTCGATGATCTCAATACGCTCGGCAAAGGGCATCCGGAATATCACAGCGACAATGTGCATTTCAATAAACAGGGAATCGACTTGCAAGCTGCGCAAGTTACCGCGCACATCAAAAAAATGCTGCCGCCTTGAACTAACCGGAGAACGAATGACCGCGCGAATTATTTTCCCCTGTTCCAGCGGCCATAAAGTACCGCCGTGACGGCGGGATTGATCGCGGATTATAATAATCTTCAAAATAATGTCATAAAAGAGACCGCCAGAAGAGCCGGATCGTTTTCCTCTCCGTCCTGCATGCGGGAGTGAGGTGGTCCCCGATAAGCTCTGCCCACTACTGCCAGATAAACAACATTCTTTTTACAGTGCGTTATAATCGGCAGAAAACAAAATGACGCGAAGTTGCCAAAAGCCAGGCGGTATTTGTAACCTGCCTCGGTGAGGCTGACCAGATGAACAGTGGAAATGTTCGCCGCGAACATCGCCAACCCGATGACCGGCCATGCGAGTGCGTTGCCCGCGAGAAAATAATATCCGACCTCGCCGCTACGCCAAGTCCAACTGCTGCCAGCAAATAAACGGCAATGATTGTCTAATCCAGGCTACCCATCGGATTATCCATTTTCCCAGGAATTCGATTTCGCCGCAGATGGGAGCATCGTTTTTTAAAAGCCAATTTTAGTTTCGTTGGATGATATTTATGAGGTTTAAAAATGCGGACAGGGAAATCTTGCATTATTGTTCGGCGAAGAATATTGAACATAGTGTGACGACAAAACCGACTTATCAGACGCGCCGCATCCGCTACGAAATTGACCGTTGCGAACCGCAGAACCGCGCGATTGAAACGGGCAAAATCAATTTTCATGCACTGACGAAGGGACATTATCCAGGTACCCGTGTTCCCGAAAATATTCTGCCGGGTTTGAACAGCATTGGTTTCTGGAATGCCGGCGGTGCACAGGATTGGGGGGAAGATCCGCATCGCAATGAGGGCGTGGAAATCACATTCCTTGAAACCGGCACGATGGTTTTTGTTGCCGACCAGAAAAAATACAACCTGCGCGCGGGACAGTTCACCATCACGCGCCCATGGCAGCTTCACAAACTCGGCGCGCCCAATATTGGGCCGGGACGATTGCACTGGCTGATCCTCGATGTCGGCGTGCGGCGACCGCACCAGAACTGGCATTGGCCGCCGTGGATGGTGCTGACCAAAGATGATCTCGCCAAACTCACGCGCAAACTGCGCCACAATGAGAATCCCGTTTGGCATGCCCCGCCGGCCATCACGCAATGCTTTCGCGAACTCGCCCGCACCGTGGAAGCCTGGAACCAGCCGCATGCCATCTCACGGCTGGCCACCAATTTGAACCAGCTTTTTTTGAGCATCCTTGACGCCTTGTCTGAACAGCAGACACAGGAAACCCCCAACCTGACTTCGCGCCAGCGCACGGTGGAATTGTTCCTGCACGAAGTCGAAAATAATCCGGCAACCAGCGGCAAATTGTGGACCATCAAGAGCATGGCCGAACATTGTGGCATGGGCGTAACGGCTTTTTCAAAGTATTGCCGCGAACTGGTGAATGCCGGGCCCATGGAATTTCTGAACGGTTGCCGCCTCGATCGCGCTGCACACCTGTTGCGGGAAAAGTCCGGCCTTTCCATCACGGAAATCGCGCTGGATTGCGGCTTCAATTCCAGTCAGTATTTCGCCACCCGTTTCCGCCAACGTTTTCAGATTTCTCCGAGAGGGTTTGTTTCAACACCTAATTCCGTCGTCAAAAAATAAATGAACGGGTGGTTGCATTGGCGCTGGCCGCGAATTGATTCAAATCATGCTGAGACACGGAACTGCTGTCCTGTTCGAACGGTGGCGGACACGTGGACTACGGTGCGATTAATAAATGATCAACACCACCTATGATAAAAAAAGCAAGCATCCTGCTTTGGATTTTACTTTTCGTTCGGATACTTGCGCTACCCCTGTTCGCGGCTGCAAATAAATCCATATCGCCGGAAACGACAATCTGGTTCGACGCGCCAGCAAACGATTTTACGGAATCATCGCCGATGGGCAACGGACGATTGGGAGCGATGATGTTTGGCGGCGTGGACGGCGAGCGGATTGTGCTGAACGAAAGTTCCGTTTGGTCCGGCTCACGTCAAGATGCCGACCGCCCGAACGCCTACAAAGAACTGCCCGAAATCCGACGCTTACTGCTCGAAGGAAAAAATCCCGAGGCCGAGGCCCTGGTAAACGCCAATTTCACCTGCAAAGGACCGGGGTCGGGTGGCGGCCAATATGGATGTTATCAGGTGCTCGGCAATCTGCATTTGAATTTTTTGCCAGATCGCACTAATGCGCCTGCGACCGATTATCACCGCGAACTAAATCTCGATGACGCGGTGACCCGTATCTCGTTCAACCGCGGCGGAGTTGAATTCAGCAGGGAAATGTTTGTCAGTATGCCGGATGAGGTGATGGTGTTGCGCCTGAACGCAAATCAATCCGGCCGGATTTCCTTTGAAGTGAAGCTCGACCGCCCGGAGCGTTTTCAAACGGTCGCCGAAGGGCATAATGGATTGCTGATGACCGGACAGCTCGACAACGGGGTGAACGGCAAGGGAGTGCGTTACGCGGCGCGCGTGCGCTTGTTGAACCGCGGCGGAAAAGTGTCCATCCACGAAAATGTCCTGAGCGTGCGGCAGGCGGATCAGGTCATTTTGCTGATCACCGCCGCGACGGATTATCAAGGATTCGCGGGACGCCAGGCAAAGGATCCCGAAGCCGTTTCGTTTGAGGATATGAAACGCGCATCGAATAAGTCGTATGCTTCATTGCGCAGGGCGCACATCGCGGATTACCGGAAATT
Organism: Pedosphaera sp.; assembly: GCA_028293285.1. Taxonomy (GTDB): domain Bacteria; phylum Verrucomicrobiota; class Verrucomicrobiia; order Limisphaerales; family Pedosphaeraceae; genus Pedosphaera. The sequence goes on from JAQGPC010000101.1 coordinate 3,935, forward strand.
TTTTCGACGCGTCGCGCTTCACCTCGGTCCGGACGATTTGCCAGCTTCTCGCAAGTCCACACCCGAACGCGTCAAGGCCTTTAAGTCTGGGCTGCCGGATCCCGCGCTGGCCGCGCTGTATTTTAACTTTGGCCGCTACCTTTTGATATCTTCCTCCCGGCCGGGCGGTTTCCCCGCGAATCTTCAGGGCATTTGGGCCGAGGAGACCAGCACTCCCTGGACCGGAGACTGGCATTTGGATGTCAATGTGGAGATGAATTATTGGCCTGCCGAAGTCGGCAATCTTTCAGAGCTGACCCAGCCGCTGTTTGCCTTGGTTGATTCGCTACAGGAGCCGGGAACAAAAACTGCGCGCGAGTATTACTCCGCCCGAGGCTGGGTGGCCCACGTCATCACCAATCCATGGGGTTTCACCTCGCCCGGCGAATCGGCTTCCTGGGGCGCAACTACAGGTGGCTCCGCCTGGTTATGCCAGCACCTCTATGACCATTATCTATTTACGCTTGATCGCAAATTTCTTCAGTGGGCCTACCCGATTATCAAAGGTTCGGCGCAGTTCCATGCGGATATGCTTATTGAAGACCCCAAACATCATTGGCTCGTGGTTGCTCCCGCCTATTCTCCGGAAAATCATTTCCGCATGGCGGATGGCAGAGAGGCCGCAATCTCACTCGGAACCACCGTCCACGCTCAAATGCTGCGCTACCTCTTTGGCGCCTGCATTGAAGCGTCCAAAATTCTGGGCGCGGACGAAGAATTTCGGAAGGAATTGACAGAAAAGCGCACGCGCTTAATGCCCACGCCCATTGGTTCCGACGGGCGAATCATGGAATGGCCGGAGGAATATACGGAACCCGACCCGCATCACCGTCATATCTCGCACCTATGGGGGTTGTATCCGGGTGATGAAATCTCGCCGGACACCACTCCCGAGCTGGCCAAAGCCGCCCGCAAGACTTTGGAAGCCCGGGGCGACGACGGCGTGGGGTGGTCACTGGCGTACAAGGCGGTTCTATGGGCCCGGCTTGGCGACGGCAATCATGCGTGGGCAATTGTGCGTCACGAGTTAAATCCAGTCGTGACCCACGAAATGAATTACGACACCGGTGGCGGGATTTATCCCAATCTCTTTGACGCCTCCCCGCCATTTCAGATCGATGGAAACTTCGGCGCGACTGCCGCGATCGGCGAAATGCTGGTTCAAAGCCAGAACGGTGTCATCCGATTGCTGCCTGCGCTCCCGGATGATTGGCGCGAAGGACAGGTATCCGGCTTGCGCGCGCGGGGAGGATTTGAAGTGAGCATGCGATGGAATAACGGCCGGTTGACGACGGCCACGATCCGCTCAGAATCTGGCGGAACCTGCCGCATCAGCTACGGCGGCAAAACCGCGGAATTAAAAATCAAAAAAGGAAGATCGATCACCCTGAACGGCCTTCTAAAGTAATACCACTATATGGGCGTCCAAGACCGGAGTTGTTTATCATTCGCCAGCCCTTGACACGGATCCATCAGGCATGTATGGTTCATATGTGAATGAAAAGATCGCTTACTCTTTGATATATGCCGCCCACAGTATTGAGGGCCACTTTGAGAAGGCGTTGGCGAGCGTTAACTTGTCTGGCCCGAAGTTTGCCGCCTTGTCCGTCCTGGTAGCAGAAGAACAGCCCCTCAGCCTGAGCGAGTTGGCTGAAAAGCTCACCTGTGTGCGCTCCAATGTCACCCAATTGGTGGATCGCCTGGAGGCAGATGATTTGGTGAAACGAACCGACGATCCGTCTGATCGCCGGGGAGTGCGGGCTGAAGTGACGAAGCTCGGCCGAGAGCGTCACGCTGCCGGGTTAAAGGTAGTCAACAAGGTTCACGAGGAAGTTGCAAAACAGCTCTCGGCGGTTGATCAAAGCGTCTTGAAACGCGTCTTGGACACCATCCAGTAAATTTTTTTAGAACAATGGTTTATATATGAATTATACAACGCTGAATGATGCAACACTGAAACAAAAAGAAATGAGAACAAAAATGAAAAACATCCTGTTCATCCAAAGCAGTCCGAGGGGATCGGAATCCTACTCTCAAAAGGTCGCCCGATCCATCGTCAGCGACCTTGAAGAACGTTACCCCGGCGCGAAGGTTGTCGTTCGCGACCTGGCTCAGAATCCGCCGCCGCATGTCGGCGAAGCGTTTGTCGGTGGGCTTTCGACCGGATCGGAGCAACGCACGCCGGAGCAAACCAAGGCATTGGCTTTATCCGATGTGTTGATTGATGAGCTATTGGCGGCCGACGTTATTGTGCTGGCAGTCCCCATGCACAACTTCGGCCCTCCCTCAACGCTCAAAGCTTGGATTGATCACGTGGTGCGCATCGGACGCACGGTTTCCTACTCGCAAAAGGGGCCTGAGGGAATGCTCAAGGGCAAGCGCGCCATCCTCGTCCTTGCGCGTGGCGGGGTCTATTCGGACGGCCCGGCCAAGCCGATGGACTTCCAGGAACCGTATCTCCGAACCGTTCTCGGATTCATCGGCATCACTGACATTGATGTCGTGCCTGTGGAAGGACTCGCCAGGAGCGCAATCGGTCCCGAAAAAGCTGTGGCCTCCGCGATGGCACGGTCGAGGGAGATTTTATCGCAGGCCGTCTGAAACCGCTCTCATTTTATGAAAATCACCGCTCCGATTACCCGGATTATCCTGGGTTGCGTGTTCGTCTTTTTCGGACTGAACTTTTTCCTGCAATTCCTTCACATGCCGCCGCCACCAAGCGGCCCAGCCGGCGACTTTGTCAAGGCACTGTTCGTCAGTCACTACCTTTACGCGGTGGGAGCGTTGCAATTAGTCGGGGGCGTGCTCTGCCTGGCTGGACGATTCGTTCCGCTCGGATTGACGTTGCTTGGCCCCGTCATCGTCAACATTCTGTTGTTCCACATCCTGCTCAATCCCGCCGGGCTGCCGCTGGCCATTGTCGTTTCTGTGCTTGCACTGATTGTCTTGTGGCATCATCGCGCCGCTTTCGCGGGATTGGTGAAAAGCGGTGCCTGATCATGCGGGATGGCTTCAAGCCCACAATTTTTCGAACCAAAATCACATGGTGCACTTTCTAAAAACACATCAATCACAGGTCGGCTTCTTCAGGTTGTCGCCTTCGGTGCCGGCAGCTTCAGCATCGATAGTCGCCTCGCCGGTTCACGTCGCGCGCCGCGTGCGGCCGCATAATTCAAACAATAATCATACAAATTAAAGGATACAAAATGACACTCTCTCATAAACAAACCCCTGCTGCACAAACGACCATACGCCGGATTGCGCAGCGCACCCGAGGCCGGAAGCATGGCCCAGCCACACGCTTGATGAGCCCGTCCGATTTCGGCGAATTGCTGAAGCCGTTCGTGTTTCTCGATCTGTTCGAGTACGAGGGGCCTCCCTTCGAAGCGGGGCTTCATCCCCATTCAGGCATCGCCACTCTGAGCTACGTAACGGAAGGCTCGGTCAACTATGTCGACCCGGATAACGGCAAGGGCGTCCTGCCTGCCGGCGGCGTCGAATGGATGCGGGCTGGACGCGGCATGTGGCATGGTGGCGGAATCGGCGAAGGCCGGACGCGTGGCTTCCAACTCTGGATAGCCTTGCCGCCGGAACTTGAATTGGAACGGGCCATAAGCCTCTATCAACCTCCCGAAGAAGTGCAGATCGACGGCCCGGCACGAGTCCTCCTCGGCAGTTACGGCTCGGCATCGAGCGTGATCGAATCCCCGTCACCGATCAATTATCTTGCTGTGCGCCTGAAAGCTGGAGAGCGGTGGCGCTACGAACCACCGGCAGGTCACACGGTACTATGGGCCGCCATCTCATCAGGCATTATGTCAGTTCCGGACGTGCTGCGGCAAGGCGATTTGGCGGCTTTCGAGGCATCGAACGAAGCGGTCGAATTTGAGGCGGTGTCCGATACTGAATTCATGCTCGGCTCGGCCGTTCCGCACGACCATGAACTCGTGCTCGGCAGCCACTCGGTACACACAAGCCCTAACGCATTGCGCGAGGGCGAGGCCCAAATCTCGGCGATCCGCAGGCGGCTGGTTCAAGAACGCCGACTTTGAGCATTCGTTATTTCTCCGTTCGTTCGGGATTGAAGACCATGCCTTCGACGCCAACGTGGTTCATCGCTCCGCAACCCCGGTAGCTGATCGCTCCATTAATGGGGATAAATATCTTCGGTTGTTCCAAGCAGCAAAATCACTGACTCGTTACCCGATAAATGCATTGCGCACCCGTCAAATTATCGACAATCCGCTTGCGTGTGCCATCGCCTGATACAGTCATAAGCGTTTGCCAATTTGCGAGATCGTTGGTCTTGAACTGAATCACATGCGTGACGGCTGCTTGTGAATCGAATTCAAACTGCAGCTGTCCATTGGTGATCGCCACGCTTACAAGCTTTACCGGCTCCGGCTTGCTGGCGTGAACCGCGAATTCAAACACGCCTAGAAAACCAACACTGGCAGTTCCACCTTCACTTCCAACGACTCTCACGCCATTTATTCCCGGTTGAGGATCGCTCAACTGAAAATGGGTAGTAACATGCGTTGGCGGGCCAGAAACAACTGCTGGCAACTGGTGCCCATTGAGCATCTGCAAATAATCCGAAGTGCGTGCCACTGTTAACCATGAGCTTCCACCATTAGTCGTGACCTGCACCATCGGTTCGATCAAATGCAATGCAGCCGAGAGCACGCCTCCCGCCCCTGGCCCGGCATTGTTCACTCCAAACCAACCACCATCGGAGAAAATGGCGAGGCTCAATTCCAAACGGACTATTGGATTCGTAATCGGTTGGCTCCATATTACTCCCACAAAACTGGCGGTGTCCGTTCCAGTCCCATTAAAAGTATCCACGCGCGTGGACGAATCACCATCATTAATGCTCCCAACCACACCCGCATGAATCAACGAAGTTTCTGTGCCGCTGTTAAGCGCCGCTTTAGTCCCAAGAATTCCCGTCCCCTGCGGTGCGATGTCTGGCGAAACAAATAAATTCGTCTGCTCCAACAGTCCAAAAATCGACAGGCTGTATTGCCCGCCAATATAAACTTTTCCGTTGGCGATCGTAGGCACGGCAAATTTAGTGCCAGTTGGAAGCTGATCCCGATTTCCCGGCGCGTTTGTGCTGTTATAAAGTTCCGTCGTCAAATTCACCGGGTCATAAGCTGCCAATATCGCCGGAGTCCCCATCTGCACCGTCCAGATAATTCCGCCATTGGTTCCGTTCGCCGTCACGCTCGGCGTTGAGCCTGGAAACCCGAAGGTGCGCGGTCCCACAGAGACTGGAGTGGTGACAAGCAATCCGTTATTGAGTGCAAAGGCCTTGAGTTTGTCCCCCGTAGCCGCGTAGTAAACTCTTCCGTTGAAATAAGCAGGAGTATCAAAGGACCCTTTTATCTGGCCAGTAATCGTCTGCAGGACATAGTCCACCGTTCCTGTGGAGTTGTAATGATGATTGCCCGCAGTCATCTGGTCGCGATTGATCAGATAAATTTTGCCTTCCTTTCCCGCCCCAACCAACAAATGCGGAACAGCCCCTGGCTGATCAGGAAGTATCAACACCCCGCCAGAACCAAGATCTCTATCAGCATCCTGCAAGGCCTGTTGATTGTAAGGAGCAAAGTAATCCGTCACTGCCAGCCCGTTCACAGTTGAAAGCCGGATGAAACTATCACCATACTCCGTGCCTCCCGAATTATTTGTCGCGTTGAAAATTCCGTTGCCAACCTCGAAATACAGGTTGGTATTGGCATCGACTGCCAATCCTCCCCCTGCCATCCAAATTCCGCCCTCGCCGGCATTCGCTCCATAAGCCGCTGTCGTGCTGTTGGGTGTCGTATTGAAAACATAATTGGCAAGCTGTTGGAGTGTGCCCGGATCATATCCAATGACCCAGCCATGATACGGATCGGTATCACCATACCCGCAATACGCGAGATAAAGAATTCCACCAGCAAGCGTCAAAGCACATCGTTGAAGCTGCTGCTTTGCTTGAAATATTTGTCTTCCGCCGACGCTTCCCGCTCCCACTCCCGGTATGGACACACCAACTACCACAGGACTGTTCGTTCGCTCTGTTCCGTTGGTGATATTGAGCGCATGCAAGCGATGAAAATAGTTTGCCCCCTCGTGCGTAAACGCATCGACAAAGAGAGTTCCTGAAGCCAGATCAATCACCGGCGTCCCGGTAATTCCCACCTCCGGCTGAATGTCGGGAAATGGTTGATAACGGTTGCCGAAATCATTATTAGGCGTGATCGCGGATGGTCCAAGATTTGTCTGCCAGATCAATCCCCGCGTCGGGCCGGCATTGCTGTCCGCATCAAACGCATAAACCGTATTGTGCTGGGTGGCAACAAACACAACGTTATGCACGCCCTTGCCGGGAATCGGCAGATTGGAAACATAAAGCGGCTGGGCATAAACTTGTCCATCCACACTATAGGAGCCGAGCTTGCCAAACGTTGTTTGATTGGCATTCGTCGGCGTCAGGATGGTCTCATTCAGATTTTGCCCGGTCCGACCGTTATCATTGTGATAGGTGAGAACATTGACTTGGGCGAAGGCACTGGTGACGGCGAGAAGAGAAGCAACCATCCCGCATGCAATCCATTCACGACGATCCATCATAGAATAATTGGAGTTTTGCAAAGCGTGTTCAGATTCGTCTCATCGATCCCATGCGTGAATAACATTTCGGGTCGTAATGGTAAAGTGGCGGGAGCGTTTAAGCACTCCCGCCAGCTCAATCCCAAGCCAGCCATTCGAACCCAGATGGCCGCCTAACTCTTGAAACAAAACTTACGGCAGACTGAGCCGATAAAACCGGTTGCCGCCGGTTATAGGAACCACCACCTGATTCTGGCCATCAATCAGCGTAACCGGACTGGTCACCTTTACCCAACTCGCCGTGTCCACGGCCGTGTTTTGTTGGAGCACAAAGCCTCCAGCAGAAGCAAGCCATGAGAACACGAACGTATTGGTGCCTGTGGTTTGCACGGACAATCGCGGCAGGCTTACAAACGAGAAGTTGCTGATTATCTGGGTGGAGGCCACGCCTCCACTGGCGCCGGTGATGCCAACATAAGCCGTATTGGTCCCGACGATGGATGGCAGATTAGCGATGTAATTAGTGCTGAACGACAGACCAGTCACCGCATCCGTCAATGTCAACGACAGGGTTGCCCCATCATAATTGAGGTTCACCCCAATCGGATCGCCACTGGCAATGTTGACGGGAGTTGTCGGGGAGTAGGGTGCCCCGGTAGCACCATTGCTGCGCAAGGCAATCCCTGGTGTGTTCGGACCGTAGATGTTGAATTCAAGCGCAGCGCTCGGTGTAATTCCGCCGTAACCCAAACCACCACCGCCGGCGCCGAGTGCCGATGGACCTGCTGCTGAATTCTGCAGCACAAACGTCGCACCATCAGCCCCGCCACCGCCCACATCCTGATACGTGAACGAAGCTCTAAACGCTCCAATGTATTGTGGATAATTCAGGAAGCTGCTCCGCGCTTCATTGCCCTGACCATCAATCAATGTCAGCACATTATTGCTGATCACGGCGCCGCCATTTTGCGTCCAGCCGCCACCGTTGTTGAGGACGATCCTGGAGACTGCCAGGGTGGCGACCGCACCGGCATTGTTCCCCGCACTATTGGTCATGAATAGTTGGTAGGTTCCCGCGTCACTGGCAAATACCTGGGCAATAGTTAAAACGTTGGAGTGAGCCCCGCTGATGTGACCGTTATCCGTGAGATTGGTTCCATTAAACTTCCACTGATAGGTTATGGGCTGGGTTCCCGTGACATACACGGAGTACGTAAGCGGTAATCCACTCGGATACGTCTGCGAGAGGGGCGCAACATCCAGCAAAATCTGTGGCGCACCAGCAACATTGGTATACGCATTCGCGGGAACTCCGAACGAACTCAGTTCTGAGATGGAAAGGAACTCAGCCGCCGGAGCAATGCCGGTCTTGGCCGATGCCAAAGCGTTAGCAGGCACGCCACCCACCGCCCAACCATAACCGGTGCGTTGGCTGGCAGGCAGGTGCGACAGGTCGAATGCTATCGGGCTGTTGACCGGAGCACTGCCATTTGGCGCATCGATTTCCCAGGAGAAGATGTTTCCACTCACGAGTGTGGCTGGAACTGCCACCCAGCCTCCACCGCTTTCCGGAGGTGTTTGGCTCGGATCCTGGGGGCTCTTCAGCAGATAAAGGGTTGGCTGCGCCGACCAGTCCCCACCATCGCCGAACTGGTGGCCGAGATCAACTTTGACCACTCCAAATACTTGAGGCTGATTATAGATCAATCCCACGAAATCACTCAGTCCCAAGTTGCCGCCAAACGTATCCACATTATCCGTGTTGGCATTACTGATATATTGAGCCACTCCATTGGTCAGCGCAGATAACATTGCCGCCCGTCCTTGATGATACTGATTTGCGACCAGATTCAGTGCTGGCCAGCTCTTAGAAAAAACCGGCACTGTTTGCGTCCCAAGGGTGTTGCCAAACGTATCCATCACGCCCGAAACTGTCACGGTAAGATTCGAAACACTGGGAGTCCCTGAAACCGGCAGGTTCACTCGCAATTGATATGCGTCCTGGCTGATACCAACAATCGCCAAGCCGGGATCATTAAGAACGTAATTAGCGCTATTTTGCGCAGTACCCGGATCAACCGGCTCATCGAACCACACGTCCACATTGCCAACCAAGTCAATCGTGGCAGCAGCCACGATCGGCGGCGTGGTTCGAGGCGTTATCGTGAGCGTCGCCACCTGGCTGGTGATCGAAAGCAAGGCGTTGCTCGCAATCAAACTGAAGTGCGCCCCGTTATCGCCGGTCGTTGTCTGCGTCGTGGTATAGATCGCATTGGTGGCGCCATCGATGGCGATACCATCCCGCAGCCACTGATAATTGATGGCGAGAAAATTTGTATTGATGATCCCCGAGAATATCGCCCGCTGTCCAGCCACCACGGTGATATTCGTCGGCTGCTGCACGAACACTACAGAATTGCTCGCTGGGAAACCGTAGGCGCGCATTTCACTGAATGACAGGAACCCATTGGCCCCCGCTCCTCTGACACCTCCCACCGCCCAGCCATAACCAGTTCTTTGATTGACGGGCAGGCTGGACAGATCAAATACAATCGGCGTGTTCGGCGATGGATTGGGATCGACACCGGTCGCTGGAAATTGACTGCCGCTGATAAGATTGGCTGGCACTTTTATCCAGTCATTCGTATCCGCCTCTGGCCGGGTCGTATTGGAATCAACCGGATTTTTCAGAATATAAACATTGGGCTGCGCCTTCCAATTCCCACCGTCGCTGAATTGCTGGCCGAGATCCACCTTGATTTCACGCATGTCCACGGCCGAGGGATAAAGCATCCCGCCGAACTGTGTCAGCAGGGCGTTCGCCGCCCCGTCAAAGGTGTCAAATCCCGCTCCGTTGCCATTGGCCGTGGTATTCACGAGGCCGTTATTCATCGCGGTAAAATCCACGCTGCGAGTTGGAGAAACATGATAAATATTGGCCAGCACGTTCACGGCGGGAAGCCGGACTCGAACCGGAATGTTCGTGGCGGTGCTGTTTCCGCCGGGATCCTGGACTCCACTGACAGACAAGGTCGCATTGGTCGGCACCAATCCTCCGGAAATCCCCAGAACGACGCGCAGACCGCGATTGCCGAGGGTCGCATTGGTTATGCTAAGGCCGGGTGCATTGTTCAATATATAATTGGCCAGATTGGTTGCGGTTGGTGTGGTCACGGCCGCGTTGAACCAGACATCAATGGTCGTCAGTGCGCTCGCGGATGGCGCATTATCGGCCATCGCGATGGAGGCACCGGGACTGACATCGTTGTTAAAAATGGTAACGGTATCGTTGTCCGCATCACCAATGGTGTAGTTCGTATTGCCGATGAGCATGAGATTGACCGTCTCCGAGGATTGCTGGAACGCGAAGTCAATCGGCTTCACAAACACCTGCGCGTTGCTCGCTCCCGCAGGAATGATCACCGAACCGGAGAGATTGGTGTAGGCCACGCCATTCGTGGCCGTTCCTCCCAAGGCGTATAATACAGTCAGGGGACTGTTCGTGCTGCCTGAGCGGGTAACGGTAAATACGCCTGGTGGAGTGGCCTTCTCAGCCGTGGTAGGCACCGTTGCCACCACGTTAACTGGCGGAATCGAAGGGCTGGAATCGTCCGATCCACCCCCGGAAGCCAGAGCCAAAATCGCATCCGGACTCAGGGCTCGATTGTAAATCCGCACATCATCCATCTTTCCCTGAAAATAACCGTCTTGTGGGAAATCGCTTCGCCCTACATAGCAATTGGTTCGTGTCACCACATTCGGCACACCGGAAAGCGTGCCGCTGGCCGCCACCGTGCCGTTCTTATAGATGACGACATTTCCAGAGGCATCCATGGTAACTGCAAAATGCTGCCATTGGTTCAGAAGCAAGGCTCCAGGCGCAGTGACTTGTCCTGCGGTAGGGAAGCCCAGGCGCACCTCAAAGGTCAGGTCGGCGCTGTTCCCGTTGCGGGAAAAAATAATGTTGTTATTATCAGGACCGTTGCCCAGGTCAATGAAGCGCGCCCAACTTGTCAGGCTCGTGGTGGGATTAGCCCACAACGCCACGGTCATTCCCTGTGAAAAGTTGCTATATCCATTTTGCAGAGCAATGTGACCGGCCTGCCCGTCAAACTTTACCGCCCGCAGAACCTTTCCGGTATAACCCGGCAACGCACCATTCACCAAAGTGCCATTCCTTCCATTGCCGGAGAAATCGCCGATTATCGTTCCAGTTGTTTCATCCAGTCGGAACCAGGTATTCAGGTTTTGCTCGACACTCACCGAGCTGCTTGGCGCAATGGGATTCAAGGCGAGATCTTTTACATTGTTCACTGTCACGGTATAAGCAACTCCTGGAGTTACCCCGGAAACCCGCAGCAATACCGTGGCCGGGTCAGGACCAATTTGGGCGCTGGTAATCGTCACACCATTATTAATGGCATAGTTGCTGATATTAGTGCCACTCGCCGGATCAACTCCTTCGCTGAACACCACCGAGATGTCGCTCGCGAGATTTCCCAGAATGAGCGCATCAACCAGAGTAGGAGGCGTAAAGTCAGGTTGAACAGAAATGGTTGTCGAAGCGCTGGCCGTGCCAAGGTTGTTGGTGACGGTAACACTGTAAACCGTTCCATCCTGCCCGGTGCCTACGCGTGGGATGTGATAGGTCAATAGATTGCCATTGGCTACTGCCACACCGTTGCTGAACCATTGAACAAACGCTGGCTGAGTCGCTTCGGCTGTGATGGTCAGGTCAAGCGGACGGCCATTCACAACCAGGGTGGGATTGGCCAGCGCCGTTACTGGCACTCCCAGATAATCCGTCAAAATCGCCGGCGCTTTGGCCAGTGGCGGATAGGAGGGATCATTCAAATCCACCGGGTACGGCCACAGATGGTTGCCTGAAATGATGTTTTCGTAACTCCCATCCGGCAAAGTCCAGGTCACTTCGCAATGGTCTCCTCCCACCCCCTCCTTGTGAAACATTTCAAAATAATACTTTTGGCCAGCCACCAGGGAAATCGGTGCTGATTTTTGCCCCGCATTTTGCGAAAACGTTAAGAACCCAACCGCCGTAGCATTTTCACAGATTTGAACCCGGTTGGCTGGATTTTCATTAGTGCTCAACCAGAATTGCCCCTCATCATCACTGGCAAGTGCGAAAGTGTATTGCCCCGTTTGTGGTGCTTCAATGAACCCGCGCGTCCAGGCACCGTAATTATCAGCAAAACCTTGCGATTCTTGAAGCCCATTGGCCAGCACCTCATAAATAGTTGGCGCGCTGGGGAAACTCGGATCGCTCGTCAGATTGCTTACTGTATTTCCCGGAATGGGATCGTAAAAGAGTTTCAAGGCCACGCCAGCGCGAGCTGGCAAAGCTGCCACCGCCAACAACGACACAAGCGCCACGAAACCAGTCAAATATCTGATTGGATTACTCGCGATTTTTAGACATCCCGCTGGGGTCACGCCCTGAGGAGGCAATGCAGATGAATTTTTGCAGGTTCTTTTCATATTAGTAGAGTTGGGGGATTTTTTAAATACGTGGCTTGATGTTCCAAAGTAGCGGAATGTTGCTGCCATGAATGTTTATTTGGGAGATCGTTGCAATGGATCCCAAAAGTGAGAATTAACCAGGCTAAGGGAGGAGCCGCCAGCGGGATCGGCTGGCGGGTTGATGGATTGATCCTTGCGCGGTTCCGAATGGCCGTCGTTGAAGACGACTACACCAGTGCCTAAATGCCGTATGGGATCAATGCCTTCATGTTGCCCGCTGGTGCTTTTGCCCGGATCTGGGTCCATGCAGGCATTAGGCCACCAAAGACTGGAAGACCACTCATCATATTGCACCGGGTTTTTATCCCCGATCAGCAGATTTTCACTCGGGCGCACAATGGAAGTGCGCTTGAATTGGGTTTCAAAAGTGAAATTGATCCCAACCACCGAAATACTGCCGGAAGTATAAGGATAATGCCCTAAAAAGAATCCGTTATATCCATAACCGACATGGTCGCAATCAAAGTTCCACGCCCAAGTCACTCCATAGGTCACATTCTTGGGCTTGAGGGCAGGACACCGAAAGAGATTGGACTGGCTTTGTGAATAACCAATGATGCAACTACCCCACCAATTCGTAAGCGCCGTCGCATGGTTGTCTGCTTCGTTCTGATTGCGATGCGCCGGAAAGAATTCACGATTATCGTCGGTATAAAGCTGCATGAATATTGAAACCTGCCGAAGGTTGTTTAGACAGGAGATACGGTTCGCCTTCGATTTGGCTCTGGCAAGCGCAGGCAAAAGCAAACCGGCTAAAATCGCTATGATCGCAATGACCACGAGCAGCTCGATCAAGGTGAATCCCCCTCGCTGGCGTTTAACCTGTAATGGTGCCTGCGGTGAACTGCACTCCTCCTTGCTCAACTTCAAACGATAGGTTTTCATTTGCCTAAGCTTTATTCCAATTACGATCATGCGGTACGGCCAGCGATACGCTTTCAGCCATTGACTCTCGTCAGCACATTATTTAATGGGGTCGATCCAATTAAACCTTCTTCAGCGGATTTTGGGAATGAGCTTTCGCGCAAATCATTTAAGATTTTTAACCGGTCACCAGTATTTACCCTCGGGTTCCATTAAGACACGCTTTGCCTTTTGCAAAGCCCTCGATGGCTTTGCACCTTTGCACACCCCTGTAGCCGGCTGCGACAAAGCCATTGACTGGCGCGGTCTTCTCCTGCTATTCCATGATGACTAAATACCCTCACCTTCTGTGCCGGATGATTCAGAGTGCGAGTGGACAAGATGAAGTGTTCGGAAAACGTGGCGTGACCCAGCCTCAAGAGCACGCGGTTGGTCACCGTTCCGCAGATCGTTACATGAGCAAACGCAGGGAAGTTGCGCTACTGATCGAAACCTCGAATGCGTATGCGCGGGGCATCCTCCAAGGTGTGGTCAGATATATTCGAGAAAATTCCCGATGGTCATTTTACATTCCTGAACAGGGCCGGGGCGACATCCCTCCCGGCTGGCTGGCTAACTGGCAGGGCGATGGCATCATTGCCCGCATCGAGAATCAGGAAATTGCCCGCTCAGTCGCGGCATCGGGTCTGCCCGCTGTGGATGTCAGTGCGGCCCGCTTGTTGCCTTCCCTGCCATGGGTTGAAACCGACGATCAGGCCATCGCCCAACTGGCCGCCGAACACTTGCTGGACCGCGGCTTCAAACATTTCGGCTTCTGTGGTGATTCCCGTTTCAACTGGTCAAACTGGCGTTCGGACCACTTTGAGCAAGCCGTCCAGAAGGCCGGGCGCGGATGCCATCTTTACCGGTCAAGCATTTCACCAACGGCCCCCCTGGAAAATCAAGTTGCTGAAATCGCCCAGTGGCTCATCAACTTGCCGAAACCGGTGGCTATCATGGCTTGCTACGACATTCGCGGCCAGCAGGTGTTAGATGCCTGCCGCAATGCTGGTTTGGCAGTCCCCGATGAAGTCGCGGTAATTGGCGTCGATAATGACGCCCTTCTCTGCGATCTTTCCTCTCCCCCCCTCTCCAGTGTCGTACCTAACGCACAACGCACCGGCTACGAAGCAGCCGCCCTGCTCGACCAGATGATGTCAGGCGTGAAGGTGCCATCCGAAGCACATTTGATCACTCCGCTTGGAGTCGCCACCCGCCAGTCCACCGATGTCCTGGCCATCGACGACCGGCATATTGCTCGCGCCACGCGATTCATCCGGGAGCACGCGCATGAACAAATCAATATCGAGGATGTATTAAAGGTTGTGCCACTGTCACGCCGCATCTTTGAAAGTCGCTTCAAAAAGATTTTGGGGCACACGCCTCATGAAGAAATCATTCGGGTCCGCATGAACCGGGTCAAAGAGTTGCTGACGGAAACAGAACTAAATCTCGCCGTCATCGCCGAACGAACCGGATTTGAACATGTCGAATATCTCAGCACTGCCTTCAAAAAGAAAGTCGGCCTCTCTCCTAATCAATATCGCGCACAAAACCGTAAATTGCTGCACCACTGAAACAGCCTGTGTGAATGGCTTCCTCAACGAAGTTAACTGCGTCTGCATGCGGTAGAATTTTTTGCGGCAGAACCGGGGTGCTCACAACAGATGCCACGGAGCTATTGGTGCTCCAAGGGCCAGCGATATTGGTGGCTTCCAGCAGTTTGCCGTCTCATGTTCATTCAAATCTACACGCTCTGTTCCGCGCCCACGGCCAGCATCAGCACTGCCATAGTTTTCTCGCGACTGGAAAACTCCCGAAACCAATTTGGGCTGATTCGTGCAGCGGCAACGGTTGGTTGGATGGGAGGTTGCTGGTTGCATGCTCACTGCAATTTTTACAACTTCAATTTGCCATTTTCCCATGGTGCATTTTCGCTGTTAATGACTTGAATGCAGGACCAATGGCAATCGGTGGCTGAAGTCGTCGTAGAGCAGGACTGCCGGCTGGGTCATCACATTCTCATCTCGTGCTGCCGTTACCGCCAGCACGCAGATGCGGGGATTGACCGGGAGGGTCATTGCTTTGGTGCCGGGCGACACGTCAATGCGGTACTTAAACAGGTAGCAGTAAGTGTAAGCCTGATCGCTCCCATCGCGCTGATGGCGATGGGAACAGAACCATGCCAACGGGTCGCGTTTGGTGAAGCCAGCGTCGATGCGTTCCAGCGGATTCTTAATGGAATAAGTTAGCTGTTCCACATTGCCTTGAAATACCGGGGTGTCCCAGCCACCAATAAAGCCACTCCAATCCTGGATACGCAGGGTGACGGTGCGCTCATCCAAAGTGAAAGTACCATCAGTGTCGCCGTAAACAGCCATCGCCAGCAGGTAAACCTGATTGAAGTCGCCGTCGGGCAACGTGAGCTTCTGTCCATCGCAGGAAACCGCATTTTGTTTCCCGTTCTCACGCGGCCCGATCTTGAAATTGATTCCTTCCGATACCACCGTGTCGCTGATCATCTCCGCCGGAATGGTCGCGCCCTGCTCATCGCAGGCACCGTCGGACTTTGCCTCATTGAAACTGAAAACATCGAGGTTGTAAGGCAATTCCACCGACATGGAGGCGGATGGGCTTAGCGTCAAAGGTGGTTTGAGGTCACAAGCGAGTGAGCGGATTTGATACGGCTTGAAATCCAGCATCATCTTTTTACCGGAACTTGCCACTGGCTGGAGGACTTGTTCAACCCCGTTGATTTCGGTTACGCCTGCCAGGCCCTTGGAAGTCTGAAGCTCGACCGCCGACACGGCGAAACCATGCAATTCCTGTAGTCGCACCACGACTTTATCGCTCTCTTCCGCCAGCTTCATGGTTCGCATCGCGATCTGGTCAGAACTGGTTCGTAATAGGCTGAAGGTTCGGCCGAGTTTGCCGGAATGCGGCACCGTGCGAAAAGCCTGCAACGGCTGGCTCAGGCGGGCAGCTTCCCAATCCGCTTTGCCGGAGCGCCAATCACCACGATGGCCCTGAAGCGCATAAGTAAATTCGTGACGTCCCCAGTCCTGGTAGCGCTGTTCGTAATAGTCACTGTTCTCACGAACACCGGGCGTATAAAGGAGAGTCAGGCGCAAGGTGTGGTCGTTCGGTTTATCGCTGCCGTATTTGCTGTCAGTCAAGACGGAGACGCCATAATCCTTTTTGGCATCGGTCAGATCGAACCAACCATGACTCGGCACCTCGTATTTTTTCGGGTCATTATTGCCACGCTGAATTTTCCCAATCTCCCAGTTATAAGTCGCCAACGGATTGGTGACGCTCAACGGAAACTCCGCTTTCAGCGAACACGCCCTGCCCTGCCATGCCACGTGATTGGCCACTTCCACCCGGTCACCGGCCGCCCCAGCCGCCAGGCGTATGGTTTGAATGAACACAGAATTTTCCGCCTGACGCTCCACCTCAATGGCCACCCGCACGGGGCCATGCTCGACAATACGAATTTTGGCCACTCCTCCCACGTAACTGCGCGGGGGATTGGCGCGGTCATTCCAGTCCATGTTCCACGCCGGAAAATTAGTGAGGTTCTCAGAAAGAATGGCCAGACGCGCCGGTGAGTCCAGTAATTCCCGATGAGCCGACTTGTCGAAAATGCCGGCGATGTCGCCGGCGTCATTCAGGGTAACTCGATAACGAAGGTTCTCTAGCAAGCGGTCGTTAACCTTGAGCTCTGATGAGCGAGCTAAGCGGGTAGCCAAAATTAATGTCACATCCAATCACTAAAGGACGCGTAAACATTGATGTTATTCCGCCCCACATTTGACATTTAAAATGGCAACCTGCTTAGCGCCTCACCGCTGCTGGCTTCATAAACCGTAAAGCCTATCGAAGGAGCCTTTGCGAGAAATAAAAGGTGTCGCTTGGCGCCTTCAGTCGAAAGCACCTGTGTTGGCACCGGGTTGCCATTCCCATCGTGAACCGTCGCACCGGTTGATCCGGCGGGCAATTCCGCTTCCACCACATCTTCACGATCAATGGAAAGTGGGTTAAAGACAATCAGCGGAATACCTTTGGTTTGGGTATTCATTGCTCGGGCCACGCCCCCCACTGCATTCTCCAGGACGGACGCAAAGCAATTCATTGCGATGATTTCGTCATTCCAGGAATATTCGTAGCACTTGGGCAAAGAAGTGCCGGCGAGGATATCGTGAAATTGCGCACCGAGGACAAGTTTCCAAGCTTGGCTGAGTTTCTCACGTGGATACGGAGTCGCCCCCAACAGATGAGCCGCCACTGACGCCTTCTCCGCCGCATCAGCGAGGTTTTCATTCATATGATTCCAACGCTTCAGGTAAGCTTGGGAGGTAAGCGTTCCTGCCAAATGTTCGGTCAGGAGCAAGTCGCCCTGGTATTTTGGCAGGCGCGCTTTTTGTGCGTCGGTGAGGTCGCAAAATAATTGGTCAGCCTTGGCTGAGACAACGCGCACCGCACCGGTGGAGGTCGCACTTTTTTCCACCCATTGCACCGATTCCTCGGGTGGCGCTCCTCCCCGATCACCCACACCATAATATTGATAGTCAGCAAAGACGCCGCTCATGGAGCCGTTGGTGTTCAAGCGTTCACGCCATAGGGCGCTCACGCTTAAGTCCTCCTTCACCTGCGTATTGTAATCGTTCGCGTTCAGCGCGGCGATGACCGACCCGCCGTCCAGCCCGGCCCATACGCCGAGATTAAAAGGTATCCCGCTGGCGGAGCCCCAGGTGAGTTTCTGCGTGGAAAATCCGCGAATACCGCAATGCGCCAGCACGGAGGGGAGCGACGCCGGAAAGCCGAATGAATCAGGCAGCATGTATTCGTGGCTCTCGGTATTAAACTCCTTTTTAAAAAACTGCCGACCATAAAGAATTTGCCGGATAAGTGATTCGGTTGAAGGAATGTCAACATCATTCTCTTCCCACGATGACCCGGCGGGAAACCAACGACCCCGGGCAACCCATTTGCGCACCTTCGCAAAATCGGCCGGGTAATATTCCTGCATCATCCGGTAACGATTGGCCCCGGTGAAATTAAAGACGGCTCGCCAATAAATGGTGCGACTACCTCGACGTTAACCTTGCCGGGTCTCACTGCAACGGATGCCGCTAATTACACCTGCACTGTCAGCAACGCCGGTGGGCCGACAACCAGTTCAAGTGCTGCGCTCACCGTATTGCCCTTGCCGGCCGGAGTTGCCGGTGCGGTAATCACTGATCTGCCGTTGGCTTATTACCGGCTCAATGAACCGGGCCCGGTAGTGCCGGATGTGGCCACTAATAGCGGCAGTTTGGGAACCGCAGGCGACGGCACGTATTTTCCCGGCGGATTGCATCAAGTGCCCGGTGCCTTGGCGGGTGATCCCGATACGGCTGCAGGTTATACTGGAATCGATGTCAATTCCGAGGATGGCACCGTTCCCACCATTGTTCCTTACAATGCCGCATTAAATCCCAATGGTTCCTTTACTATTGAAACCTGGCTTAAACCGACGCTGCAGGGAAATCTCGGAAACGCGCAGGCACCACTTAACAACCAGTACGATGACGGCAGCGGCAACCGTTTTGGTTGGGACTTCTTCCAACGCGCTGCCGCCACGCAAACGCCAGATGGCAATGGCCCTGGCTACAGCTTCCGAATGTTCAACGGAACTGCCGGTTCCGGCGCGAAATTGTTCAACATCACCGGCGGCTTGTATCAGGTCGGAGCCTGGAGTCATTTGGTTGCGGTTTACGACGCCTCGGTTCCATCGGCAACCCTCTACCTCAACGGCGTGCAAGTTGCCCAGTCCACCACACATAACGGAAGTTACGCCTCGAACCCATCGTCGCCGTTATCCATTGGCGGTTATCCCGATGGCACCCAGAATCCGTTCATTGGATCAATGGATGAAGTTGCCTTATACACGAACGCGTTGACCGCCGCGCAGGTTCTGGACCATTACCAGAATGGCACCAACGCCGCGCGCGGCACGCCCTATCCCTCGCTGATAATTGCGGATGGCGCAGCCGAGTATCTGCGACTGGATGATCCAGCCCATAATACAGCGGTCAACAACGGCAGCCTTGGCTCACTTGCCGATGGCACTTATTCCCACACTATCAACGGTGTGGCAGGACCACAGCCACCCACGTTCACCGGCTTTGAATCCACCAATCTCGCAGTATCGTTTAATGGCACCAATAGTTATGTTGAATTGGAAAATCCAGCCGGGCTGAACTTCACCGGTCAAGTCACCCTCGAGGCTTGGATTCAACCGGGCGCAGCTCAAGGCTTTGAATCCTATATCATCGCCCATGGCGGCAACGATGATTTCAGTGGCGAAACTTCGCTCCGCATCGAAAATGGCGTATATCAAATCGGATCGAATCATGGGCATGCGGCTCTCCCGGTTCCGGCGGGCGACTTGGGCGGCGGTCAATGGGTGCATTTGGTCGGCACGTATGATGGCGTCAATTGGAATCTCTACCGCAACGGTGTGCTGAGCGCCTCCAGCGCGGACAACATTGGGCCATTCCTGGTCAATAATGCCAACTGGGCCATTGGAGCGCGTGGCAAATGGAGATACGCGTTTGGTTATCCGGATGCCGGTTTGGATCGTCAATTCAACGGCCTTATTGATGAAGTGGCTTTTTACAATTATGCATTAACGCCCAGCCGCATTCAGGCCCACTTCGCCGCGAGCGCCCAACCGCTAAAGATCAGCCGCTCGGGCGGACAGATAACTCTCACCTGGCCCGCAGGCACGCTTCAACAAGCGGACAATGTAACCGGGACATACAGCGATGTGGCTGGCGCCACTTCGCCTTATACGATATCTGCCAGCGTGGCACAAAAGTTCTACCGGATTAGATTCTAAGAATCAGCCATCCAACACACAGCAGAAGGCTTACGTGCATAATGCCTTTGCGGCATAACCGCAAAGGCATTATGCGCTGCTCGGTTGAAGCAGAAGCATTAGGGAATGATGCAACAGAATCTTCTTTTGGTGCAGCAGGCAAGATGGCAGCTTGTCCACCATGATTCCGCCGGGGCCCACGATTAAATTGCCCGCATCGTATCGCTGGACTGGATTGCGGGTATCTGGCCTGGCTGCTGGGCCAGGGCCGGAAGGGCCTGAACCTGCCTGATAAACATAACGGCACTCTCAGTGACCGGCCCCCTTACGACCCCCCTTACGTACACTGCGAAATTCATGTAATTGCCCTATGGCGCGATGACGCACAAAGGGGCGACTTTCTCATCGCAGGTAGGAGGGCATCACCTCTTGGAAAACAAGGACGATTCGAGGATAAAATCTATGGGTGAAACGTTGCCTCACAAAATTGATCACGGTCTCTTTTCTGAATGCCCGGTTCCAAGCAAGCCCGGGCAGGATCATGCCATCAAAAAATTCATGCAATGCCTGCGCCGACGCTTGGTTGCCTCCATCACGCGTCTTTATCCTTTTTACAGCGGGTGCGGCACCATGGCCAATTGCCGCGTCGTCCGCGCCCTCGCCGGCCGCAGCACCGGCCCCGATTGGGTTCGTCTCCGACAAGGTCCTTACCTTCGCGTCATGCTTGGCGACTACCTTTCCAATGCGGTTTACTTTTCTCGCGACTGGGACCGTAAGATTTCCTGGGTTTGTGAGCGTCTGCTTCGTCCTGGCGACACGGCCTTGGATATCGGCGCCAACCTCGGCCTCGTCACCTGCCAGATGGCGGCTCTGGTCGGATCCACTGGCCAGGTTCACGCTTTCGAACCCAACCCGTCCATGAGTGACCTGCTCCGGCAGTCCCTCGCCCATAACGGCTACACGCACGTCACGTCCCACTGCATGGGCCTCGGTGACAGGGAACAAGAGCTCGAACTGACCATTCCCCACAACCTTCAATGCCTCGCGACGCTCGCCCGCGATGCCGAAGGCATGAGAATTCGGATACCGGTCAAGACCCTCTCAGGATGGTTCAACCAGTCGAACGTTACCCAAATCCGCCTCATGAAGATCGACGTTGAAGGCTTCGAAGCCCAAGTCTTCCAAGGCTCGGAACACCTCTTCAAAGCCTTGCGGCCTGACGCCATTCTCTTCGAGCTCAACCATTATGACGGCCCTTTTGACGCGCATCCCGTCGTCCGGTTTTTGAAACTCAAAGACTACAATTTCCTCACGCTCCCTAAAAAACTCTTACGCATGAGTGCCAAACGGTTGCCATCCGCTGCAATTGCCGGTTCGCCTTCCAACGACCTTATCGCCGTCCCCCGGGGCAAGATTTACGACGAAATAGCCCTCCGCTTGCGGGCGTGACACTGCTGTCCAAGATAGCCGATTCTGGGCCCGCAAACCGTCGGTTTTATTGGGCTTGTTGAGGCGACATTTCGCAACGTCAAAAGAGGTTGGCTTGGACAGCGGGCGTTTCATCAAAACGGGAAAACCCCCGCGAATCGCGACGAAACCACGTTTTGTGGTGGGATCGCGATTCCTATTTGGACAGTAGTGAGGCCAAGTTTTTCTGCCAGAGCAGCGGAGAAACCAACAAATGGGCTTCCGAACTTTTGGGCGAACGCTGGATGGGCATCACCAGCACAAACGTAGGCAACGCTTGTTTTATAACGCCAACTCTCCCCCAACCAAGCGAAGCAAAAAGAACGTGGGTGAATACCCATGATGGCCTCCAAATCGTGGAGGCACTATTTTTGTGATGAGGAAAGGAGCTGGGTCAAATGCTTTTGGAGTGGTTTGGCCAAAAAAGCTGAAGTATGAACCGAACATTTCTTCTGACCATGCCGGCGACAAGTACGCTCGGGAGTGGAAGGGACGCCTTGTACATCCGTGAACCGCTCGTTGCGCTGTCCCTTTGGGGTATATGCATGGCCACAGTTGCGGTTCTCCTGCTGTCTGCCGCGGCAGGTTTCTGGCTGGGAAGGTATCAAGGCCGGCACTCAGAAATAATGCAGAAGGTGCCCATGGCTGAGATTGTTGGAGCGATGTTTGGATTGCTTGCGTTCATGCTGGGTTTCACGTTCAGTCTGGCAGCCACCCGCTTCGATGCCAGAAGGGCCTTGGTCGTGGATGAGGCCAACGCCATTGGTACGACCTACCTGCGCGCCGGACTGCTCCCGGAACCTTACCGTGCGGAGATTCGCAAACTGCTGCGCGAATATGTGAAGCAACGCCTTATGTTCGCACAATCGGGCGAAATCGCACAGGGGATTGCGCAGGCCGAGGAGATGCAGGGACGGCTCTGGGCTGAGGCGGTGACGGCAGGTGAGAAGAATCCGGGCTCGATTGTCACCGGCTTGTTCATCTCCTCGCTGAACGAGGTGATTGACCTTCACGCGAAACGAATAGCGTTCGGTCTTAGAAACCACATTCCAACCAGCATCTGGGCTGCGTTGTATTTCCTTGCGATCTGCACCATGGGCATGATGGGCTGCCACATGGGGCTGGCTGGTGCTCGCAGGCTCCTGGCAATTATTCCACTGGTGCTCACCTTTTCCGTGGTTATGTTCTTGATCGCGGATCTCGACCGTCCCCAGAAGGGATTGCTCAGAGTAAGCCAGCAAGCCCTGACTGATCTTCTGGACAAGTTGAATGCCGAGGGCGCCGAATCAAGGTTGCCTCGCGTTTGCAACGTCCTAGTCCAAAACGATGATACGGAAACGTATCAACGAAATAACCAATACCAATTCACCAGCAGGGCGAATGGAGATCAGAATAAATGTGCCGAGAAAATCGCCGCGAGGCATCTGTCTCGGTCGTTTCGGGCAAATACCCGGCACTGCTTCTGCGGAGGAAGTCGCACCAATTATAACCTCTACGAAAGCAGGCCATGGAAGCAGCGACCTTGGAAATTCTAAAACATGTGGAGCATCTGTTTGAACGACTCAACGGACCTTTCTCGTTTCGACTCATCATCCAACCGCTGGTTGCTGTCGTTCTCGCGGTCCGCGCCGGGTTGAAAGACGCACAAGAAGGACGCCCCGCCCACGGTTGGGCCATCATCACCGATTCAGCCAATAGAATCAAGCTGCTGCAGGAAAGCTGGAAAGATGTTGCCAAGGTTTTCATCGCTGCGGTCACCATTGACATCATCTACGAAATCATCGTCTTGCGGCACATTTACCCAGGCCAATCGCTGATCGTTGCGACTACCCTAGCTCTAATCCCCTACTTGATAATCCGCGGACCGGTGAACCGGATAGCCCGGCACTGGCAACATTGAAAGGAGTTACGACCATGAACGAAGCGAACATTAAAAAAGCGGGCTTGAAGCAGAAATTCGTCCGCGAGCTGATGGAGTATTGGATCACCTTTTTGTACCTAGCCTTTTTTTTCGGCGCGTTTGCCTGGTATCGAAGACTGGTACTGGCCGAGTATCAAATCAGCTACTTGCATTATGGGGTGGCCGTGGTGGAAGCGTTGGTTTTGGCCAAAGTCATCCTGGTGGGAGACGCATTGCACCTTGGTCGCAGGCTCGAAGAAAGGCCTTTGATTATTCCAACCTTATACAAGACGGTTGTGTTTTGCGTGTTTGTAGGGCTGTTTGGTGTGCTTGAGCATACCATCGGCGGACTGGTGTATGGGAAGGGCCTGGCGGGAGGCTTTGATGAACTGCGGAGTGAAGGCATTTATGAATTGCTCGCCCAGTGTTTGGTGACCTTTTTCGCTTTCATGCCCTTCTTCGCCTTCAAGGAATTAGGACGGGTGCTGGGCGAGGGCAGGATACGCAAACTGTTTTTCCGAAATAGAGCGGCCACAGAATCCGGGTTCTCTACAGGATCGAGTCCGGAACAGGCGGCAGGTTGACAGGGCACTCGGTGGCATTGAGGTTTAATTGTCGGAAACAAGGAGATCAGCTTATGAAATTCTTCAGCAAATTCCAAAAAACACTCGGAGCGTTCAACGTCCACTTACGCCCAAACGCTTCCTCAACCTGCCTCGGCGGCTGTGTCAGACAGAGACGCGCAGGTATGGCTCAACAACAAGCGATGACACAACAACAGGCCGCCCAGCAACAAACGCTTTCGCAACAACAGGCAGTGGATCAGCAGAAGCTTGATGCTTATAAACGCGCCTTTGAGGCATCCATGGAAGGTAAAGGTTACTCCGTCAAATGGTGAACGAAAGAAAGCTCCCATCCGGCAGCGCGGGCTCTTGGAATCGACGCTGAGGCGTAGCGAATCGCGACAATCAATTCTTGAAGATAAAAATTAAAAATTCGTACAACCGCTCGTCTTATGATGGGCGCGGTTTTGAAACACATCATCGAACCAACAAATAATAAACAGAAAGTAGTAAAGGAATTATGAAACAAAAACTCGGTAACGTGGCATTGGCCGCTTTTCTTGTGATAGCGGTGACTCTCACCGCCCGTGCGGCGGACGATTTGAAGACCGAAGCGGAGCGGGCTATTAATAGATTCAAGGAGGTGGATCCTGGGTTGCAGACATTCTTCGACAAGTCGGCGGGCTATGCGGTCTTTCCCAGCGTGGGCAAAGGCGGATTGATCATCGGCGGCGAGCGCGGCAAAGGCCTGGTGTATGAGAAAGGCAAACCCGCCGGGGAGGCCATATTGACGGAGGCCAGCATTGGCGCGCAGGTCGGGGGGGAAGTCTTCTCTGAAATTATTTTTTTCGAGACTCCGGACATGCTCCAGGAATTCAAACGGGGCAAGTTCATGGTGGACGCGCAATTGAACGGTGTGGTCGCGGCTGAAGGAGCGGAACAGCATGCCAGATTCGAACACGGGGTAGCGGTGTTTGTTCTGCCCAAGAAAGGGCTGATGGGGCAAGCTTCCGTGGGGGGGCAGAAATTCCAATTCATACCGTTGTCGCAATGATGGACTATCCGCCAGGGGCTGGCCTTGCCCCTCCCATAATTTAAATCCACAGCGCCCGTAACCGGCAGCAATGGTGATCCATAGCGAAGAAGCTTGATCCCGATTTCCTCCACCTTGTCAAAGTCCGTGCTCCATTGTTGATAATGACACAACTTTCCAACTCATCTATGCGGGACGCGGCCATTTTGGATCGTGGGAATGCTGTTCTCAACTCCAGTGGCGAACATAAAGTTATTTTCCGATCTCTTTTTCATAAACAATTTCACTCCTTATACTGCTAACGTTCTTTCAATCCCGGTGCTGCCAAACAGCTTTCTCCTTAACCAAGCCTCTTCGCCCTGCCTGCCAACGCGCCAACGTAAATTGCATGGGACATGGCTTCAAGGGAGCGTAACAATGGTTGGCGCAGCATTTCGGGTTTCTCCCCATCGTGCGATGGGTTTTTATCGATTAGCGCTATATGTAAGGGGTTAAGGGGTTGGCAATAGTTAACATAATGTCGTTCTCCAATTCCATTCTGGCGCGAACGCTACGCAGATTGGCAGAGGTGGTTTCCAAGCACCCCAAGTGGTTCATCTATCCGCAAATTGTTCTCTCGGTCCTGTGTGTAGTCTACACGATTCACGGGTTAAAACTGGATATGAACCGTGACAATCTGATTGGGCCCGGAGTGAAGTCCCACGAGATCTACATGAATTTCCGGAAAGAATTTCCAAACGAGGATCAATTGGTGCTGGTGGAAGGTGATCGGTGGGAACGCAACCGCCAATTCATGGAGCGATTGGCGACACGGATCAAATCGGAAACCAACCTCTTCGCCGGAGTTTTCTACAAGGGTGACCTGGCCACACTCGGTCCCAAAGCATTGCTGTTGGCGCCAACCGCCGATCTGGAACAAATGCGCAAGTCTGTTGGCGAGTACCGGCCTTTTCTCCAGGACTTTGCGCAGGCGACCAATCTCGATTCGCTTTTCGGCATGGTGAATCAGCGATTTCTTAATGCGCGGGGCGAGACGGCAGGTCAACGCGAAGCTCTGCTGAAAGCCCTCCCGTTTTTCGAAAGCATCCTGGTGGATGCAAATCAAAGTATGTCCGCACCGGGCCAACCACCACCACCGCCGGGGATTGAGTCTCTCTTTGGGGGAGGAACGAGAGGCGAGCAGCAGCTTTATCTGACTTTTGATAAAGGCCGAATCTTTATGCTGACATTCCGGCCCAAGAGCGAAGCACTTGCCCCGCAGGCGATTGATCGTTTACGGCATTTGATGTGGGAGACGCAAAATGAAGTGCCTGGCGTAAATGCCGGGCTGACTGGCGGGGTGGTGCTGGATTACGATGAAATGCGCCAGTCTGAACGTGATTCGATCATCGCGGGCCTGGCCGCGCTCATTATTTGCTCGCTCATTTTCATAATTGCATATCATGAAGTGAGCCGTCCACTGATGGCCGCTTTTTGCCTGCTTATCGGTTTCGGCTACACGCTGGGTTTTACGACTCTGACGGTTGGCCACCTGAATATTTTGAGCATCACGTTCGCGCCGATGCTCATTGGATTGGGCATCGATTTCGGCGTTCAATTCATCACCCGTTATGAAGAGGAGATGCGTAATCGCCGCACGGTGGTTGAGGCGATCTCCAAAGCGATCATCTTTACAGGACAGGGAATCATCATCGGCGGCGTGACCACCGCAGTTGCCTTTCTCGCAATGGGATTGACCAATTTCAAAGGGATTCGGGAGATGGGCATCATTTGCGGAGGCGGGCTGCTGCTCTGCTTGATTCCAATGATGACAACACTGCCTGCTTTACTGGTCCAAGGCCAACAAAATGTGGGCCATCAAGAAATTGGCATCACTGGCCAGGTTCGCCGACAAATTGAAAAATCCTGGTTGCAGCATTCGGCGGTCATAGTTCTGGCCGCGCTCCTGCTTTGTGCAATTGCCGCGCTGCAATTTCGACATGTGTATTTTGATTATAATTTGCTCCGAATGCAGAGCAGGAATCTGGCTTCGGTGGCGTACGAACGCAAACTACTCCATTCGGCTGGCCGGTCCGTGATGTTTGCCGCCGTTATTGCTGATTCTCCGCAGCAGGCCCGGCAGTATGAAGAGAAGATCAAGACGTTGCCTTCGGTCTCGGGCGTGGACTCAGCGGCCGGGTATTTTACAGAAGATCAGGGCAGGAAGTTGGAGTTAATCCGCTCGCTCAAAAGCGATTTGGCGGACATCAATTTTGCTCCAATAGACAAGCAAGCCGTGCAAATTGAAAAACTGAGTGCGACATTGTGGTATTTGACGGGTTATCTTGGATTGGCGGCGGAAAATGTGCAGAAAGATAACCCGGACTTGGCCAGACAATTGCGCTCTTTCCGGGAGCGCATTCAAGAATTCCGGAAAACGATACTCAGCGGCCAGCCCCAAATTCCAGAACGGCTCCACCAGTATCAGGAGACCTTCTTCAAAGAGTTCCGCAACACGGTCGAAGCACTTAAGACTCAGGATGCCAGCAGTCCCTTAAGTCCTTCAGACTTGCCATCAGTTTTGCGCGACCGCTTCATCGGGATGACGGGTAAATATCTGCTGCAGGTCTATCCCAAAAAAGACATATGGCAGCATGAAAACCAGCACGAGTTCATCAAGGAGTTGGAATCGGTTGTTCCACCGGAGAAAGTAACTGGCCAGCCCACTCAGATTTACCAATACACCAGCCTCCTCAAAGTTAGCTACCAGCAAGCCGCCTGGTATTCGCTGGGTGCCATCACTATCATGCTTTTCCTTCATTTCCGTTCGCCAGTCCCTGTGATTCTTGCCTTGCTCCCGGTGGGAATTGGTTCCGTTTGGCTGCTGGGCTTTATGGGCGCAGCCGGCATTCCTTTTAATCCGGCTAACATTATGACTCTGCCTTTGGTGGTTGGGATTGGAGTTACTAACGGCATCCAGATATTAAACCGCGTCGCCGAAGAACATGAACCGGGCGTCTTTGCCAAAAGTACCGGTAAAGCGGTGCTGGTTTCCGGACTAACGGCCATCACCGGTTTCGGCACTCTGCTTCTGGCCAAACATCAGGGAATCAAAAGCCTTGGCGAGGTCATGCCTCTTGGCATCGCCGCCTGCATGATCGTCGGCCTGACTTGTTTACCTGCGATGCTAAGCATCCTTGCCCGGTTGGGATGGACGATGAAATCCGACCGAGAGCGGCAGGCGGAAGATCATGTAGGATGGCACTGGCTGAGGTGGCACCGCCATTGATCTGATGCCACTTGTGCGGGATTTCACTGGCAGTCAGCCGATTGACACCAACTTTTGGAGAACCCGTCGTTGAGGATCAACGACTGCCAAGGTGGCTCCAAAGGTAGGACTCGAACCTACAACCGATCGGTTAACAGCCGATTGCTCTACCATTGAGCTACTTTGGATACCAAACGGACGCGCAATTTACAAAGCGTTTGCCTACGCGTCAACTGATTTTACCCCTATTCCTCAACGCTGGCAACGGGGACAGTAAAAGGTGCTTCGAGCCGCCTGGACGAATCGTTTGATGCCGGTACTGCATCTGGCGCAGGGCTTTCCGTGGCGATCATAAACCAAAAGACGCTCCTGATAAAACTCGGAGGCGTTCCCGGCATTGCCATAATAAAAAAGTCCATCGCGGCTCCCGCTACCCTCAAAATCCAAGGGCAAGGTGCTGCCACATTTGATGGCTTTATTGAGGACGTCGCGAATGGCCTGCCGGAGGAGTTTGATTTGCGGGGGTTTTAATTTATTGGCGGCGAGGCGCGGAGAAATACCGGCGCGATACAGGGCTTCGCTGGCGTAAATGTTGCCAACGCCGGCGACCAGGCTTTGGTCGAGGAGTTTGATTTTGATGGGCTGGCTCGAACGCTTGAGGGCTGTGGCAAAATAGGCGGCGGTGAATTCCGGGCCGAGTGGTTCGGGACCCAAGGCGGCGATGGAAGATGTATCGAGGGTGAGTCGTCCGAAGTAGCGGGTGTCTTCGTAGATGAATTGGACTTGGCCGAGATCCATGGTGACGGCGGCATGTTTGGGCAAGGGAGCTTTTTTGGACAGGAGATACATGCGGCCGGTCATGCCGAGATGACCGAGCAGTGAGAGCGGAGTGCGTTGGTCGGCTTTGCGCAGGGTGAAGAGGAGATATTTGCCGCGACGGGTGACATCGATGAATTTTGCGCCGGAGAGAGTTTGTTTTAATTCGCGCTCGGAGGTGGGAGCGATGACTTTGGCACGGCGGACTTCGACGTTGCGAATGGTCCGACCTTTTATTAATGGCGAAAGGTGGCGAATTAAAATTTCAACTTCGGGTAATTCGGGCATGAGAATTTTTTCAGAAGCTTCGAGCGGGTTTGAGGGAACTGCAAGTAAAAGTCACGAGGATTACCAAAGTGGAGAGACACGAATTGCACGAATTTACACAAATAAATCATTTCATCGGAACTAAAAACACTCCGGGCCTGTTGTTATAACGTTCTTCAAAATGAATGTCTAAACGAAGCGAGCGATTGCCCCCCCATCCCGGCCTTCTTCCTCCCGCATGCGGGAGATGGGGAGAAGGAGAAGAAAGCAAGGCCGTGAGTATTTTTCCATGGGCTCGATAAATGACATTTATTTTGATGATTGTTATAAATCCGAATTATTTTTTGCCGAGTTGAGACAACGCCTTTAACCCATTGTCACATTAAATTGCCGGAGCTTGGAGAAGGGCAAGAACTTCTTCGTCGGAGGTTTGCGAAAATGAGGAATAGTATTGGCCGACGGCGGCAAAATCGGGATCGGATTCGAGCACGATTACCTCGCGGGCAATTCGAGCCAGCCGATCCGTAGCGGTCACGGAGGCAACCGGGGCAGCGACTATAACGCGGGCAGACCCTTGCTCCCGGGCGGACGTCACTGCCGCCTCGGTGGTAGCGCCAGTTGCCAAGCCGTCATCCACGATAAGAACATTTTTTCCGGAAAGTGATGGGGCAGCGGCGTGATGGAATTTAGCGCGGTAGTTTTTTAAACGTTCAGTTTCCTCGGCGATGACATCCTCCAATTCGGAACGGGAAACTCGCGTTTCCTCCATCGCGACCCGATCCAACAGGACGACGCCGTGTTCAGCCAGCGCGCCGACGGCAAATTCGCGGAACTGTGGATGGCCAATTTTCCGAACCACGAGGACATCCAAGGGAAGTTTCAAAATATGCGCCACCTCGGCTGCGACCACAACACCGCCACGCGGCAATCCTAAAACAATATCTGCCTCTACGCCCCGTTTCAAGAGGTGCTGGCCGAGTTGGACGCCTGCTGCTTCTCGTGATGAGAAGATCATATAAAAAAATCGCCTCGCTTCGGCGAAAAATCAATAGCTGCAAGAATGGAGTGTTGGAGTGTTGGAGTGTTGGAGTGTTGGAGTGTTGGAGTGTTGGAGTGTTGGAGTGTTGGAGTGGAAATGAATGTTCCAGCTCCAAAACTCCGCTAAACGCTTACTGCGTCTTTTGCTAAGAGGTCACGAGGGTGCCAACGCTTTCACCTAAAACGACACGCTTGAGATTGTGGGCGCGAAAGAAATCGAATACGACGATGGGCATTTTGTTGTCCATGCAGAGAGAAAAGGCCGTGGAATCCATGACCTTCAATTGCTTTTGCAGGGCTTCGAGATAGGTGATCTGCGAATAGCGCTTGGCGGAAGGATTTTTCTTGGGATCGCTATCGTAGATGCCGTCCACCTTGGTGGCTTTCAAAATGACTTCGGCTCCGATTTCGTTGGCACGCAGGGCGGCCGCAGTATCAGTGGAGAAATAGGGATTGCCAGTGCCGCCGCCGAAAATGACGACGCGGCCCTTTTCCAAATGGCGCATGGCACGACGGCGGATAAAGGTTTCGGCAACTTGCGCCATGGTGATGGCGGTTTGGACGCGGGTGGCGACGCCGAGCTTTTCAAGAGCATCCTGCAAGGCGAGCGAGTTGATGATGGTGGCAAGCATGCCCATGTAATCGCCAGTGGCGCGTTCGATGCCGCGTTCACTGCCCGCAAGGCCACGGAAGATATTGCCGCCGCCGATGACAACGACGACTTCCACACCCAGTTCACGGACTTCGCCAATCTGCTGCGCCATGTCGTGGACAGCTTCGGGAGAAATGCCGACACCAGTTTCGCCGCCCAATGCTTCGCCACTGAGTTTGAGGAGAATGCGCTTGTACCTGGGTTTTTTGGATTTTTTCATGTGCCGTAATGCTTGCCTGTAAATTCGCGAGGTGGTTGTACCAACCGAAAGCTTACACGTCAATCAAAGCCCTCGCGCGTCCCATTTTCGTATAAAGAAATGGAAAAGCAAACGTTGAATCCGTATTTCGCGCGGGGTTGACGAAGTGAAGACCGGGAAATCGGCTGGCTTACTTTTCCTTGTCAGTTTCAAGGGTAGTTATCTACGATGGAGGGGATGGCCACCCAACTTTTCAATGAGCAAATCTAGCGATTCCCGTCGGGATTTGTTGATTTACTTGCTGCTGGCGCTGGTCACTGTGGTTTTGTACTTACCCCTGGCAAGCTTTGAGTTTAACAACTACGACGATGCCCAGTATATAACCGACAATACGCGCCTTCAATCCGGGCTCACAGCCGAAAATCTGGCATGGGCGTTCACGAGTGGATATGCGAGCAATTGGCATCCCTTAACCTGGATCTCGCACATGCTGGATTGCCAGATTTACGGTCTCAAACCGGGCGGCCACCACCTGACAAACTTACTGTTCCATGTGGCCAACAGCTTGCTGCTTTTTGGATTATTGCGTCGTTTGACGGGGGCTTTTTGGCGGAGCGCGATGGTGGCCGCACTTTTTGCATGGCATCCGGTGCATGTGGAATCGGTGGCGTGGGTGGCCGAGCGCAAGGATGTATTAAGCACATTTTTTGCGCTGCTGACCGTGTGGGCTTACGTGGCTTATACGAAAACACCGACGCGGGCGCGCTACTGCCTGGTGATAATCTATTTTGCCCTTGGCCTTATGGCCAAACCGATGCTCGTTACCCTGCCCCTCGTTTTGTTATTATTGGATTATTGGCCGTTGCACCGCCTGCGAGTATTTCCGGTTCAGCCGTTCCGTTCGTACATGCCGCTGGTGCGGGAAAAATTGCCGTTGTTTGTTTTAACAGCAGTTTTGTGTTGCGTGACGTTTTTAGTCCAGAAGGCTGGCGGCTCGGTGGCGCTCAGCGGGCTGCCTTTCCCTTACCGCGCGGAGAATGCGTTGGTTTCCTGTGTGCGGTACATCGGGAAGATATTTTGGCCGACGCATCTGTCGATATTTTATCCCTATCCGCCCAGCCTGCCACTATGGGAGGTGTTGGGAGCGGGTTTATTGTTGGTTGGGATTTGTGCATGGGCAGGACGTTGCGCACGAAACCATCCCTATGTGGCCGCAGGCTGGTTTTGGTTTTTGATCACGCTGATTCCGGTGATTGGCCTGGTGCAGGTGGGTGATCAAGCCATGGCTGACCGTTATACGTATATTCCAGCCATTGGCTTATTCCTGATCGTGACGTGGGGAGCAAATGAATTGGCGATGCGTTGGTCTCGTACAAAATGGCTAATGGGCATGGCGGCCGTGCTGGTCCTGGCAGGTTGCCTGGTTGGCACGACATTGCAGGTGCGTTATTGGCGGAATAGTTTCACCTTGTTCAACCATGCCCTGGAAGTGACTACAGACAATGCGGTCGCACATTCCAAACTGGCAGAAGCTTTCGCAACGAAAGGAGATTTCAAGGAGTCGCTGGCGCATTATAACGAAGTTTTGCGGATTAAACCGGGCGATGCAGAGGCGGAAAACAGCATTGGCACGCTATTCTATCAGCAAAATAAGTTTGAGGAGGCATCGGCGCATTTTAACGCGGCACTAAAGGTTCGTCCCAATTATGACATGGCTTATTACAATTTGGGTTTGTTGCTGCTGCAGGAGGGTAAACCCGGTGAGGCCATCGAAAAGTTTCAGAGCGCTTTGAAATTTAATGCGCGTCATGACAAGGCCCGTACCAGCCTGGGGCAGGCGCTGACCCAACAAGGAAAGCTTGATGAAGCCATCGAGCAGTACCGGGAAGCGCTCAAATATGCGCCGCAGAACCCTTATGCGCAAAACAGCCTGGCCGATGCGCTTGATCGAAAGGGCAAATTGGAAGAAGCAATTCCGCATTATCTCGCAGCGCTGCAAAGCAAGCCCGACCTCGTGGAAGCACATTACAATCTTGGCAATGCCTTGATAAGCCAAGGGAAGATAAACGAGGCGGCGGGACATTACTCCGAAGCGGTCCGCTTCCGCCCCGATTATATGGAGGCGCATTTCAACCTCGGCAATATTTTGATCCAACAGAAACAATGGGACGCGGCCGTGGGTCATTATGCAGAGGTCCTGCGACTAAAACCGGATTTTGTGGATGCTCATGCTAATATGGGCATCGCATTGACCCGCCAAGGCAAAACCAGCGAGGCCGTTGCTCATTATCGCGCAGCATTGCAATTAGATCCGCGATCTGTCACGGCACTTAAAAAATTGGCGTGGATTCTGGCGACGAATCCGAATGCCAAACTTCGGGATGGCGCGGAAGCGGTCCGGTTATCCGCGCTGGCACTAGAGGTTAACGGAGCGGCTGATGCGAATGCGTGGGACATTCGCGGAGCAGCTTGCGCAGAAGCCGGGCAATTCGCGGAAGCGGCAAGTGCGGCGAAAAAAGCCATTGACTTGGCCACGGCTTCGCAACATAAGGAAGTAATCACCGAAATGCAAAATCGCCTGCGTTTATATGAAGCCGGGCAGGCTTTTCACGAAAGCGCCACACCGTGAAGACCGATCATTTCAATCATCGCGCCGTGCTAATCATCCGTCATGGGATTGCCAGTTAAAGTAGCCGTTTTGCAGAAAGCCGATCGCTGGTGCTTCGGGCCGTTTTGCTTTTTGTTGACGGTGGTGCGGAAGTTGGGCGGACTTTTTGGAGCACGAACGGAGTCGCGACCGCGCAATATTTTATTCGTTAAATTGGCGGAACAGGGTTCCACGGTTTTAGCGGCACCGACACTTCGGCGGGCAGTGGAGATGGTTGGGCGGGAGAATGTTTACTTTCTTTGCTTCGAAGAGAATCGGTTCGTCCTGGATATGATGGAAATTATTCCACCGGAGAATGTGCTGACGGTTTCGACGGAAAGTCTCTTTACGATGGCGAGCGGGACATTGCGAGTGATTGGACGGATGCAGCGCATGGGGTTGGATGCGGCGATTGATCTGGAATTTCTGGCAAGGTTCTCAGCGGCGTTGACGTATTTGAGCGGAGCGAGATTGCGAGTTGGAATGCATGCGTTTCATGGCGAAGGGCCGTATCGCGGCGATTTGATGACGCATCGGATTCCCTATAATCCGCATCTGCACACCACGCAGATGTTTCAAGTGATGGTGGAGGCTTTGAATGCGCCAAGTGAGTTATTTCCGACTTTTAATTACACGGTTCCGCCGCTGGAATTTTACGAGCCGTCGTTTCGCGCAAGTGCGGAGGAATTGCGGCGGATGGAGGAACTGATTCGCAAGGAGACTGGCAAGGTATCGTTACCGCGCGTCATTTTGCTGAACCCGAATGCGAGTGATTTGTTGCCGCTGCGACGCTGGCCGACGAATCGTTATGTGGAATTGGCGAAGCGGTTGCTGGCGAAATTTCCGGAGGTTTATATCGCGTTTACGGGAGCGAAAGAGGAGACGGTGGCGAATGAACAACTGGTGCGTGAGGTGGGGTCGGAGCGGTGTTTTTCGGCGGCGGGCAAGACTACGCTGCGGGAATTGCTGGCGCTCTATACACTTTGTGATGTGCTCGTGACGAATGACAGCGGACCGGCGCATTTTGCATCGCTGACGCCGATTCACGTGGTGACGTTGTTCGGACCGGAAACCCCTGCCCTATTCGCGGCGCATACGTCGCGGCATGTGGCGTTATGGGCGGGGATTGCGTGCAGTCCTTGTGTGAGTGCATTGAATAACCGGCAATCGGCATGCAAAAATAATTTGTGCATGCAGGCGATTTCGGTGGATCAGGTGTTTGCGCAGGTGTGTCGGGGGTTTGTGGGGAGAGAGACGGATTGTGCGAATTTGCGGTGAAGGATTGGGTGGAGGTTGGCTCGATGATTGGATTGAGCGCTTGTTTCGTTTTGACGTTCGGCGCGGTGAGGACACTGCGGCCCTACCTCCTGAAAACAAAAAAGGGCGTCCCGAAGGACGCCCTTGTGAAAGATTACGCGAATTAATTAAGCGGCTGGGCTTTCGCCGATTTGGAACCGGACGAAGTTGCGGATGGTGATTTCATCGCCCAATTGCTTGGCGACGGAACCGACATGTTCCTTGACGGTGACTTCGGAATTTTTCTTCACGAAGCCCTGGTCCACGAGGCAGTAGGTCTGGTAAAACTTGTCGAGCACGCCTTGGAGAATTTTTTCCAATGCGGCGGCCGGCTTGCCTTTCAGGCGGTCGGACTGGGAGGCGATTTCACGTTCCTTGGCGATGACGTCGGCAGGGACGTTTTCGCGGGAGACAACGTAAGGATGACCAGCAGCGATCTGCAGGGTGATGTCGCGGACGAGTTGCTTGAAATCTTCGCTGGCGACGGTGGCTTCTTTGCCCGCGCCGACTTCGACCAGCACGCCAACCTTGGCGCCGGTGTGAATGTAGGCGGCAATGAGACCATTACCCGTGACTTCCATGCGATGGAAGCGGGGAATCTGGATATTCTCGCCGATCTTGGCAACTTGCGCGGTGCGCACGGCTTCCAAGTCAGCCTTGGGGTTCGCGAGCAGAGTGCGGGCGATTTCATCGCAGAAAGCCTGGAAGCTTTCATTACGGGCGACGAAGTCGGTTTCGCAATTGATTTCGACGAGGATGCCGGACTTGGCACCGGAAGCGATGGCTTGGGCGATGACGCCTTCATTGGCGGCGCGGGAAGATTTCTTGGCGGCAGAGGCAGCGCCTTTTTTGCGGAGAACGTCCACGGCGGCATCGATATCGCCATTCGACTCGGTGAGGGCTTTTTTGCAATCCATGAGACCGGCACCGGTCATTTCCCTTAATTTACCAACTGCACCAGCAGTAATTTCAGCCATAAAATTGTGTGATTAAAAGTTAAACGTTGAGAGTTGAAAATGATGGAACGCGGTGAGACCGCTTGGGCCTGAACCGCGTTCCATCGAGAAACTATGCCTGGAGACTTGCTACTTGCTCGGGAGTCGCGGGAGCTTCCGCGGCGGGCGCAGGAGCCGGAGCGGGTGCAGCAGCGGCTTCAGCTTCCGCAGTCTTGCGGCGGGCATACTTCGCTTCGTATTCAGCCTGGGCCTGAATGATGGTCTGGCCAACGGTGGTCAGGACCATGCGGACGGAACGAATCGCGTCGTCGTTGCCGGCGATAGGATAATCCACGAGATCGGGATCGCAGTTCGTGTCCACGAGGGCCACGACAGGGATTTTCAAGCGGCGCGCTTCAGCGACGGCGTTGTGTTCGCGCTTGACGTCCACGACGAACATCGCAGCAGGATACTTGTCCATGGCGCGGATACCATCAAAATACTTGAATTGGCGGGCATGTTCGCGACGAATCGCTGATTGCTCCTGCTTCACGTATTTATTGATGCTGCCGTCGGTTTCCATCTTCTCGATACCCTTCATGCGGGCGATGGATTTCTTGACGGTCTGGAAATTGGTGAGGGTGCCGCCGAGCCAACGTTCGGTGACATAAAATTGACTGCAATCCTTGGCCGTTTCCTTGACGGCTTGTTGGGCTTGCTTCTTGGTGCCCACGAACAGGATGCGACCGCCCTTGCTGACGGTGGTGGTCAGGAAATCACAAGCAGACTGGAGGCCGGCGAGTGTTTTGCTGAGGTCGATGATATGAATGCCGTTGCGAGCATCGAAGATGAACGGTTTCATCTTGGGGTTCCAACGCTTCGTCTGATGTCCGAAATGGACGCCTGCTTCTAATAATTCTTTTACGCCGATACTAATCACAATTTTCCTTTGTTAAGAGCCCGCTTTTTTAGCGAACCATTCCGCGGAAGACGGAATTTATTTCAGTGTTATTGTGGTCACCCGCACTCGCATGAGCATGGGCATATTTAAGACCGTTTTCCCTCCTCACGTTCCGGTGACCGGTTCCCGCGAAAGGGCCGAACAAAATAGCAAAAGCACTCTAAGTAGCAACTCCTATTTTAAACCATGATTAGGATTGTGCCAGAGACAAGTTCGACTGAAGGGGAATGCCCAAATGCTTCAGAATTGCACCGGTTAGGGCTTTAAGTTAATAAAGCGCATGTTGCGGCGGCCATTTATCAGCCCTAAAGGGCATTGTTTCCGATGAAAAGTGCTAAGCTACATAACTTTAACGTTGAAGTTTTCATCTTAGCGGGTGGTTTGAGTAGCCGGATGGGACGAGATAAGGCGAAGTTGCGGTTGGGGCGGCGGACAATGCTGGGCCATATACGTCGGCCTGCCAAGGAGTTGGGTCTGCCGGTTCGTATACTGAGAAAGGATGTGATTTCGCGTTGTGGGCCTTTGGGCGGGATTTATACGGGATTAATCAAGAGTCGGGCGGATGCGGTGCTTTTTCTGGCTTGTGATATGCCGTTTGTGTCGGCGGGGCTTTTGGAGGAGATCATTGAATCGTTGGGAGCTTCGCGGAAGGCGGTTTTTTCCCGGTATGGAGATTTGGCGGGGTTTCCCCTGCTCTTGCGACGTGAGGCGTGTTTGCCGGTGGTTGAGGAGCAGATTGAGAAAAAGGAATTTTCGCTGCAATCGCTGGCGAGGGTTCTTAAAGCCAAGGTGCTGCGACCAGAGCGGACGCGCGCCGAAGAATTGGAGAATATCAATACGCCTGAGGAATTGGAAAAGGCGAGGGAGCGATTGCGGTATGCGGATTCCAAGTAATTCGGTCGGATAGATTATGCGAGGATTAATGTGTTTGCTTGGATTAGAAAGCTGCAGAATTGGTTCATCGTCTGGAAAAGCCTGAGAATCTTGTCTGTTTAACATTGCTGCGCCCGGGACGGTCGCTCTCCGGAAATTGGGCTGCTACAGGCGAGATTTGTTAAGCTAGTGTAAAATATGGCCCCGCCCGGTTAAGCAAATGTAAAAGAGCTTTCACTGGTATCTATTCGCGCAATGATGCGGACATGGAAACCAAGAACTCCCGCAAAATAGCCGCCGTCGTGGCGGCGTTTGCGTTTGGTGTAACAGTCGCACAGGGGCAATTGCCCGCTGGTTCGTCAATCAACATCGCTCGAGGCATGGGTCAGACGCTCGGGAGCATCACTGTGAACGATCCGGGCAATCATGTATGGGTGCTGCAGACGTCCACAAATTTCATCACCTGGGCGGGAGTGGACTCATGGAAGATTCATAACGGAAATTATCATGTCAGCCTGAGCCGAGCGGGAGCCGGGCCGAATCTTTATTATCGCGCCATCTATGACGGGGCGCAGCAGAGTATTTTAAGCACCACAACGAATGCGCTGCTGCTGCCGGGAACGAATTTCAATTATGCCGCGCCGACACTGCCGCCCAACTTTTTGGTGCCACCCATCAGTAACCAGGACAACACTCCGTCAACGAATGTGGTGACCGACCCGGCAGCAACTTTGGGGCGGGTGTTGTTTTATGACAAGCGACTTTCGACGAACCAGACGGTGGCATGTTCGTCGTGTCATGTGGCGAAGTATGGATTCTCGGACCCGAACCGGTTCAGCACCGGTTTCAACGGGAGCAAAGGGACGCGCAACGCGATGGGGCTGTCGAATGCGCGGTATTATCAGCGTGGACATTTTTTCTGGGATGAGCGGGCGGCGACGCTGGAGGATCAGGTGTTGCTTCCCATCCAGAACCCGATTGAAATGGGAATGACCCTTCCGGCGCTGCTGCCGCGATTGGCGGCGGAACCGTTCTACACGAATCTGTTTACGAAAGCGTTTGGCACGCCGGACGTGACTTCCGGCCGGGTTTCCCGCGCGCTGGCGCAGTTTGTGCGGTCGATTATTTCAACCAAGTCCAAGTATGACCAGGGTTTGCCAGTTAATTTCGCGAATTTCACAGCACAGGAGAAGCTG
The DNA here is from genome assembly GCA_028293285.1 of Pedosphaera sp. Classification (GTDB taxonomy): domain Bacteria; phylum Verrucomicrobiota; class Verrucomicrobiia; order Limisphaerales; family Pedosphaeraceae; genus Pedosphaera. The sequence continues at coordinate 42,973 of JAQGPC010000101.1, forward strand.
GGGCGGCAGATTTTTCTGGGGCAAGTGGGAAATGCGACCTGCGCGGCTTGTCATGGCACGGATAATTTTGTGCCGGGAGCGGTGGCGAATAACAATGGCCTGGAGTTTCCGTATGTGGATAAAGGAATCGGCGGCATAACGGGACGCGCGCAGGACATGGGATTGTTCAAGGTGCCTTCGTTGCGGAACATTGAACTGACGGCGCCGTATATGCATGACGGACGGTTTGCGACGCTGGAAGAGGTGGTGGAGTTCTATAACTCCGGCATTGTGAATGGCACGAATCTGTCCCCGCCGCTGAGAACGCCTCCGGGTCAGCCGCCAGGGGTGTTGCGCTTGAATTTGACGGTCACACAAAAGGCTGCGTTGGTGGCGTTCCTGAAGACATTGACGGATACGAGTGTTATGACAGATGAGAAGTTTTTGGATCCGTTTAATTACGGGAATTAAGTGGGGTGAAGAAAAGTTTGAAACCAACTTCAATTCCTTCAGCACAAACCCTCTCCCTTGATTGGGCGAGGGTTTCGCAATTATGGGACAGCATTCAATCGTCCCGCTGGGACTCGGGGCCATGCCGGATTGCTCCCGGCAATGAATTGCCGGGCTATTTCAAATGCCCCGCCGGGGCAAAGACCGGAGCTTGCGCCATTGCCGGATTAAAATTTTAAACCGTAAATCGCCGTAAGCAGAGCAGCCTAATCGAAATGCCACCACTCGGTCTTTGCTGCAGATCGCTTGTTTTTGGCGAGGCGGCTGCGGAGGACCTTGATCTCGGCTTTGATGGTTTCGATTATTTCGGGAGACTCTTCGTAAATGTCCAATTTGGTTAACTCCTCCAATTTCGATGCGGCCAGTTCCAAGTGTTCGTCGAGTTTATCGACCGGCCAAACGAAGTTATGGCCCAGCAAGAGGATTACGGCAGCGGCGGCGCGAATTTCTTCGTAGCCATCCTCGGCATCGAGTTGCAACGCTTCTTCCACATGATCAGCCAATTCCGTCTTGTCGAAAAGCTCTCCGAACCAGTCGGCGGCGCCATCATTGCCCCAAGGTAAATTGCCCCATGTTCCCATATAATTATTTTAGGTTTTGGATTCTTCTTTTTATTCTGCGAGTCGTCCCGCAGCCCGTCGCTTTTTATAGTCAGCCACGGCAAACGCGTCAATTTTTTCGATCAAAGCTTCATCGTGCTCCGGCAGCTTTGCTTCAAAGGTTACATAGTAAAGCTTGGAAAGCTCACGCAGGAATTGCGCTGAATCCATCCGTTTTGTGCCGGACAGGGAAAGATGCTTGAGGTGTAGTTCCCGCAGGCCATCTTTTTCCCAAATGTTGCATTGGTCATCGGAGAACAAATCTTTGAACGCGGTTTTTTCCATGGCCTCACCGGGTTAGTTATCAAAGGAGGCGGGCTTTTCAAACACATTTTACCAGGGACGAAAAGAAAACACCAATTGGCGTGGAAGTTATGCAAGGTTTTGGAGAATAACGCGCCGGGCCTATTCAAATCGCTGCGCCCGGGACGGGCGCTCTCCGTTTGAAAAATGTCGCGCTCGGTTTTCGTCGGTAGTTTGTTTTGTTAAGCGGCTGCGCAGATATCAAATTTATTAGTTACTGGCCGGTGATGAGCTTGTTTAAGAAGACTTGCTGCCGGAGCAAGAGCCGATGATCAATGGACTGAGCGGCTTCCTGGGGATGGGCTTTGTAAGGCACGAGGCTAAATGCATTGCAGGTATCGCTGCCCACGGAACCATTATATTCGTATCCTTCCAGCTTCTTAAGCTGATCTTTCAACTTGGCGGAATCAGAATCTTTACAAATGACGCCCACGAGAAATGGATATTCTGAATCGTCAATCACAACTTTTTTGGTGGTGATACCGGCGTTCCGGGCGGCAAGTTGGATGGCATCCAGCAACCCCTTTTTGGTGTACTTGGCATCCATGTTTGCCGGTGGCTGGACAGGTTCTCCCAGATATGCGAGGAGCGCCTGATTAGGGCCGGACCCTGACTCCGGTTTTTCCGAGGAACTGCCGGTGGCGGTATGATCAGGGTGGCTGAACCCTTTATGATGAAGAACCCGGTTTCCCTGGCCGAAATACAGCCCTCCGAATGCGCTGCCTGAAGGAACGGGATAGAAACTGACGTGAAGATAGCCATCTTCCTGAAGCGTCTTAACTAAGTGGAAAGAACCTGTGCCTTTTTTGATGTGAACGTGTTGTTTCGAGTCGATCGCGGTGCGCATGGCCGAATTGACAGTGGCGTGCAAGGCGAGGTCAGCTTCATCCTGTGAAACCAAGGTATAAGTGCCATCCACACTATACGTTCCACCAACTGCGATGGTATCGCTGGTTCCGCTCACCTGCTGGATGGTGATGCTGTCGCCAGGAGCGAATTGCACGTCGCCCAATTCAAACCTGACTGCGTGGAGCGAGCTCACATCAGTTCCGTCTGCGACCGCAAATCCACAGGTCATGGTAAGGGTCAATAGAGCCGTGAAGAATCGAAACCGAAGTGCAGATGATATTTTCATAATGGTATTATCCTTAATTTGTTTACTGAATAATTTCCTGGTCAGGGATGCGATGCGTTGCACTAGCGACAACGGTTTCGAATGACAGGGTATCCACCACGAAGTTGCCTTCCTGGCGGGACTCGCAAACTGGCAGGCGATACGAAACCTCTATGGAAAGGGCGGAACGGTCATTAGAGCGCACCATTTTGATTTCGTGGACTCTTGCGCCGGAGAAATAGTTGAACAACAGAAGGGCTCCGAGTAGCAACAGGGAGGCCGAAATCGCTACAGGCAATCGAAAACGGCGCCATAGACCAATAATGGATTCCCAAGTCGTGGGCGACGCGGATTTATGCTCAAGGCCGCTCATGATGCGAAGCTGGACATGCGGGGGGAGCGTTAAAGTTTCAGTGGCTTGCTGGAGGCGGCCGGACAGGAATTGCGCCATTTGTTGTTCCTGACGCACGGCTTGTCGGCAGGTGCTGCACTGTGCCAGATGCCTGTCAGCTGCGGCCTGCATGCCGAGGGAGAGGCTTCCCTCAACATATTCGAACAATTGCTTCTGGAAACGTGAGCAGTTCATCTCTTCTGTATCTCCTCTGTGCCGCAGACGCCAAAAAGGTTCAATTCATCGGGCAGGAGCTTCCGCATCTCCCCGATAGCGTAGTGGAGCCGGGATTTGACGGTTCCCTTGGAAATCTTCAAGTGCCGGGCAATTTCGTGAATCTTCATATTTTCGTAGTAGCGCAGAACAATCACTTCGCGATGAGTGTCGGAAAGCCGGTCCAAGGCTTCCCAGAGCGCCGAAGAGGCTGTACCGGCATCCAGTTGGGCCGGATTTTCGTCCGGCGCAGGAATCTCGCGGTTGGCCAACTCCTCGTCATAGACAATCCGTTTACGGTCGCGATGATAGTGTCGGGTCAGGTTGAGAAGGATGGCATGAAGCCAGATGTAAACGGTGGAACGGCCCTGAAACCGGTGAATTGAGCGAATGGCCTGGAGGAAAGTGTCCTGCACAATGTCTTGGGCTTCGGTTTCATTACGACAGTGTGAGAAGGCGGAACGAAGCAAGCGATCCCCGTAAGAGTTGACCAAGGCCTTGACGGCGGCAGGGTCCTGACCTTTAAGGGCGGCAACGAGTTGTTCCTCATCCATGTCGCTTTTGTGCCACTAGAAGGAAAAAGGTTCAAGAGAACAGCGAAAATCTGCACATGAGGTGAAACGGGACGGTTGGTTGGGAAAGAGTGAGCATCGCAGCGTTAGATGGGATGAAGGGTATTTAAGGACTTAACGCGCCGGGATGTTTGGGGATTGCTGCGCCCGGGGACGCATGTCCTCCGTTTGAATAAAGTTGACGAGCCGTGTAACGGGTGTTATTTATATGGCGTTATTGCAGTTCTTTGACAATTTATTGGCAGGAATGGCCCGCAGCCCGTTGTTTGGCCAACCGACGGATGCGAGGATTACGGTGAAGCAGTCCCGCATGCGGACCGCGCTCCTAAATCGAACAGTTGTGAGCTAGTACGACCCGGTACGAGTAGCAACGAGTTAAACCACGAATGGAAAAGATGCCAAATAGCCGCGAAAGGGCGCAGAGAGCGCAAAAGGAAAAGGATGAAGAACAAAGCTCAGAATGGAGAGGATGGAAGATTGAGGATAGAAGATGGCGATGGCTCGAACATCGAAGCGGGACGGAAATTAATACGTATACCTGTGTATCGAGTGAAAAGGAGAGTTAAAGAGACTTAAGTAGGGTTAAGGAGAGATAAAAATTTAAAGTTGAGATACGAATTGCACGAATGAACACGAATTAGGAGTTGCTGATGAAAACCAGACGCGAAGGCGCGAAGACTAATGGCCACGAAAAGGCACAAGGGGGCACAAAAGGAGGAAAGCCGGAAGAGAGTAAGATTAGGATTATGAGTAACCACCGCAATCGCGGGGCAGGGATTAAGAATGGAAAGGAACTCGCCGACAGGCTGTCGGCGCTCCGGGAGAAGGAAATTAATACGTGTATGGTACTATCTCGAGTTAACTCGACTTAACTTGAGTTAACTCGAGTAAAAAAATTTATGAATGAATCGGGATTATTGATTCTCACACCCCTCCGGGGTGTCGAGGTTTGTTTGTCTGGTCCGGTGGCTGCAGCCGTCCCGCAGACGGAACGACTTTGCCAGCGGCTAATTTCCTGCGCGCCTCCGGAGCGGAGATCCGAATAATCAAGGAGATTAGGATTAACAAATCGAAGCCAATTGAGATGTTTAATTTGGCGCAATTCTTGCGAGAAACAGCGTAGCAGAATCATAAATTATATGAAAACTTTGTGTAAGCGCCGCTTGTCAAAGGTGCGCAACGCCAGTAAGGTCAGGACATGTTAAAACAGACTGTTGTATCATTAGTTCTGCTTTCTTTTGGCTGGCAGGTGGCGGTCGCGGATGTGGTCCAGCTCAAGGACAAGTCGGCGGTCACAGGCAAGATTTTGGCCGAGAAGCGCGACGCGGTGGTCGTGGACATTGGCTACACGGTATTGGTCATTCCCAAGAACCAGGTGGCGAAAGTTTCCAAGGCAAATGACAAGGAAACAGCGGTGACGACTGCGGTGGCAGTGGCACCGGTTGCACCGACGCCCGCTCCGGTCGCGATTACTCCGGCCGACATAAAAGCGGGCGGTTACCAAAGTGGCAATGCGCAAATGCCGCTTAAAGATGTGCGTGAATTGGTGAATTTGCTGGGTGAATCGGTGGTGCAAGTGCGCACGCCGGGCGGATTGGGCTCAGGATTCATCATCAATGAAGACGGCTTCCTGATCACGAATTTTCACGTGATTGAAGGGGAAACCCAGATTTCCGTGGAGGTCTATCATCAAAAGGCGGGGCAGCTTGAGCGGAAGGTTTATAAGGATGTAAAAATCATCGCCATGAACAAGTTCGAGGACATGACGTTGCTCAAGATTGACGACAAGGATGCGCCGAAATTTGCGAAGGTGTTGCTAGGCGATTCCGATGCCTTGGCCGTGGGTGAAAGCGTGTTTGCCATCGGCAGTCCATTGGGGCTCGAACGCACAGTGACCGAAGGCATCGTGAGCACGAAGACGCGGCAATTGCAGGGCGAGCTTTATCTGCAAACGACGGCGCAGATCAATCCAGGCAACAGTGGCGGCCCCCTGTTCAACATGCGCGGCGAGGTGATCGGCGTCACGAACATGAAAATCACTTTTGGCGAAGGCCTGGGCTTTGCGATTCCCATCGGGTCGGTGAAATTTTTCCTGGATCATCGGGATGCATATGCCTATTCCAATGATAATCCCAGCAATCCGTATCGCTATCTCGAACCGCCGAGCCGCACCAAACAACAAGCGACAGTCGCGGCCAAAAAGTAGGCCAGTCTTTTAAAAACGGGATGCGTGGAATGAAACTATTCGTAATCACCGATGTTAACCCAAGGAGTGTGTCCAAGACCTGCAATTATTTATAGCCCATGAAAAAAATCCTAACTGTTCTTACCACATTGGTTTGCCTGGCCTTAAGCGCCACGGCGGCCATCCTACCCGCAGAAAAAGTGTTGCCGGACGATACGCTGTTCATGTTCACCATTCCGGACTTCATGAAGGCGAAGGATATTTACAGCAACTCGCCGCAAGGCCAGTTGTGGAGCGATCCTTCCTTGAAGGCGTTTAAAGATAAATTTCTAGGCAAGCTTAAGTCGGAATACCTGACTCCGATGGAGCGCGATTTGGGAATTCACTTTGAGGATTATACTGGATTATTGAAGGGACAATTTACTTTTGCCGTGACGCAAAACGGATGGGATGGCAAGGACAAGACCCAGGAACCGGCGTTGTTGTTGCTGATTGATACGAAGGACAAAAGCTCGCAATTGAAAACCAACCTGGCCGACTTGAAGAAGAAATGGGTGGATTCCGGCAAGTCGGTCAAGACGGAGAAGATTCGCGATATTGAATTCTCTGTTGCGGTGTTATCGAGCAACGACCTGCCCAAGTCTTTGAGAAAGAGTTTGTCGGGCGGTTCGGCGGAGGCGGAGAAGGACAAGGCAGAAGAATCGGATGCGAAGAAACCAGCTACGAAGAAGCAAATTTATATCGGACAGGCAGAGTCCATGTTGATCATGGGCAATTCTCCCAAGGCGATTGAAAAGATTTTGGCGCGCATGTCAGGCGGTTCGGTGAAGAGCCTGAGCGAGGTGCCGATTTATGAGGCCAATCATAATGCGATGTTCCGGGAGGCACCGTTATTCGGCTGGATAAATGCCAAGGCTTTCATCGATGTTTTGAGTCGAGAAGATGCGAGCGCGTCGGATGATTCGGCGTCGAATCCATTTGCGTTTAAACCCAGCAAGGTCATGGCGGCAGCGGGCTTGAATGGCCTGAAAACAATTGCTTTCAATTATCTTTATTCCAATGACGGCGCGCAGTTCAACCTGTTCCTTGGAGCGCCGGAAACGACGCGGTCGGGCCTTTTCACCATTCTGGCGGGAGAGCCGAAGGAATACATTCCGCCGACGTTTGTGCCGGCGGATGCGGTGAAGTTTCAACGCTGGCGCATTGATGGGCAGAAAGCGTGGGCGACGCTGCAGAAAATGTTGAATGACATTTCTCCGCAAACTCTGAACAGCCTTAATTTCGTCCTAAGCACGGCTGAAGCCGGAGCCAAGGAGAAGGACTCAAGCTTCGATATCAAAAAGAACCTATTTGGAAATCTAGGCAATGACATCATCAGTTATTCCAAGTTGCCAAAAGGAAGTTCTATGGCGGATCTGGATTCGGCACCGTCCATTTTCCTGGTTGGTTCTTCCAATCCGGACCAACTCGCGAGCGCTTTGAAAAACACTTTCAGCTTCCTCCTCCAACAAGGGGGAGCGCCTACTGAGCGTGAATTTTTGGGCCGCAAAGTTTACTCGCTTCCTTTGCCGGGTTCAGCGACAGCAAAGGGCGAAAAAGCTCCGGCACGCAGCATGAGCTTTGCGGGAAGCGGCGGATATGTCGTCATCAGCACCGATACGGGCATGCTGGAGGAATATTTGCGGAGCAATGAGAAGCAGGGAAAATCATTGCGCGAAGCGCCGGGATTGAGCGAGGCGATGCAGAAGGTTGCCGGCAGCACGACCACGTCATTCGGTTTTTCCAATGACAGTGAATCGATGCGGGTGACGCTGGAAGCCTTTAAGAAAGATTTCGGCTCACCTGAGTCCATGGGCACGCTGGGGCCATTGGCCGCAATCATGGGCATGAGCGACCCAGCCAAGGTCAAGGATTGGGTGGATGTTTCACTGCTGCCCACCTTCGACAAGGTTTCGAAATATTTTTACTTCACGGTCTATAGCGGCAGTGCGACGAGCGAAGGTTTAAGTTGGAAAGTGTTTGCGCCCACGCCTCCGCAGATGAAGAAATAATTAATTGTTCAACGCATCAAAGAAAAAGGCGGGCAAAGTTGCCCGCCTTTTTTACATCGTTGAAGAGCAAACCGCCCTGCTCTATTGCTGCGGATAAACTAGAATGCGATCGTGCACGAGAATGACCAGATCGTTCTTTTTATCGCCCGTCACGTCGGTGACCAGTGCTTCGCGAGGTTCGGGCATATCGCCACGGCGACCACGGAAGGTGCGCTCTTCAAAGACCTGCCAGCGATTGGCTGGGACGAGCTTGCGGTTGGCGTCGAACGTCACGATATCGAGATAGTTTTTCCCGGTTTCCAGGAAGACCAGATCTTTGCGACCATCGTTGTCCAGATCGCCGGAGACCACATCATTCAGGTGACCGTCCTTGATAGGGGTTTCATAGCTATCGAGTTCAGTGAATTCCCACACCTTGCCTTGAAGCGGCATCCAACCAACCGCATCCTTGCCCAAAAAGGCGATGCTGTTCAGATTAGTATTGCTCAGAGCAATTGATTGCACGCTATTGAAGGCCGTATATGGCAGGGAAATGTTGCGGACAACCTGCCAGACGCCGGCTTTATCACGCTCGCAAAGAGTCAAAGCCTTGCGCTCGGCATCGAGCAGGAACAGAGAGTTAACGGCATTGGTGCCATTCGGAACGGTGGCAGCTCCCACGAGGCGGGAATTGCTGCCCGCGCCGTTGATTTGCTCTTTCACGCTGAACACCCATCCGCCGCGGTTGGTGGAATTTTGCGCGGAAGCTTCCTGCTTCAGCACCACGGCACGAAGGAAATTCTTTTGAGCCAGCAACAACTCCGGCTTGCCGTCGCCATCGACATCCGCCGCACTCATCCAAGGCTCTTCCACACTGCCGCCGGGAGGAGCGATGTCCTGTTCGTCAAAATCCTTGTCCTTCACCTGGAGCATCACTTTGATTTTCTCGTACGGAATCAAGACTACCAAATCTGTCAGGCCATCCTGATTCACATCCTGGAAAGCGATAGACGTAGGATTCGATTTGAAATTTTCATTCAGCTTTTGGGTTTTACTTTTGCCATCAGGAGTGCGAGTCACCAATGAGCGTTTTCCATCCTGGTCCACAATCACGGCCAGCACGGGCTTGCCATTGGGCTGAAGCCGTCCGACTGCCATGGACAAAGGTTTGCCCTCGAGAGGAATCAGCGTGGGGAAAGGAAGCCTCCCCTTTTCATCCAACTGGGCCACGCCAATCTGTCGTTCGTCGCCGCTCAGCAGAAAAATCTCAGGCTTGCCATCCCCGTTCCAATCGGCAACCGCCAAATCGCTCACACCGGTGAGTGTGGAAAAAGTCTTGGGGGCTTCGAGCGTGCCATCCTGTTTTTGCAAATAGATGTTGATTTGCCCGCTTTCCGGCTCTGCAACCAGCAGGTCAGGCAACTTGTCACCATTCACGTCAGCCCAGAGCAAGCCGCGTCGAGACTTGTCACTCTTGTTCAGAGGCATGACCTGGAACTGTCCTTTCTTGAAGGTGCCGGAAAGATCTTCCGCTGCTTTGCGAGTAAACTCTGCAACTTGCGACCGTCCGGAATTTTGAGCAATGGTAATAATTTGAGTTTTGTCATTCGCCTCCAAATTATCAGTCCAGTAGGAACGCAACGGAGGAAGGGTGAAGTAAACTTCAGGCCCGAGTTGGCCGGAATCGTTTTGCAGACGGAAACGAAATGGAGTCGGGCTTTCCCAATTCACAAGCAGTAGATCACTGCGACCATCGCCATCAATATCGAGCACCTGCACGGCCTTGACAGTCCCCGAATAGGGAATCTTCTCCGGTTCGCCGAGAGTATGATCTTTCTTCTGGCTAAGGACATAGATTTGGGTATCACCCAACAGCACCAAATCCGTGAGGTGATCGCCATTCACATCGCCTGTGACCAGGGCATTGCCGGTCACTTGCCCGTCATCAATGGGCCAGCGTTTGGGCGCGCTCCAGCCATTTGTGCCCTGATTATACTGCACGACCAATTCCTTCGGCTCACCGTAATAGGCAATATCAGGCTTTCCATCGCCATTAAGATCCGCCACTACGAGCGCGGAAATGCGCTTTTCCGAAGCGATGGATTCGAGACGGAAACGCGCGTCCATGGGCAATTCATTCAATTCCTGTTTGCCTTGGAATTTGACCGCTTTAATGGCATTGGTATTGCCAGTTTGATTGTAAAGCAGGTTAATTTTTGAGCGGGCATTATTGACCACGATAAGGTCATTATACCCGTCGCAATCCAAGTCAGCGGAACGCAGGAGGGAAATCTGGTTATCAATCGGAAAAATCTCCGGACCGGTAAAACCAAAGCGGTTGGTAGTGATATCTTCGGCGTGCGAAATCAGGGCAAAGAGAACTGCGCTGAGCACTGTCCCGGCACGAACGAAAGATGGGATTAGATTGGATTTTTGCATTTTAAATTCAAATTCATTATCATTAAGACTAACGGGAAAGTGCCACTGGTTGCACATCTTGGCTAGCTTATTCCCCGATAAAATGGGCTGCAACACGTCGTGAATGAGGCTGTCGGCGATGCTCCCAAACATAAATGCCCTGCCATGTGCCCAGCGCCAGACGTCCATTTTGGATCGGGATGCTGAGATTTACCGTAGTCAAAGCCGTGCGCACGTGCGCTGGCATGTCGTCCTCCCCTTCTTCGGTGTGCTGAAACAATGGATCACCATCAGGTACCAGGCGGGAGAAGAATCGTTCAAAATCACGCCGCACTTCTGGATCAGCATTTTCCTGGATCAATAGGGACGCGGAAGTATGGCGCAAATGCAGCGTGAGTAATCCATTTAGGATACCGCTTTCATGAACCCAAGCTGATACCTGTTGGGTAATTTCATAAAAACCGCGCCCACGCGTAGCCACAACGAATTCGTGCAGTCCTTGACTTAACATTTCTACTTAACGGACAGTCGCTTTTTATTGCCGGACCACACCGACCCTTCACTGAGAGGTCGCGGAAGCCGTCTTGGTGGAGTCCAGCAGTTTTTCCAATTCAAGATTATGAGGGTGACCGGCGGCCAAAGCCTTTTGATAGTGCCAACGGGCCAGTTCAACCAAGGGTGGCCTCTGGGTGACATAAACTACAGCGAGATTGTTATGTGCGCTGCCATAACTGGGCTCAATTTGAATGGCTTTGCGCAGGGCAGTTTCCGCCGGCCCGCGCAGGCCTTTATGACTAAGCGTAATGCCCAAATAATTTTGGATTTCAGCGCTTTGGGGGTCGAGTTGAGCCGCGTGACTTAAGGTATCCAATGCTTCATCATAATTTGCCTGCTGGAATTGAATGCGCCCCAGGAGAGAAAGAGTATAAGCATCATTAGGCTCCAAGGCGATAGCCTGCTTGGCATTTTTTTCAGCATCGGGCAACTGGTTCCGCTCGATTTGAATGGCAGCGAGATTAGCCAGCGTAAACACGTTCTTACTGTCCTGCTTCAACACCTCGAGATACTTCTCTTCGGCCTTATCAAATTGCCGGGCGGCAAAATAACGTTGAGCTTCCACCACCATTTTTCCAGCAGTGGGCGATAATTCCTTATGAGTTTTTTTGCCGGTATTAGCATCTGTTGCTGTCAGGTTGCTTCCCGGTTTATTAAACAAGGCCAGCTCTTCTGTCGTATACGGAACCTTTTTGGCTTCCAACACATCGATTCGCGCACGCAATGTGGCCAATTGCCTGGTCATATCATCGATCCGGGTAGCGGTTTCCTTCCCCTTCTTGCGTCCACGTAATTCCTTGGTCGCTGCATCGAGGCTTTTTTGTAATTCATCGCGTTGCAGTTCCAAAACCCTGATTTTTTCGAGGCTCGCCGTATCAATGGCAGCGGGTGCATTGGTTGCGGCCATGGCGGTAACGTGCCGCAACCGATTTTCCAACGCGATTTTCTCGAGGCGCAAAATGTCCTTGTCAGATTGCAAAGTTGCAATCTGTGCCTGGGCTTGAAGCAGCTTACGATTTGCATCTTCATCTTTCGCCATAGCGCCGGGCTTGCTCTTTAACCCGGCCAATTCCTTCTTCAGGATTTCATTTTCCGCACGCAAGGCGATAGCAGCTTCATCAGAGGACGAACTCAGAGTTTTCAACCGCGCCTGCATGGCTTGTTTTTCCATCGCCAAATTAGCGTTTGCCTCAGAGAGCTGGGTCAACTTGCGATTGGCTTCCGCCAGTGCTTGACGAGCCTGTCCCAATGCAGCTGGATCAACTTGGGGGACAGCGTTTGTTTTGGTGTTTTCCAACCCAACCTTGAGCAAATCATTTTCCTTTTGTAACTCCCGGATTTTCTGTTCCGCCTTGGCTAGTTCACGAGGATCAACGGAGGCAGGTTGCGCGCTTAGGGCTTCTTTCAACTTCGCTTCGAGTAATACCTTGTCAGCTTCCAGGCGGTGTACTTGTTCCTGCAAGGCTTTCATCGGCCCTTCCATGTCGCGCAAGGCCGCAGGAGGAGCAGCATTAGTTGGCGGAGGTGGAACAGATTCCAGCGGTTCAGTTGCGCGTGGTGGAGTGGGCGCAGATGCAGGGACTGGAACCGGAGCCGGCGCGTTTGTTTGGGGATTGACTGTTTTTTTAACGGGAGCGGGTGCGGACTGGTTTGTCGAAAGCTGAGCTATTTTACCTTCCAAATAATTCAGCCGGAATTTTACCACCTTTGCATTCCAATCTGGATTTACGGTTTGGAACTTTTTTAAGGTGGATTGCGCCTCAAGATACTTGGCCATGGCCGGTCCGGACTGGCCCCTTTCGCTCAGCGCGTCAGCTTGCTGGATCAGATTATAAATATTAATATACTGATCGTCCGGTCCTTGCGCCCGAGCCATGGGTGACATGGCAAGGAGAAGTAAAATCATCAACGTGAACAAACGTTTCATCGCCTCATATTATCCACTTTATAGAACTTTTGGCAATCCTTACATCGGTTGGAATTCCCTGACTGGGACGGAGGAGTATTCTATTGTTTGCACTAGTTAAGAGGATTTGCAACCCTGTTTTTATGGATTAAAGTGTCAACTCCCCAGGTTGATGGCGGCCGATGTTGCTGATTTAAAGAATTTTTCTTTTTTCCGGGATTAAATATGGGCAAACTTAGCTGTTTGATGAGCAATTTGAAAAAGTTATCGAGGATTCGACTTATTTGCGGAAGTTTCGCTATTTCCTGCCGGAGCGCTTTTAATACAGTTCAACTATGACCGTGCTCAACGTCAGACCAGAAATTAATCAAGGCATGGAAACCAAGCCGCATACGGCATGGCATGGATGGATAATTTACATCCTTTTGGCCCTGATCACCTTTTTTATTTTTTTACCCGCAGTCCGGTTTGATTTTGTTAAGTTGGACGATGCGGATTATGTCACTGAAAACGCCCGAGTGATTAGCGGAGTCAGTTGGGCAAACGTGAAGTGGGCATTCACGACTGGTTACGCCAGCAATTGGCATCCGCTGACCTGGCTTTCGCATATGGTTGATTGCCAGTTTTATGGATTAAAGCCCGCCGGACATCACCTGACTAACCTCTTATTCCATGTTGCCAATACACTTTTGCTTTTTGGCCTCTTACGGCAATTAACCGGGGCAACCTGGCGCAGTGCCATGGTTGCAGCGCTCTTTGCCTGGCATCCTTTGCACGTCGAATCAGTGGCTTGGATATCTGAGCGCAAGGACATGCTAAGCACATTTTTTTGGTTATTAACCACGCTGGCTTACGTCTGGTATGTCCGGCGTCCACATGCTTTTCGTTATGGATTGATGCTTCTTCTTTTTACGCTGGGCCTCTTATCCAAGCCAATGCTCGTTACCCTGCCCTTTGTTTTGCTGCTGCTGGATTACTGGCCACTAAAACGCATTGCAAATCAGGCGTTGCGAATCCCTGATTCCGGAACTATGAATGCAACTTCCACTAAAATGTTAACTTTGGGAGCTTTGGTGATGGAAAAGCTTCCTATGTTTGTTCTGGTGATAATTTCATGCGTAGTAACTTTTATCGTGCAACAGCACAGCGATGCGGTCATTTCATTCAATGATCTCCCGCTTTTTGCGCGTGTGACCAACGCACTGGTTTCGTATTCGCGTTATATCGGCAAACTATTCTGGCCGCAACATCTGGGTATTTGCTATGTACATCCCGGCCACTGGTCTCTTTGGATTGTGGCTGGCGCATCTGCGTTTTTACTTGTCGTCTCTGAACTCTGCATTTCACGTGCGCGCCGCAGACCATACCTCCTTGTTGGCTGGCTGTGGTTTGGAGGCACGCTGGTGCCGGTCATCGGTTTAGCCCAAGTGGGATTGCAAGCCATGGCAGACCGCTATACTTATGTACCTTTAATTGGGATCTTCATTATTATTGCCTGGGGAGGTTTTGAGCTTTTAAAGAATTGGTCTTATCACAAATGGATTTTAGGCTTGTGTAGTGCAGGCGCGCTTATGGGTTGCCTTATATTGACTTCAATCCAACTGCAATATTGGAGAAATACTGAAATTCTTTGCAGACACGCCTTAGAAATCACTTCTAGTAATCCGGTCGTGCAGGCACTGCTTGCCATGTCCCTGGATGACCAGAACAAAACCGAGGAGGCGATACTTCACTACAAGCTGGCCTTACGGAACCAACCCGCGTTTTATGAAGTACATTACAATCTCGGACGAAATTTGGCACAACAAGGGAAATTGGAGGAAGCAGCAACGCACTATTTAGTGGTGTGCCAAGCACGTCCAGACTATTGGCTGGCACATCGCGACCTGGGTTTTGTGCTCACGAGACAAGGGAAATTGGAAGAGGCGATTGAACACTACCTGGCTGCTCTCAAGACCAAAACGAATTCTGCAGATACCTACAACGGCCTCGGGGTTGCTCTGAAATTGCAGGGCAAAATTGAAGAGTCCGTCGATCAATTTTCTGCAGCTTTGAAAATAGATCCTCATTTCGCGGAAGCACATTTCAATTTGGGCGATGCCCAGGCAGCACAAGGAAAACTGGATGACGCGATTGCTCATTACTCCGAAGCCCTCCGTCTTAAACCTAGTTATGCTGAAGCCCATGGCGGTTTGGGGTTGGCGCTGATGGGTCAAGGCAAAGTCAAAGAGGCGATTGCGCACTATCGCCAGGCATTGAAACTGGCACCCGACCTCGCCGAAGTTCTCAATAATCTGGCCTGGATACTGGCAACCAACTCTGATCCCGCTATTCGCAACGGGCCCGAAGCTGTGCAACTGGCGCAACGCGCCTGTAAATTGACTGACAATCAACAACCCTTACTGCTCGGAACTCTCGCTGCAGCACTGGCTGAAGGCGGGCGCTATTCAGAAGCCGTTGCAACCGCAACTAAAGCCCGCGAATTGGCAGTTGCCGCCAATCAAAATGAGATAGTCCAAAAGAATGAGCAATTAATTGAAATTTACCGCTCAGGAAAAGCCTATCATGAAGAATCTCGATAGTTAATTTACCAAGTTTTCTTTGAGCTTAGGAGACTCGCATTTCTCCTCGAATTCATGGCATGGAGCAAGAGTTGTTTCAGGGGACCTTCTTCTCGACTCGTCGCGCGAACCATAAGTCTGGGGCAGCAGCTGGATTCTGCGCCTGTCCCATAGGATCGGGATTATTGCCCCAGAATATATCTGGTGCCTTCAGTGGGATTAGTTCCCAATCATGGCGCAATCCTTCGCGATTATATGCCGGCCAATAGACAAAGGACACCTCCCGCCGTAATACCGCAAAACGCGGCAGTGTTTTTGCATCATCTTCCACTCGGAAAGCAGTCATCCCGCCCCTAATCGGATTAGGCAGATAAAACATTAGTGGAATATCTTCATAGTTGATGAGGATTTCATCGGTTGAAGCGGCATTCTCCTTGAGCCAGTCGATGACCAGCCGGTTAGGATCGGGTTGATGGCCAAACACGGAGATACACAGCGTTTTCAACTCAGGCCGAATCAATATTCCGACTCTGGCCCATGCTGGCAGCTTGATCAGTATAAGTGGTGGGAGGCTCAGCAAGGGAGTAAAAATGAGCACTAATGCGCCTGCCAACGCACTCATCCCTGCATTTGGGACGGATAACAGATTCGCGCCTCGCACAAAGACCCACGCAGCCAACATACAACCGACCGGCGTTGCCAGCACTACGTAGCGTAGGAATGATATTGGGGCCACAGTAGGCACCCAAAATAATAATCCGATAATAATACTACAGCCAATCAGAGTAAGCCGCCGCTCAACCACCTGAAGTTTATTCCAACGCCATATGAGCAAGCCTGTTGCAGCAATAATAACCAGCACGGGAACAACGTATTGATTGATATTAAAGAGATTATTTGAAAAACGTTGCCCCCATGTTCCCAGGGCAGACGCATTTAAATCTTTGTGAAGAACTGCGGCGTAAGTGCGACAATTTGGCGCTGTACTTTTGTGGACCTGTGATTAAATAAGAAGGGATGCAAAAGCATCCTGAAGGACAAACAAACCAGCTGGCAACAAGTAGTCTGGTGGCGCATCTTGCCCGGGTGCCGGACCCGCGGATCAACCGCAATAAAGACCATGACTTGGTGGACATCCTCGTGATTGCCGTCTGCACGTTGTTGTGCGCGGGAGAGACGTTCAACGACATGGATGATTTTGGCCAAGCCAAGCACGCTTGGTTTAAGACCTTCCTCAAACTGCGCAATGGCATTCCCTCGCATGACACTTTCAACCGCGTCTTCGCGGCTTTGGACCCCGCGCATTTTCTGGATTGTTTTCTGGGTTGGACGCAGAGCGTGCGCGAGGCGGTGGCGCAGGAAGTTGTCGCGCTGGACGGCAAAGCATTGCGGCGGGCATTGAACCGGGATCAGAGCGTTAAAATACGTGGTCAGCGCCTGGGCGGAAAGCAACGGGCTGGTGCTGGGCCAGTTGAAGGTGGCGGACAAGAGCAACGAAATCACCGCCGTGCCCGAACTGCTGCGCGTGCTGGAGTTGAGCGGTTGCATTGTGACCCTCGACACGGATGGGCTGCCAGAAGCAGATCGCCAAAGAGATTGTGGAGGCCGATGCCGACTATGTGCTGGCGCTCAAAGGCAATCAGGAACGGGTGCATGAGGAAATGAAAACCTTTTTGGATCAAACGGTCGCGGAAATCCAAATCCGCGCCCGCCGGGAGCCAAACTGTCCGGAGCAGCGGCCAGGCTGGCCTGCCTGGAGACGGTGGACAAGGACCACGGACGCTTTGAAATCCGCCGCTATTATCAGAGCACCGAACTGGCTTGGTTTGCCGACCAGGCAAAATGGGAGGGGCTCCAGTCCGTGGGCCTGGTCGAATCGGTCCGCACAGTGGCGGGCAAGACCACGGTCGAACGCCGCTACTATCTGTCGAGCCTGCCCCTGGGAGTGGCGACCTTTGCCCGCGCCGTGCGCGGCCGCCATTGGGGTGTTGAAAACAAACTCCACTGGGTCATGGAGGTTTGCTTCCGCGAGGACCAAAGCCGCGCCCGCACGGGCTACGCAGCGGAAAACCTCGCCACCTTGCGCCGTCTCGCGCTCAACATGCTTAAACGGGAGAAAACCAAAAAGCGCGGCATCCGAGGCAAACAACTCAACGCCAGCTGGGACCATCCCTATTTGCTCCGCTTACTAGGAATTTAAATGCGTCTGCCCTGAAAAAGGACCGGCCAGACATTGACATACCTTTCAACAGTATGTTAGCTTGCGCCCCAACACGCTGGTTATGAATTCATTTCTAAACCAACATGTGCTGGTGCTCAACCGATTGTGGCAAGCGGTGAACATCTGCACTGCCCGGCGAGCCCTCACCTTGCTATTTGAAGGGCATGCCCAGGTTGTCCTTGATGCGGAAGATGGTTCATTCCAAACCTTTAGCTTCAGTCAATGGCAGGATTTTTCAGAGCAACAACCACATCCGGAGAGCATTCACACCATTTCCTTCAAGATTCGCGTTCCAAGGGTTATTTTGCTGGTAATGTTTGACAGGTTGCCGAAGAAGGAAGTTAAGTTCACCCGCCACAACATTTTCGAACGAGACAACAATACTTGTCAGTTTTGCGGCAAGGTATTTGATCGCAAGGATCTTAATCTCGACCATGTCATTCCCCGGGATCGTGGCGGCCCCACCACATGGGAAAATATTGTCTGCTCTTGCATTCCTTGTAATACACGCAAGGCAAATCATACTCCGCAGGAAGCGGGAATGCATCTCATTCGCAAGCCCAAACGCCCCAAATGGCGGCCGTTTGTACAAATCAATTTGGGACTGCATCATCACGACAGTTGGAAACATTTTCTGGATCTTGCTTATTGGAATGTCGAGCTTGGTGAAGATGTCCAGAAGTGATAACGAGCAGAAAGCTGTCCGGTTCAGAATTGTTCACGGAAGAAAGGAGCCTACGAGTTTACGCCCTTATTTGTCGCACTACGGGCTGCTTCGATTAATTCCCAAAATTTGGGATTTTTCTGGAGCGCCTCATCTTCCTGGAGCTTCAACCCGGACCGGAAATAAAAATCCTTCAGTGTGTGCCGGCTGAGAATCCGGTGCACAACCAAACCAAGGTCATGGCGTTCAAAATAGACCCGGTAGTCCCCCACCCGGAACCGGTGCAAGATCCGGCCTGCACGCTCCAGCTTGCCAAATTCGTCCAGCTCAGTATTCATAACCTGTTGTGGCAGGCCCCTGAATTCTCCCAGGATATTAAGTTGTAACTCCTTGGGCATATGGGCGAGTTCCGCCGCACTAGTTGGATTAAAAATAATTTGGAACGGGCGCATGCTGCTTAAAATTGGTAGCGCGTACGGGAATCGCACCCGTCTTTCAGCCTTGAGAGGGCCGTGTCCTAACTGATAGACGAACGCGCCACACCGATTACACCAAGATGATTAGCAGTAAAGTCTGGCATGTCAATCCTGGTACAAAAAAAAGCCGCCCTTTCGGGCGGCCTGAATAAAATACACTAGCTTACTTGCGACGGCGGAAGAGCAGCAATGCTGCAGCACCGAGGCCGCCCAGAGCAATCGTAGAAGGCTCAGGAACTGGCGAGATGGTCAGACCGGTGAAGGCTGTGCCCAAAGTGCTGGCCGGCGTTTCAGGAGGTGAACCAGCGCCGCCAGTATGGGCGCTGAACATGGTTGACACTCCAATGTAGCCAGTACCAGCGGCATAGGCAGCTTCATAGCTCGCGAAGTTACCCGACCAACCTCTTACCTGGAATACTGCATCTCCACTGGGAGGAGTGCCGTTGCCCGTAACCCAGAGTGCAGTGCCGCCACTAAACCGTCCAGGCAAAGCTGGGCTTAAGCCGCCTACAGAAGTTGTGCCAGTACCGGTAGCCGCAATCACAACCAGCTGGGCTTCGGTTGAGCCAGTTATGCCCCAATAAAGAGCGACATGAAAGAATGTTGACGCCGCAAGTCCCGTATGACCCTGGAGATCATTCGTTCTTACGAGGTCGGTGTTATAAGGTGTCGCAGGCGTCGTGTTAGTATTCTGAACGCCGTTGGCGAACTTAATTGTTCCTTGAGCAAAAACACTGGCGCTTAAGCCAACTGTCAAGGCTGCTAATAGTATTGCTTTTTTCATATTTTGTAGGTTTGAGATTTATATTACTGGACGTTGAAAGTACGAGTCCATTTATAGCTGGACGATGTCAGGATGAAGAATGATTCACCAACTGCCAAGACCGGTTCAGTTCCACCATCCCAGAACTCAGCACCAGCAGGAACCGTCGGCGAAGCGTAGTAGGTGTTAAGGGAGTATTGCCCGTTAGCGAAGGTGTAAACAGTATCCTGATCCTTCACCTGCATACCCAAGGAACTAATCAAGCCACCACCCTGAGGCACTTGCGAAGCCTTGATTGAGAAACCATTGGGAATACTGTTGGTCAAATTACCCTGAAGAACTTCACCCGTGAAGGTCAAGGTTTGCGCGCCAGGACTGTAAATAAAGAAGCCTTCGCCAGGATTAAGAGTCACTGGACCATCCCAAATATTTGCGCCCTGAGCAATGAAAGTAGCGACGGCGCTGTAACTATGAGACGCGTTATCGTATTGGTAGACCGTGGTACCATCCAGACAATTGGTCCCGATTGTCGATTCAAGGCTATTACCACTTGCGACATTCAAAGGATTTTGAATCAGGCTAAACCCGTTTGCGACTGGAACGTTAACATAACCAACTACGTTCAGTGAGTAAACGTTCGATTGCGCCATGGAGGTGGCGACACCTGCTGCGGCTAAGGCAGCTGTTACGAGCAATGTTTTTGTTCTCATTTTGTTTGTTGTTGTTCCGTGTGTGGACGCAATATCCCAAAATCGATACTTTATGTCAACAGTTTTCTAAGTTTTTTTTGAACGTCTAAAACCAAACTGTTTCTACAACACATTTCACTCATTTCAGGTACGCATTTGGCCATAACTTGAGCAATCTGGCTGCCAACTTATTAACAAAAGCTCTAAGCTTAATACAACTTTTTTCTCGATTACTACTGAGTAATAACGATTTTTAATGAATCAGGGCGCGGTTTTGCTGCCAATTCGACTGCTTTAGCAGTATGCTCCAAGTGGAATTGATGAGTAACCAGCCTTCTTACATCAAGCTTTCGAGAAAAAACAAGGCTGGCGACTTGTTTCTGAAGCGTAAAATCCGATGAATAGCTGCCCATGATGTCCTTTTCATCGACACATATAGTGGAAGGATCTATTTCCAGCCGATCACCACGCTTAGTGTGGGCAAAAAGCAACACTTGGCCTCCTCCTCTTAATAATTGTTGAGCCTGAATTACTGCAGTATTTGAAGGAACAGCAATGATTGCGGCATCCAGCCCCCTGTTTGACGTTATTTTAAGCACTTTTTCAGCAAAATCAGGTTCGTCCGCCTTAACTACCCATTTTGCACCCCATTTAAGGGCCAATTTCAATCGTGGCACTAATAAATCACTGGCGACTACGTTCGCCCCCTGTAAAGCCAATATTCGAGTAAACATGAGGCCAATTGGCCCCTGGCCAGCTACTAAAACCGTATCTCCTCGTAATAATGGAAGTTTTTTCACTGCTTTAAGCACGGTATTTACTGGTTCCTGCATGGCACCTTCGACAAAAGTGTTCCGCTTGGGGATTTTAACCACCCCGGGCAGCACAAAGGACATGACGCGGACATATTCCGCATAACCTCCACCAGCAGGTTCGAACCCTGCAGTAATACCCGTGCGTTTGTATTGATCACACTGGGCGAAGGCGCGATGGCGACAGGCATGGCAATTCAGGCAAGGCACGTGATGATGAAGAGCAACCCGATCTCCCACCTTGAAACCCTTCACGCGCGAACCGACACGCACGATTGTCCCGGCAGTTTCATGACCGAATACACGAGGTGGTGGCACGGTTCCATAATGAATTTTTTTTATGTCGGTTGGACAAACGCCGCAAGCAGCTACTTTTACAAGTAAGTCACCGATGCCAATGTGTGGGACGGGAAGTGTTTCCACACGTAAATCATTTACGCCCCGATAAACTACTGCCTGCATCGTTTTAGGAATTTCAGCGACCATGATGAAGACCTTAAAATAAATTATGACAACACGGAAGACTGGAGATGCAAAAGAGATTTCTCAGTGTAATTATTTTAAAAAGCATAACGTTGCCCCCTCACTATCCTTTGTCCTCAGGGTTGAATTAATATCACTATAATTAATTACCAACAAAGAATCACGCTATTGTGAGGCGTTGAACTCTTGGAACCATATTTCAGGCTCAGCATGATAAACTACTTCGTGCCCGTTCCAATGATAGCGGACCTCACGCGCGTGCAATGCGTGATGGGGCAGGATTAACGTTTCCCACTGTTCCGGGGTCAATCGATCCTGCACCAGCGCCAGATACAAATCTTCATCACCACCATAGAGCTTATCGCCGACAATAGGATGACCAAGATGGGCGAGGTGAATGCGGATTTGATGTTTGCGCCCCGTGTGCGGCATCACTTGCAGCAAGGTAAAATCTCCCTGGGTTCGTATGAATCGCCGCTCCACAAGGAAATCAGTTCGCGCTTCAGCACCATTGTCAACCACTCGGTCTTTGATGGCAATTTGGCTTTCAACATCCTTTCCCAATCGCGCTTCGATTGTTCCTCGCTCTTGCCGCACATGGCCGTGAACAATCGCCAGATATTCCTTCCGCACGGCCCGCTCCTCCCAAATTTTTCTCAATGCCCGCGCAGTTATATCATCTTTTGCCACCACCACGACCCCGCTCGTTTCGCGATCCAGTCGGTTTATCAAATGCGGATGCGTCTCCGTTCCCAGATGCAGGCGGATGCGGCTGATAAGGCTGGAATATTCATCCCCTTTGGTTGGATGACAAACCAGGCCGGC
This sequence comes from Pedosphaera sp., assembly GCA_028293285.1. GTDB lineage: Bacteria > Verrucomicrobiota > Verrucomicrobiia > Limisphaerales > Pedosphaeraceae > Pedosphaera. Next base: position 65,242 of record JAQGPC010000101.1, read on the forward strand.
AGGCTTGTTGATGACCAACAGCTCTACGTCTTCATGAATGATTTCAAATAGTTTTTCCATTTTAATACGCCGCACTTGCCAGACATCCGGACTTGGCACCAACTTCACAACACCAATATGTCAAAGAATCACCCGGCTTGTCATTATCTCCCATTGTCGTATCATTTTCTTGGTGAAAGGAAAAAACTTATTACCCATCATCCTGATGGTCGTTTTTGCGCTGACGCGAATTCCTGGCGTGCTGCCGCAGAATTTCAGCGCCGGGTATGCGCTTATGTTTTGCGCCGGCGTTTACTTTCCCAAACGGCTGGCATGGTGGCTTCCTTTCCTCACTATGTTGATCACCGATGTCCTTTTGAATTGGCATTATGGTGCGTCACTGCTTGGACCAGAAATGATCGGTAATTATCTTGTTTATCTAATCCTGGTTCTCATGGGAAAGACGTTTACTCCCAAGGCTTCCTTCCTATGGCTGCTTGGCGGCGGAGTGCTTGGTGCAATAGTTTTTTACCTGGTTACGAATACTTTCTCATGGCTGTTTAATCCTTTTCAAAATCCGGAATATACCAAAACTTTCGCCGGCTGGTTGACCGCTTTGACTAAAGGAGTCGGTGGTTATCCTGAAACGTGGCAATTTTTTCGCAATACGCTTATGAGTGGCGGGCTGTTCACGGGTTTGTTTGCCGGAGCCATGAAGCTGTTGGAAGCGATGGAGCCGGCTGAAGAGGAAGAACCCGCGGAAGAGCAAGCGCCTGATGAAAAGCCGGAAGAAGCCAAAGCCTGAGCGCAGGAGTTTAATGAAAATTGGCGTCATCTCTGACACGCACAATTATTTCGATCCTAAAATTCCGGGTCTCTTTGCTGGTGTGGACCACATCTTGCACGGTGGCGATATCGGTTTACCCTGGGTCATTCTCGAACTAGAATCTATTGCTCCCGTAACCGCCGTGCTGGGCAATAATGACGCCGGGCTTGAGTTCAAGGAAACGGAAGTCGTGGAGTTAGGTGGCCGCAAATTTTTGGTGCATCACATCGTTGACGTAAACCATCCATCCGATGTATTGAAACGACAACTAAGTCGTCACAATCCTGATGTGGTTATCTTCGGCCATTCGCATAAGCCTTTCAACCGAATGATAGGCGAAACGCTTTATTTCAATCCCGGTTACGCCGGCAAGCCGCGCTTCAGCCTTGAACGCACCGTGGCCATTCTTCACTGCGATGAGTCGGGCATTCGCACCGAGTATCATCTGTTATAATTCAGTGGCAATTGCCATGAGCATAGCTGGATGCCATGCAATACGCTCCAATAATCCCAACGATTGAGCCTACGATAATGGCATCGCCGGTTACCGCCAAAGGCGTTAACAAGACCCGGTTACGCGTGCTGTGCCAATCCACGTACACCGGCAAACCGAATGTTCCCAGTTCCCCTTCGCTTGTAATCACCCTCAATTGCCGGGCCTCCGGTAAAAAAGCAACTTGCAAGGCAGCGTTTGTTCGAATGACATTTGTCCCTTGATAGAGAGGAATAGCTTGAAGCTTATCCGCTGTTTGCGGAGAAACAAATCGCGGCTGCTTACCGGCCCAGACCCGCTCTCTATTCGCCAATAAAAAGAAGGCGCGACGTTTGATTGCGGTGTTTTTTTCCTGTTCTTCGTCGTACTGCACGAGCACATCCTTACCATCGAGTCCCGCAAACACTTTGAGATGGGGATCTCTTGCCGGTCCACGATGATTGATGAGCTGTGGATTTTCCCATAATTTTCCGGTCAGGGAATAATCCCTTGCGCACTCGCAGCCAGCAATGAACGGCAGCAGACCGATCAATAAACACCAATGTCCTTTTTTCATTTTGACCTCTCTATTTCCCGGCAGACTTAACTCAGGGCTTGGATTTAGCTTCCAACTTTTGCAACTCAATTTCCTTTTCGAATGCTCCCTCTGTTTTGAGGTGTTTTAAGACAAATTTCTGCAATTCTTTTGTGTCAGCACTCAGAACAAAACGCTGCTTGTTCGTGTTGCCCGACTCTTCCGGCACCATCACGTACCGAATGGTATGGGCATCCTTCTCGAGTAATTTCCCCAACCATTCATAGCTCATGAGCGATGCTTTGAACGTGGGCTGAATCTGCGCAACGCTCATCAGATAATGCGGCGGAATAAAGTCGTCGTGCTTTTCCATCGGCATAAAGTCAATGAACAGAGAGTCCTTCAACTTGAAAAGATGGGCTGAAAACTCGTTAGTCTCCGATGATTTAGTCAGCGTGAATTTGTAGGCATCCTCCCCTGCTTTCGCAAACGTCCAGACTTCCGTATTGTTAGTTTCGCCAGGATTTTCCACCCACGAGCCGACCAAAGCAGGATTAAATGTAACATCCTTGCTTGTGTAATAAGGATAAATGGAAGTCACCACGCACCCGGCCATTACTATTGCCAAAGCCAGACTGCTCATTAACAGAACTCGTTTCATAGGATTTGATTTAATTTCCTTTGCCTTGAACGCGGAGCTTAGGACTGAAGCGCGCAAAGTGTAAAATTGATAAAAACGATGTCCCATCGAATAAATCAATGATGCCTACGCGGCAGGCACCAGAGACTTGGAATTCTCTTTTTCCCGCACTGTCATTCCAGCCAGTATCAACCAAAACACAGCACCGATTACCAGTGCCATTGGCAAAATCAAAACCGCATAGCGCAGCCCCCATTTGTCAGACAAGTGTCCCACAATTTCTGAGGACCACATATCGCCAAACAGATGAATTGCAAAAATTGAAACGGCCATGGCACTCGAGCGGAGGTTGACGGGCACTGTCTCGATGATGAGCGTATTCACCGGCCCCGTGCTGAGGAAAAGTAGGAACATGGAAGCCGCCAGACAGGCCATGGAAATGGTTCGATCTTTGGCTAAAAATGCCATCACCACGACCGGCACTGCGATTAGCACCGACAAACCCAGTGTCCACGCATAACCGGCCTTGTTTCGTTTTTGCCACGCCGTTGCCGCAAAACCGCCAATCAAAGTGCCCAACAAACCTGATACTACGAGCACAAGTCCAAAGAAAGTGCCTGCCTTATCAATCGCCACATGATGCACCCGCACGAGAAAAGTCGGCCCCCAGGTTCCGAATGCTCCTATTGCAAAGGTGTAGGCGGTATAACCCAACACAACGAGCAAATATTTCGGAATGCGAAACAGATTTAAAATGTCTTTCGGCTTTGGTTTTGGATTCCGTCCCGCAGTCAAGCCTTCTGCTTGTCCGCGTTCCGGCTCTTTAAATGGCAGCAGTACCAAAGCGAGCAGCAAGCCCGGCGCACCCGCCCAAATGAACGCATGCCGCCAAGAATAATGTGCCGCGATTTGACCACCGATAATATTGCCCAAAGCTGCCCCTACCGGAATCGCCACATAAAAAATCGTCAGCGCATTATTACGACGTTGGGGTCCAAAATTATCGGAGATGAGACTAGGGCTTACAGTTGCATAACTGGCCTCGCCCAGCCCCACTAAAACTCGATACGAAAGCAAAATCGCAAAAGTACCCGCAAAGCCGGTCAATACTGTTCCCAAGCTCCAGACGAAAATACCAAGGGCGATCAACCATTTGCGTGGAAAGCGATCACCAAGGTAGCCAAAAAATGGCGAAGTGACGAAGTAACCAATCATGAAGGCTGTCACAATCCTTCCTGCATGACCGTCATCAATGTGCAATTCGGTCTGAAGTGAGGGCAGTACTGCCGAAAGCACATAACGATCGAGATAATTGAATAAATTCAGCCCAGTGAGAATCGCGAGCGTCCAAGCTGGGCTGAGGCGTTTATTCATGACGACGCAACGGTTTCCATTTCGATGCACGTTACCGTATTTCTTGAATCTCGCGAACTAAAATTCTTCCGCCACGCCGTCCCTGCGCGTTCCTCCCCGATTCCTCCGCACAGTGCATTGGTACGGCGGGCGAAAAATTGTTCTGAATAAAATGAAATTATGCTGCTAACTTTGTAGAATCTTCGCACTTTACGTTACGGCGAAAGTTGGGTGAAGTTTTCAACCGGGATTTAAAATTACGGCGACGCCCGGTCGTTTCTTCAGTCGAGTAAAGTTGCTTTGCCAGCCCTAAAAAGCCGTGCTGCAATTCCACAACGCTCATGTTCTTTGGCACAATGTTGATGTCGAAGAGGGTGCAAAGTTCCCAGGCGCGTTCGCGGATCAAGCGACCTTCCTCCTTCAAACGGCGGTAAAGTGGCGTGCCGGGAAATGCTGTCAGAAAGGTGATTTGCACTTCATAAAGCCCGGAATCGCGGACGAAATGAAGAACTTCGTCAAAAACCTCGGGGGTATCGCCATCCAACCCAAAGATGAAGCAGCCATTCACCGTGATGCCATAAGATTGGATTTTCGCGATGGCGGCTTTGTAATTGTCCTGCTGGCGCAGCTTCCAATTTCCATTTAACTCCAACCCGTTAAGGCTGCTTTTGCGCGGGCTTTCCAATCCGATAAGAACCTGCTGGCAACCAGAATCGCGCATTAATCCGAGCAACTCATCATCCTTTGCCACATTAATGTCCGCTTCGGTAAACCAACGCAGTTTCTCCTTACCCAATTGGCGAAGCAACGCCTTCGAGTGCTCGCGATTTACAAAACTATTGTCATCCGCAAATTCTATGAACGGTCGTGGCCAGATGGATTTGATGGCATGAATTTCCGCCATGATTTTTTCGACTGGTTTGACCTTATATTTTGAGGTCAGCAGAATCGAACTGGCGCAAAACTCACATTTGTGGGGACAGCCCCGACTCGTCTGCACGGTAATCCGGTTGTATTTGTCCGGATTTAACAGATCGAATCGGGGCATTGGTGCGTCGCGCAGGTCATAGCCACCGGCGGGCGACTGTGTATAAACGGGCTTGAGATTGCCCCGCTCGAAGTCGGCCAATACCTGCGGCCATAACGGTTCCCCCTCCCCCACTACAATGCTCGTGCAATGTTCCCCGGCTTCTTCGACAAGCGAAGAAATTGTAAGCCCGCCCATGATGACGGGAATGTTCCGGCTCAAATAATAGTCACCCACCTTAAATGCTTCCAAGACTTGAGCAGTAAAAGTGCTGATCGCAACGAGGTCGTAATCTTCCGGCAGAGCACCCTCGTTTCTGAAGTCGGCAATTTCATGGTATTCGACTTCAAACTTTTCCGGGGTAAGTCCCGCCAAGGTAAGCAAGGAAAGACTCGGTAATGAAGCAATGACTTTGTTGCGCTCGACAAAACCGGGCAGCGTCAAACCGAGTTTGGTCAATTCTTCATTGTGCGCCCGCACACCGCTCATGGCGATAAATCCAATTTTCATAATTTAATGACCTCCCAAAGTGTGAATGCTCCTGCGGTGATAAGGCTAAGAACTGGTATCAAGAACAATGCGCGGGATTTAGGTTGATGGGCCATGATGAGGCAACAGATCGGCATTGAAACCGCCCCGCCAATAAATCCCCACCCCGCAACTGTGATCGCCAATGAACTATGGGCAGGAAAGCTCCGGACTGTGAAGTAGAACATCAAGTTCATCAAGGCCAGGCCGAAGAATGAAATATGGCCGAGGCGATAAAGCCTGCGTTTATGACTTGCGTAGCCGCCAAGCCATTTCTCATCATGAAATCCAAGTCCCAAGGCAAAACCGGAAGCGAAACCAAGGATTACCCAGAGCCAGGCAATAATCAGGTTCAAGTGTGTAACCGGCACTTTCATATCAGCACGGAATGCATCCTTCCTTCTTATTAACCCGGCTTGCTTCCTGGGCGTTAATTGATAAAACTGTAAGTCGCATCACTTAAATCAATGTATGAACATCCATCACCTGGAGCTTTTCTATTATGTAGCCCGGCATGGAGGTATTAGCGAGGCGGTGCGGAATATTCCTTATGGCATTCAGCAACCTGCGGTAAGCGGCCAGATTGCCCAATTGGAGGAATTTCTTGGCACCACGCTTTTTCATCGACGTCCATTTGCCCTGACTGCGCCGGGTGAAAAATTATATTTGTTCATCGAACCTTTCTTTTCGCGTCTGGACGGAATCGCCAGTGAATTGCAAGGCGGCATGGCCCACCAGGTTCGTATCGGCTCTTCTGATATTGTTTTGCGCGATCATCTCCCGGAATTGCTGCAAACCGCGCGCAAAAAGTTTCCGCAACTCAAGCTGACTTTGCGCGAAGGGTATCAACCGGAGTTGGAAAGCCTGCTGCAAAAACAGGAAATCGATTTGGCCGTCACATTGATTGAAAAGAAGCCGATCTCAGGCATTCAATCCCAAGCTCTCCTGGAACTACCGCTTATTTTGGTAGTGGAGAAGAGCAGTCCGTTGAAATCCGCAGATGAGCTCTGGAAACGTGATCGAATTGACGAGCCATTAATCTGCCTGCCAGCCAGTGAGGCCATTTGCAAAAATTTTCAACAGGGCTTGAATCGTTTGGGCATCGACTGGTTCCCGGGGATTGAGGTCAGTTCAGTGGATATCATCCAAACTTACGTTGCGAACGGGTTTGGCATCGGCCTGACCGTGTCTATTCCCAAGACAAAGCTGTCTCCAAACATCCGTACAATTCCCCTCCCTGACTTCGCCCCGGTTATCATGGGCGCGCTTTGGCGGGGCAGGCCATCCCCCCCGGTACAGCTCATTTTAGACGAACTTCAGCGGCGGGCGCGGCTTTTAAGCACCTGATCCCTCTTCTCATTTCCCCAGTCGTAGCACATGGCAAAGGAGTTGCTGTATGCCACTCGCAACGACAGTTTACAAACACGAGCTTATGGCGCTGCCATTTTTAAACGGCCAATCAAAAAAACGCGATCAGATCATAGCGATCGATCTGGGGGGACGCACCACGAAAGCCATCCATTTGCAACGCAAAGGGGATGGTTACGCGCTTTTGCGCTACGTGGTCATGGACGCACCCATTTACGAAAAAAGCCTTTCAGCCGAATTGTTGGCTGAGCATTTAAAGGCAATCTGCCAGGCGCTGGAGACAAAAACCAAGCAGATTAATCTGGCTGTGGGGGTGAATGATTCCATTGTTCGACATGCCGAACTGCCACAAATCCCTGTGTCGGACATGCGTCAGATTCTTAGAAACAACACCAAAAACTATCTCCAGCAAGATTTGCCGGGGCACGTATTCGATTGCTTTATTCTGCCTCCCCGCAATGTCGTGGCCGGTGCTGAAGTCGCCAAAGGTGCTCCAGTTCAGCAAAAATCGAAAGTGCTGGTAGGAGGAGCCAAGCAACAACTCATCAATGATCTTCAGGAAGCGGTCAAGGAAGCGGGATTGGTTGCCGACCAAATTATTCCCGGCCTGATTGGACCTGTAAACGCGATGGAGATTGCGATGCCGGAAACATTCAACCGGGAGGCGGTAGCCCTCGTGGACATCGGGTTTAAGAACACTTCAATTTGTCTGTTAAACAACGGCGAACTCATCCTTAGCCGCGTAGTAGCGATTGGCGGAGACCGCTTGACGCAAGGATTGGCTGAATCCATGGGAATCAGTTATGCCGAAGCCGAAGGTATCAAGGTCGGCATGCCGAGCGAGGTGCAATCCAATCTGGAAACTTTATTAATGCCATTGGGGCGGGAGCTACGCGCTTCAATTGACTTTTTCGAACACCAACAGGACAAGACCGTAGGCCAAATCTACATTTCAGGTGGATCAGCTCGCTCAGAATTTATCGTGAAGAGCTTGGAGGCGGAATTGATGGCACCCTGCAAAACCTGGAACCCGACTGCTTCCCTCCATTTAGCCCTGCCCGCTTTACAGACTGCTGAAATAGAGCAAGTGGCCCCCCAATTGACGATCGCCGTGGGGGCAGCCGCTGCCGCATTTTAATTCGCATATGCCAATACGCATCAATCTACTCGCTGAAGCGCAAGCCGCTGAGGATATCCGTCGCCGCGACCCGGTGAAGCGGACCATCTGGGCGGCCGTCTTTATAGTAATCCTGGTTCTGGTTTGGAGCAGTTCGCTCCAGGTCAAGGTGATGACCGAGAACTCAAGATTGAGCAGTCTCGAAGGAAAGCTCAGTTCCCGCACCAACGAATACCAATTGATTATCAGCAACAAGAAAAAGCTTGATGAAGCCAACGACAAAATCGCGGCATTAAATCGTCTGGCGGCGAACCGGTTTTTGTATGCAACCCTGCTGGATGCAATACAACACACCACGGTTGAAGGAATTCAACTTTCCCGTTTGAAAATCGAGCACAACTTTGACTTGACCGCAGAAGTTAAGCCGACGAAATCCGATGACAAAGTGATTCCTGGCAAACCGGCAACTTCCACGGAAAAAGTCATCTTGATTTTGGATGCGAAAGATTCGAGCCACAACCCCGGCGGAGACCAGGTCAATAGATTTAAAGACGCGATCGCCCAATCTGCTTATTTTAAAACCAACCGAATTGGCACCAATGGAATTCTCTTAAAGAACCTTTCGGCGCCTCAATTAGACGGTGAGTTAGGCAAACAAGCCGTGCAATTTACCTTCGATTGCCGCTTTCCGGAGAAAGTGCGTTGATATGAATAAAATCTCAAAAGAAAAACGTAATCATATCATAGTCGTCCTGGTGCTCACCCTGGGAGCAATTGCAGGCCTATGGTTCGGATTGATCAGTTATCAGAAAACCAAGCTGAACGAGGTGTCGAAGAAGATCGACGAGAAGCAAAAACAAATCGATAAAATCCAGAAGGTGGTATTAGACGCCAATCAGGTTGCCGCCGAGTTGAAGACTTCCGCGGAAAAGGTCAATGACATTGAATCTGGCATGGCATCCGGAGATTTGTTTTCCTTTATGGTCAGCACTTTGAAGAAATTCAATACCCCCAGCTACAAGGTTGAAATGCCACAGTTCGGCCCCCCATCAGAAACGGAAACGGTTATGTTTCCCAATTATCCTTATAAACAAGCCACGATCGCGGTGGGAGGCAGGGCTTACTACTATGATTTTGGGAAATTCCTTGCTGACTTGGAAAACCATTTTCCTTATTCGCGTGTGCAAAATCTCGTTTTGGAACCTGGTTCCAGTACTGGCACCCCGGAAGAAAGAGAGAAGCTCACTTTCCGAATGGAAGTGGTCACCCTGGTCAAACCCAATGCACCTTAATTTCATCTCAAGATCATGAAATTTTCCCATTCAATAATTTTTGGCGCCAAGCTTTCCATTGCCTTGAGCATTTGGGGGACCTCCCCAACTTTATTCAGTGCGCCGGCCAAGACCACCGCGGTTCCAAACGCGACCACGAATTCGGCTCCCGCAGAGTTGGTGATTCCGCTAGCTGTGTTTAATCTCACAGCCTCGGGAATCAAAGACCCTTTCTTTCCCAACTCAGTTAGAACTCCGACGCCGGCCATGGCCACCAATGCGCCGAGCATTTCCGCCGGCTCCTTCCTGCTGAAAGCACTGTCCGGATCGTCTAACCAACGCCTCGCACTCATCAATAACCGCACGTTGGCCCGTGGTGAAGAGGCTGAAGTTACCACGATGAGTGGGCAAAAAATCAAAATAATTTGTCTAAACATTCGTGAAACTTCGGTATCGATCCGGGTCCCGGGCCAGCCAGAACCGATTGAATTGTATCTGCGCAAGGGAGTGCAATAGCTTGCACAAATCGTGCGCTCGCCTGCCGGAAATTCGTGGCTCTTCCCCTTCCTTTTTAACCTCCAGCTTTGTCTTAATGGTGGACAAGCACATCAACGGAATAGGCATTTCTGCATCAAACAAGCCCGTTTGCTGCGGTGAATTCGGTTGGCACCCTTGCTGCTAAATGAACCGAAGACAATTGGCCGGTTAAACCGCCAATCAACGGCCAGAAACAAAAAAGCATAATTAAAATGAAACTTAAAGCCACCCTACTGAGCATCATCGGGATTACTGCCACCAGCCTTGTCGCTCTGGCGGAGCCTAATGCTGCGACCAACAACTCGACCAACGCCTCTTCGGACGTCTCCACTAACATCGCTGCCAATACCAGCGCAACTGCAGCGGCACCCGTCCCGGCAGAAACCAACTCGGCACCGGCAGAAGCCAATCCGATACCGGCAGGGGCCGCCGCACCAGCTTTGGCCACTGCTGCAGACACGTCTTCTTCTGTCACCACAGCATCAACCAATAACGCTCCTCATGATCCCAATGCGGTGATCCCGGTAATTATCATGGATGACGTTCCATTGACCGACGCCATTAAGAACCTGGCGCGGCAGGCTGGTCTAAATTATATGCTGGATCCCAAAATTAATTATGGTGCCCCGGATGCCAGTGGCCGTGTGCCCCAGCAACCGATGGTTTCCCTTCGCTGGGAAAATTTGACGGCCGACCAGGCACTCACCGCTGTCCTGAATAATTACAACCTGACCATTATTGATGACCCGAAAACCCACATAGCGCGGATTACGGTGAAAGATCCAGCGGCCCCGGATCCGTTGGTTACCAAAATTATCCAATTAAAGTATGCAGACCCAACCAACATTGTCCAAAACGTGCAAAACGTTCTCCAAGATAAACGCAGCAAGGTGGCAGGCGATATCCGCACCGCCCAATTGGTAGTCCTCGCAACTGATAAGGAATTGATTGCAATTGATGAATTGATAACGCGGCTGGATACACAAACCAAACAAGTGTTGATTGAAGCTCGCTTGGTGGAAACCACGAAGAATCCCAGCACCGCCAAAGGCATCGACTGGTCGGGCACCTTTGGGGCTCAAAACATTCGTTTCGGCAATAATGCTCTAGTTGGCTCCCCTTTCGTTCGGGGCACACCCGCGGTTCCTGGCGTTCCCGCGACACCCGGAGTTCCTGGCGTTCCAGCCAAGCCCGCCGTACCTGATCAACAGGAACTCCCGAGCCGAATTCTGGATCCCCGGACGATGTTGACAGCAAATACCGCCAACGGATTCTTTCCCGGCACCTTCTTCTTGAATGCCGACGGTGCCAGTGCGGTGCTCTCCTTCCTGAACAAGGACGCGGATGCTCAAATTCTATCAACTCCTCGCGCTGTGACCCTGGATAACGAAACGGCAATTCTCTCCGTGACCCGTGCTCAACCTATCTTTAAAACCACCGCAGGCACACAAGGTTCACCTGGTGGTTCTGAAGTAACCTACACCAACCTCGGCACCATCCTGAAAGTCACACCTCGTATTTCAGCCAATAATACCATCTCGCTGAAAGTCATTCCTGAAGTTTCCAGTCTGGCGGGTGTGTCCAGTAAAATTGTCGCGGGATTGGTCAATGAAGCTGACATTTATGACGTTCGTCACATCGAAACTCAGGTGCTCATCCCGAGTGGTAATACACTGGTGATGGGCGGTTTGGTCAGTGATGATCGCACCAAAGGCAACATCAAGGTGCCGCTCTTGGGCGATATTCCCTTGTTGTGCTCGCTCTTTCGTCAGCAATCCAAG
>JAQGPC010000115.1 GCA_028293285.1 Pedosphaera sp.
CTTGGATCAAACACTTGACCCCATGCCAGGCCTTTCAAAAAGCGGGACTCTTTTCGGAAACGTATTGGCTCAACCGTGTCTGACAATTGTCAAAAAACTTTTGGCTACCTACTTAGTTGAAGCCCCGGCAGTAAGCGTTCAAAACAGCGGAGCATACAATTTGTTACTGGGCGCAGTATTATCGTCTGTGTCTGGCGAAAGGCCAAAATCTCCACTGCGGAGCTTGCCGGCTTTGCGATATTCCACATGGCCGTCACTTAAAATAAGGTTGCCGCCTTCAGCGTGAGAGATGGAGTACGTTTCGTGTTTTTTAACGACGTCATCATAAAAGTGCCAATAGGTGTACTGGCCGGGAGCGCCAATTCCAAAGGAGCTGAAATCACCGGGGCGAAGCGCGCAATAGGAAATTTGGATAGTACTCTCTTGGATAAAGATCAGTGCGCTTGGATTTCGAATATCAGAGAGTTTGCGCTCCATGATCACGGCATTCACAAAGTAGCTGGTGCCGCTGAGCGGGGTTGGATTATTTATCGCATACGGTCCCTCGCCAGGAACAGCCGTCGGACACATATAAACTGCTGTGCTCCGGCTATTGTTGTTCCCTTGCAGGTAGGTGGCGATGGCGTAGAGACAATTATTTTCCCAGTAACCGCTGGCCGGGTTCATAAAATCCACGACCTGCGATGACCGGGGCGGTAGCCTTTGCATGTCCGATTCGTACATGATCAATGCCAAACCCGCCTGGCGCATATTATTCAAACAGGCCGTTTGTTTCGCCTTGGCCTTGGCCCGGGCGAGCGCGGGCAACAGCAATCCGGCAAGTATGGCGATAATGGCGATGACCACCAGCAACTCAATCAGAGTGAATCCGGTTCGGCGACTTGGGCTGACTGAGAAGGGCTTAACCTTTGGCAATGTTGCACAAGCGAAGGTTTGACGTCCGCAAGCGGAGAGCAAATTTTTCATGTGCACGGGTTGGTTGAGTATGGTTATACCTCTTTCCGGGTGGAATGTGAATGGACAATTTGCGCGGTTTGGTGGACAATTTGTACCTCCTTATGAAAACCAATCTCCTGACTCTCTTGTTAAGTTTGCTCGTCGTGACCGGTTGCGCCTCCCGATATGTGATGACGCTCAATAACGGCAGCACTTATGTCACTAAAGGAAAGCCGCATCTGGACAAGGCCAGGAATCGTTACGTATTTAAGGACATCACTGGTGAACAGCGCGAAGTTTCACCATTGCAAATTCGTGAACTTGCTCCTGAATCGATGCAAGACACGCAGAGTTCCAATTTCAAGTCGAAGCCTCGCTGACAAACTGGCGGACGTATTTGCCAAGCAGGTCAGCTTCCAAATTAACCGCGTCGCCCACGGAGCGTTCCCGCAATGCCGTGACTTCGTGGGTGTGCGGAATGATCCAGACACGAAAGCTTTTCTTGCCGACCTGTGCCACGGTTAGGCTGATTCCGTCCACGGTGATCGAGCCCTTAAATATGACGTAGCGCATTACCTCGGGCGGGGCCGCTATTTCCAGCACATGGTCCGATCCAGCCCGCTCCCAGCGGATAATGTTACCGGTGCCATCAATATGGCCGGTGACGAAATGTCCGCCCATGCGCCCACCAACCAATAGCGAACGCTCCAGATTCACCAACGAACCCACCTTCGCAAATTGCAGATTAGTCCGGTTCCAACTTTCCTGAAGCAAATCGAAGTGAATCAGCTTCCCCTTTTTTCCAGACGATATTTTCACAGCAGTCAGGCAGCAGCCATTGACTGCAACGCTATCGCCCAGCTTCAGACCGCGAGCGCATACCTTCGCACGAACGGCCAATTCTATTGATTTGGCTGTCGGCTTGATCTGCTCAATTGTTCCCGTTTCTTCTACAATGCCTGTAAACATGGCTAAGTTTCCAACTTGATAACCTGATAATCGGCGACCTTCAATCTCCATCCACGCGACCGGTTAAGAGCAAATCTTCTCCCAATCGCCGCCATTCCACGTCGCGCAGCTTGATCATATCCGCCAGCTTCCCAATCCCCTCGCCCGCCACGCCTTTGCGCGCGTCACGACCACCAAGGATTTTAGGTGCATAGAAAAAGGCAACGCGATGAGCATAGCCAGCCAGTAAAAAGGAGGCATTCACTTCTCCACCACCTTCCACGAGCAGACTGGCAACGCCTTCTGCTCCCAATCGCTTTAACAGCCAGCGCAAATCGATCTTTCCTTTTCGCTCCGGTGCAACCAGAACATTAACGCCACGCTTGCGGAGTTGCTTCACGCGCTGCACTGGCGCAGATTTTGAAACGACCACGGTCGTTAAACCAACAAATTCATCTGAAACGACTTTTGCCTTTAAAGGTGTGCGCGCCTGCGAATCCAGAATGATGCGCCGCAGCCGGCTCTTCTCCGCCTTCCGTCCTCCGCCTTCCGTCCTCCGCCAGGTTAGGCTCGGATCGTCCGCCAGCACGGTGTTGATGCCCACCAAAATCGCATCGGCTCCCTGCCGCAGTTTCATCCCGTAAGCGCGTGATTTCTCGCCCGTAATCCATTTCGATTCGCCACTTGCCATCGCAATTTTTCCATCCAATGTCATCGCTGCCTTGACGATGACAAATGGCGTGCGCTGCACAATCCAATGATTAAAGGCATCATTCAAACGGCTCACTTCAGCTTCCAACAAGCCATGCTGGATTTGAATCCCGGCACGTTCCAACAACTTGAAAGCCTTACCTGCATGGGCGGGATTGGGATCGGTTGCCGCGACGATGACTTTTTTAATTCCAGCCGCCTTGATGGCTTCTGTGCAAGGCGGTGTGCGCCCATGCGTGCAGCATGGCTCCAGTGTTACATAAAGCGTAGCGCCAGCAGGATTGTTTCCCTGAGCCTTGGCATTCAGCAACGCTTCGATTTCACCGTGGGGACAACCGGCGCGATGATGCCAGCCTTTCCCAATCACTTTGCCTTGTTTGACCAACACCGCACCGACCATTGGATTGGGCGAGGCGCTTCCATATCCGCGACGCGCCAACATCAAGGCGGTGCGCATGTGGGAAAGGTCGGTTGAGCTTTGGCGGCTCATCAATCAGAGCGGACTAAAACTTTTTCTGCGCGCCCGTATCAACGTAGCCGCTCATCCTGGTTCCCGAAGCATTGTCAGCCTGTGAACTCGTGGTGCTGCATCCTGCGAATAGCCCGACCGACACCAGCAACAAAAACGACATGACGATAGTTCTCATGATTATTCCTTTTCTGAAAACAACGCTTCCGCAAACTGCTTCGCATCGAACGGCTGCAAATCATCCGCCTGTTCGCCCAAACCGATGAACTTGATCGGCAGCCCCAATTCCTTCTGAATTGCCACGACCATGCCGCCTTTGCTGGTTCCATCAAGTTTTGTGACCACCAATCCGGTCAGCGGCACAGCCTTGTGAAATTCCCGCGCCTGGTTCAAAGCGTTCATTCCGGTGGTGCCATCCAACACCAGCAGCACCTCGTGCGGCGCGCCGGCCAATTGTTTGCCCATCACGCGATGCAGCTTTTGCAATTCCTGCATCAAGTTGTGCTTGGTATGCAACCGACCGGCAGTATCTATAAAAAGGTAATCCGCGTGCCGGGCCAACGACGCAGTAATGGCATCGTGCGCCACCGCAGCGGGATCAGCCTTATCTGCTCCAGCAATAACAGGCACCTTAACCCGCTGTCCCCACAATTTAAGTTGTTCAATGGCTGCAGCCCGAAACGTATCGCAAGCGCCAAGGACAGCCGTCTTCCCTTGCAGTTGAATCATGTGGGCCATCTTGGCTGAGGTGGTCGTCTTGCCGGTGCCATTGACGCCAACGATGGATACCACGGTGAGTCCGCTGTCCGCTTTTTTTAATTGATTGGAGGTGGTGGAAAGGCTCTTTTCCACTTCAGCACTGGCAATCGTAAATACATCCGCCCCTTCCTTGCCCTGCGTTTCGTAAGCTTTTTTGACAGCCTCAATAATCTGCTCCGTCATCTGCATGCCCAAATCGGCTCCGATCAAAGCGGCTTCCAATTCTTCAAGCGATCCGCCCGTAAGTTTTGGCGAACGGGTGACGATGCGTTTGATTTCGTGAACCAGCTTGGAATGCGTTTTCTGCAAGCCAGCTTTAAATTTATCGAATAATCCCATGAGAAATTGACTTCTGATTAACTGACCGGCTGGGTTCGCACGGCCCCGGCTTTCCATTCCGCCGCCCGCTCCTTGAGTTTTTCCACGTGCTGATAAGGAATCTTGACGCTGCCAATCAACGGCTTGCCTTTGTTCATGCCATGGCAATCGGAACCGCCGGTCACCAACAAATGATGGTGTTCGGCTATTTCAAGGTAGTAACGACTGGTTGACGCAGAGTGCTTGGAATGAAAACATTCGATGCCGTCCAATCCCGCCTGCACGAGCTCAGGAATCACGTCATCCGTCCGGTTCAAACCGGGGTGGGCCATTACCACCGCGCCACCCGCCTGATGAACCAGCGCGATGGCGTCAAAAGCAGACATCTTGCATTTCGGCACCCAGCCTGGCCGATTCGCTTTCAGATAACGTTCGAAGGCCTCGTCGAGACTGGAACAAAAACCGGCTTGCACAAGGGCACGGGCTACATGCGGCCGACCGGGCGAACGGCAATTCGCAATTTTAAATACTGCCTCCGCTTGCAGCGGCACGTTCATTTTATTCAAACGCACCACCATTTCCCGTATCCGATTTTGGCGCACAGCTTGAAAACGGGCCACTTCCGTCAAGAGCTTTTTATTTTCCAAATCCACGCAATAGCCGAGCAGATGCAACTCATTTCCATTTACCTCGGCGGTCAGTTCGGTGCCCGAAAGAAATTCAATCTCCTGCGACTCGCAGGCCACGCCCATGCGCGCGCAGCCTTCCACAGTGTCGTGGTCGGTCAACGCCATTGCCGCCAGCCCGTGACGTTTGCCATGCGATGCCAGTTCCTCCGGCGTGTAAGTGCCGTCGGAAAAATTGGTATGCAAATGGAGGTCGGCAAACATTCCGGCTTTCTATTATTATTTTACGATGCGAGCGGGGCGCATTAATTCGCCCTTTACCTTGTCCAATATACCATTGACGAACTTGCCGCTGTCATTAGTCGAAAACTTTTTCGCAATATCCACGGCTTCATTGATGCTCACCACGGGAGGAATATCGTCCCGATGCAGCATTTCGAAAATGGCCAACCGCAGGATGTTCCGGTCCACTGCCGCAATGCGGTGCAGTTCCCAATTCTGCGCGTGCTTTTTGATTTGGGTATCCGCCTCCTCCCGATATTGAAGGGCTCCGCGAATCAACGGATCGGCAAAGAGCCGCACCGCCGCCTCTTCCGCCGTGGGCGCGGGAAGCTCAACTTTCTGCCCCCAGGTGGCATCCCCTTTGTCCTCCGCAATGGCCGCCGGCCGCTGCGAGTCCCAGAAATGGTTCAGCGCATCCTCCAGTTTTTCCGGAGGATTCAAATCATGCTGAAATAAAAATTGCACGGCGCGTTCCCGCGCCTCACGTCGCTTACCCATAACCATATAATGAAGAAACAAATCCCAATGAGAAATGAAAATCTTATCGTCAAACCGCTGGTCTGGCCCCATCAATCCAATCAATACCAGCCGGAAGTTTTTTCGATTAACGACTTTATCCCGGCGAGGCCACACTCATTGCATGAAACTAAACCAGATTCCCGGTTTCCGCCAGAGAGCGTGCCTTTATACAGGCTTTTTAATGATGTTATCGGTTGGATTGACGGGAAGTTGGATGGCCTGGCGCATGGTGATTGGTTCCGCGCAAGCCTTGGATGGCTGCAATTCACGCGAATTCCCTATACCAACAGGCAATTACGTGATGAGATAAGCTACGAAACCTCTTATGAACGAATCAGAACGTTCGGAATTGGAGCAGTTAAAGCAGCAGCAGAGGGCTTTACAGGAGCAATTGATCCGGCTGAACCGCGCTTTGGAATCTCTGGAGCAACGTCTGGCTTCCACTCCAGAGACAATACCGGTTCCTGGATTTCCCCAAGCTGTTCCGCAAGAATTGCCGCCACTGGAAACTCCGAAAGCCTCAGTCCTTGAGAAAAATATCGAACAACCTGCGGAGTCACACCCGATTCCTGCGCCTCCGGTAATTGCGAGTTTTGAGACTCATTCTGCTCCTGTCCCTGAGCCACGCCCTGCTGTTCCGCAACCGGAAGTGTTGGCCCAAGCAAGTTCCGAAGATCAATTCGACCAACTTCTAGAGCCCCAGCACGAACAGCAAGTGCCGCCTTTCGCACCACCTCCAGTATCGCCCGAGCCACAATTTACTCCTCCGATCAAAGAGAAGTCCTCCTTTGAAATGCGTTTAGGCACCTATTGGCTGGTGCGCATCGGCATTGTCATGCTGCTGACCGGATTGGCTTTCTTCGGCAATTACGCTTATCAAAATTTCATTCCCAAATTGGGAGCGGCTGGAAAAGTAGGTTTGCTTTATCTGGTCAGCGGCGCGTTAACAGGCTTTGGTTGGTGGTTCCAACGCAAGCAGGAAAAGCTGAAGAACTACGCCCAAGTTGTCCTCGCAGGTGGATTGGCGGCTGTCTATTTCACGACCTATGCCGCGCATCATATTCCCGCCCTGCAAATCATTCACAATGCACTGCTGGATGGCGCGCTCTTGCTCGGCTGGGCCGGATTCATCATCTGGCTGGCTGATCGCAAAAAATCGGAAGTGCTGGCGCTCTTCGCGGTTCTGCTGGCTTATTACACCTCTGTCATCACCGATGTCGGTCTGTTCACGCTTTACTCGAATCTCGTCCTGACGGCAGCAGCGGTTTTTTTCCTGGTGCGCAATCGTTGGGCTACGCTTTCCTTTGCCAGCTTGGTCGCCACTTATATCAGTTACGGCTTTTGGCGATTTTATCACGGTGGACAATGGCACTGGGCTTCACCGGAGGAAGGCTTGTGGACGGGAAATTATTTTCTTATCGGTTACTGGGCGCTATTCACTGCTGCAGTCTTCCTCACGCGACATGACCAATTTAAAGGTGCCAAACGCGGCTCGTTCGTCAGCGCTAATAACCTTGCGTTCTTCAGTGCTTTTATCCTGACGATGCTGCAGGTCCGTCAGGGCGGTTTCTGGAAGTTTTCTCTCCTTTACGGCACCATCCTGATTGCCATGTCCGTATTGGCTGAACGGTTGTTCGCTTCTGACAAGATTCTTCGCAATACCTATCTCACCCAAGGTCTGCTTTTGGTGACGCTTGGTTTTGTGACCAAATATACCGGGCTGACACTCAGCATGGTCTTGGCGGTGGAAGGAGTCGCGCTCACTATCCTTAGCCAGCAATTGAAGAGCAAAGTGCTTCAAGTTGGCTCGTATGTTGCCGCAATTCTCGCGGTTGCCTGGGGAGTTTTGACGATTCGTCCATTCGATCATAATGGCCTCATCATCGGGTCGGTCGTGGGCGCGTTGATGCTGCTTAATGCTTCATGGTTTCGCAAAAAAACCGTCTTTGAAACCAGCCATACTCATTTTCCCACGGCGTTTTTTACCATACTCGCACTCTTGATGTGGGGCGTGACGACCTGGCAAAACACGACTCCCGAATGGCGCGGTCTGGTGTTCGCCGCTGAAAGCATTGTCCTGCTGTCTATGGCGCGACCTTTGGGCAATCGAGTGCTTAATTTGGCCGTGCCGGCATTTGCCAGCATAGGTGCGTGTTGGCAAGTGCATACGCTCATTGAACAATTTCAATCGGTGGATCTGGCCGCGCGAACCGGTCTTTTACCGGCAGTGATTGTGGGCGCATTGATGGTTGTAAACGCAGTTGTGGATCGTCGATTTTCATCGGCGCGAAAAGAAATTATTCTTGATCCGCTCTCCAGTCTCTTCTCCGGATTGGCATTGGCAGTATGGCTTACGACCACCTTTGTGTTCACGCCCAGGGAATATCTGGCGCCGTTGCTGGCAGGAGAAGCGCTGGTTTTTACACTTTCATATTATTTGCTGCGCTTGGGAGAGCTGACTTTATTCGGACAACTGTTCCTCGTGGTTGCCCAGGTATTATGGATAACGGAATCGGCGAGTTCGCATCCTGCCCGGCCTTGGTGGAATCCGGCACTGGTCATCGCAATTACATTGGCGATCAGCCAATGGTGGCAGCGACAAAAAGCTCTGAGCTTGAAACGTGAGCTCACTTATTTTCTGCAAGGTCTTTATGCCTTGGCTGTCGTAGGTCTCCTTTATTTCTGGCTGCAACCGTTGCCAGGCTTTGCCGGTTCGCATTGGCTCGCGTTCACTAGCTTGCTGGCAATTCTGATTTCGATTTACGGATTGACGACGCGTTCATGGTTGTTTGTGGCTGCGGGGCAAATCTTCATGGTTATCAGCAGTTGGCAGTTCGTTGAACAACTCGCAGAGGGCAAGCCGGAATGGTTTTTCCCGGTCATGCCGATTATCGCACTCGGCTTGTTTTCTTTCTGCACAGTGAAATGGCTGGCACAGAAGCCCGCGCCTACCCGGGCCATGACTGAATCCATACTGCAAATTGCCATGGTTTATCGCGTCGTTGCGGTCGCGATGTCGCTCTGGTGGATTTATAGATATATTCCCACACGCGACCAGTGCTGGTTCGCCGCGACGATCGGATTATTATTATTCCTCTTCGCTGGATGGCGGCGCAACCAGGAGTTTTTGGTATTCAGCGCCATATTCACACTCGCGGGTGTAGTGCGATTCCTTATTCCGCCCGAAGTGCGTGGTGTTTATTGGCCGGATTTGTTTGCGCTCCTGCTCATTCCCATACAACAACGTATCGCGAAAAAATTCCAGGACAACTATCGCCTCCGTTCCGAAGTTCATGCGGGGACAATGATTTTGGGCGGGCTCTGCCTCTGGCTCTTTCTCTCCCGTTGGGTGCTGACGACAGCCGATGGTTTCTATCTCACGGCAACGTGGTCGGGTTGGGCGCTGGTTCTTTTCATCGCGGGCATAGTGCTGCGTGAACGCGTGTATCGCTGGTTGGGACTTTCCGTTCTGGCGTGCGCCTTGGGGCGGGTTGCTGTCTTTGACGTCTGGCACCTTGAGGTCATCTACCGCATTCTCAGCTTCATGGCGCTCGGTATTGTGCTACTGGTGCTTGGATTTCTTTACAATAAATATCAGGAAAAAATTAAAGAATGGTTGTGACGATTCGCGGGCAATTGGATCGCCAAATTACTTGGCCGCGCCTGCTTTCAAATATTCGAGCAAGTCCGCCATGTCCTGCTGATTCAGACCGGCTTCCAAACCTTCGGGCATGGCTGATATGTTCAAGGTCTGAATGGACTGGATATTGGAGCGGGATACAATTCTTTCCATTCCATTAGATTGACAGAGCTTGATACTCCGGCTGTTCTGGTGTGCTACGAATCCTGTCAGAGTTTCGCCATCCTTGGTTTGAACCACCAACTCTTTGCCATTTGCGCTCACCTCGAGATTGGGATCAATTATTTGAATCAACAGCTTTTCTTTTCCGCGCGCAGCGGTGCCAGCGAGACTTAGCCCCATTGAATTTCCATCAGGCCCTAGTTTGTGGCAGGAGGCGCAACGGTCGAAGAAGAGGGTTCGACCGTGTGCGCTCATTCCCGCCATCTGCGTTGCCGGTGTATATTGCGCCACGAATTGTTGGCGTGAGGCAGGATTGTCGGTGCCGAAAAAGCTGGCAGCCTGTTGTTGGATGTTTTGATCGCGATGGGCCAGCAGAAACTGAACCTGGGTGGAGAAAAATTCCACTGGAGGAAGGGTGCGTTTTTCAATTGCAGAAAGCAAAACCTGGGTTCGTTCAGGCCGGGCCAGCATTATCACCAGCGCATCGGCTCGGGCTCGCGGCTTCAACAAGGCCCAACGCTGGACCAGACTTGACGCGATCTGGGGATCGGCAAATCGTCCCAAGGTGGTGATTGCTGCGGATTGAATGGCTTGAGATTCTGAAAAGATAATTAGTTCCAATAACGAATTGCCAACTTCGGCGAAGCTCGTTGAACCGAGCAGCAGGATGGCTTCCACGCGCAAAGTTTCAGCCGCTGTTATATCTGACATCAACCGGGTTGCGCGTGTGTACACCGGCTTTAAAATTCTCCGACCATCGGCCAGAGCGAGCGAACTTTTGGCGCATTGCAAACCATCTCCAAGCACGCGAATAAGTGAGAAGGATAATTGCGCTTCGGGAATGTCCCGTAAGAGAGGCAATACTGTTGCCACTTCTTCAGGCTGGTTTTTTGTTCCGATGACCAGCAAGAGTTGTCGCAGAAAATCCTGCCCTGAGACGGAGTTGCGAAAGCCGGGATCAGCAACTAAAAGTCCAAACATCTCGGCACCACCTTCGTTTAGCGAACTCATTACAGCGGCTTGCATCCAAACATTTCCCGAATCACAACGCAGCAGGTCAGCCAGAACTTGCGCGCGGCCTGCATGCCGGACTTGGCCCAAAGTAAAGGCAAGTTGATAACGGACTTGCGGGGAGGGATCGGCTGCGCGCTTAGCCAGTTGCGCCCACAGGACTTCGGTGACGGCTCCGCCGTTGGCTAAAAATCTTTCCGACAACAACACGGCATGTTCACGCACCCGATCATCCAGGTCATCCAAACTTTTTAAAATATGCGGCTCGACCAGCAGGTGCATTCCGTCCAGCACATGCAGGGCATGCATCCGGCTGAGCGGCGGCGTTTTTGCATCATACAGCAACTGGATTAACGGTGTAATGGCAGCCTTATCCTGTCGTTCGTAAAGCAGGCGGGCGGCGGTATCGCGGTGCCAGCCGTTCGCGTACATCAAGGCTTTGACCAATTCAGCGGTTTTCGCCTTACCCAATGGCGGGAGCGTCGGTTGTTTAAAACTCAACGGTAAAATGCGGAAAATGCGACCGTGTCCTTCAGTCAGTTTCGCATTGGCATTCGTCTTGATGTTTCCGGCAGTAAGAACAGTTTCCCGGCTTATATCAGCAACATATAACGTTCCATCCGGCGCGTTGATGACTTGTCGCGGTTGAAATGAACCGTCCTTGCAAGCGACCAGGTCGAATCCTTGATTGTCCATCGGAATCAATTCAAGGCCGTTGGCGCGCAACTTCTCTCGACCGACCAATCCACCTGCGGGTTCGGCGGTAAATATATTTTCCAAATATTCCGCTCCGTAAATGCTCCCTCGATAGATGGTTGCACTGCTCGTTTTTGAAATTCCATTCACTGGGGGCGCGCCCAAAACATTTGCACCAGCGGACAGCGGTGATTTGCTCTCATATATGGGAAGCAGTGCGGCAGGCATGTCTTGAAACTGGTTGCGTATTCCATAACGCGCTTCATACATCACCATTTGCACCGAATCGTTGCCGGTGGAAACAAATTGGCGACCACGATTATCAAAGCAGAGGCCTGACTGCGAAGATCCGGTTTCAACTGCCAATTCGAAGGTCCTGGGATCGAAAGAAAAATTCCCATCGCTTAATACGATGGATTGCGGTTTGGGCAGGTTTCCCGAAACAATGTCACCGCCGCGACCAGCCGTTGTGCAGTGAATGCGATTATCCAAACCCCAGGCAAAGCCATTGAAGCTGACCGAACCAGCGGCCCTATTTGTGGCATCGTTGAAGCCACTGTAAATAATTCGCCGCACGTCTGCCGCGCCGTCGCCTTTGGTATCCTTCAAATAGAGAACCTCTCCCGCAGTGCCCACGAAAACACCGCCAGCGTAACAAATCAACGCTGTCGGTTTCTCCAAATTATCCGCATAGATACCGCTCGTATCAAAAATTCCATCACCATCATTATCTTCCAATATCCGGAGCAACCCTTTCCGGTTGCCGCCACTTTCTGATCGCTCGCGCATTTCGATGACGAATAAGCGTCCATTTTCGTCAAAGGTCATGGCAAGGGGATTCGACACTTGCGGTTCCGAAGCGACCACCTCCAGACGAAATCCTTTCTTTACCTGAAAGTTTTTGAGAGGGTCGGATGGTTTAGCCGGAATACTGGCGGAAACGTTGGTTTTGGTGGCGGGACTGTTTGTGGTTTCCTTGACTGGCGCATCAACGGCCAACAACTGGCCAGCCAGGAACAATATCACCCAACACAAACGGTGCTTCATTCCTCCTACTGTGGTATAAAAATTAGCTTTGAGGAAGCCGGAAAGTTAATCTCAAGTGCGTCTAATACCAGACGCTGGAAGAACAATGCTTCTCAAATCTCTTCGGTTTTGGCCGAATCTTGGAAATATTCCGCAAATGCAGTCTCGCCACTTCCCACGTCAATGACCTTTCCCTTATGGGTCAAAACTCCCAAGCCATGCTCTTCATCCCATTTGCAGTAGCACCCAAACCCGACTCGGGTAAATCCATCCTGCGGATTTGCCATGATATGGACGGTGCTGGGATGGATTAACCGCTGCAGTTCATCGGGACTCGAAATGGGAGGCATGTTTTCCGGAGGAAATATTTCCGGCAAATCCCAACCTTTCTGCCACGTTTTGCCGCCGTCGCTCGATAGCTGTTCTCCATAATACGATTCCCGCCATTGGGGATAGACCTTGAACACACCCGCAAGCACAGCCTCAAGCAGGTCTGCTTCATGGTCGATCAAATGCTGGAACGCTCGTGCCTGCTCCTCCGTAGGTTGGAGAGCGGACGGGCTGAAAGGATTTACGGACAATTTAAAATCTTCTTTGGGCTTGGCCTGAAACCCGCGCCCGCCATCGGGTGACAATTCTTCGTAGCTGGCGAATCCTTTCCAGGATTCCAATCGCACAATGCCATTCCAATCAAATAAGTCACTTATGCCTCCGCCATAAATTCTTCCGCCAAAATCGTTCCGAATCAGTTTGGGGAACGGCGGCCGAATCACGCGCTTTTTCTGCAACGCTTCCCACGCCTGCCTTCCGGCGGGCCAGGACAGGTTGCCCACAAATTGAAGCGGTGTCTGCGCGTTCTTAATTAACTCAGGACGGTAGCGTAAATTCGGGAATATGACGGCAACCTTGGCGGACCTGATTTCCAGCTTGTCACATTGGCGAACCGCTTCCTCCATCCAATCACCCGAGTTCGAGAGGGCCTTTATCAACTCTCGAATTTTAAGCTTCGCCTCGAAACATTGCGCGTACTCGGACAGGTCCTTCTGATCGAGCAAAAATCCAAAGTCATTTTCAAACGGCCGGCCCAGGTAGTCACTCACCGAGTCTTCATCATCCAGGTTCCCCACCCAGAGAGCAACCACCTCTCCTTCCCGTAACTCTTCCTGATAGATCATATCCAATCGATATTGCTACTTCCCTGCTCAGTGGTTGAATAAAGTTGTCAATTCAAAAAGTACCTGGGCGACCATATCGAGGCCCGGTGTTCCAGTGGGTCAAAATCACCATACTGGGACTTTGACTTTTCTTCACTCGCTCGGAACGACGCTAACTGCTCCTCCGGTGAACGGTGCAGCGATTGACAGCCGGCACAAGCTGACAGCACGAAAGCCAGGAGTATGATTCTCAAACGAAGTATCTCAATGGAACGCGGAAGCATAATTTAATCTCCAGTGCTGCCAGACTACGCATTTCCAGAACCCGCGTCAATTCTGTCTCTTCACCCTGCTGCATTGGATGCTTCAACTCCCATTGCGCGCAAGTCATCCATTGTCTTTGCCTCGACCTGCCCTCATTGCCTTGCCATCCCGAAGACTTTCGGGATGGCAGACATCCGCTCAAATTACAAACGTTTGTCCGCTGCTCAGGGCAACACTTTGTTTCGATACGTATCCTCGAAGTGGAGTATGTTCGCGTCCGTATCCAACATCTGGTTAAACTCCCATGCAAAACTCACAAATCCGGCAA
The DNA here is from genome assembly GCA_028293285.1 of Pedosphaera sp. Taxonomy (GTDB): domain Bacteria; phylum Verrucomicrobiota; class Verrucomicrobiia; order Limisphaerales; family Pedosphaeraceae; genus Pedosphaera. Next base: position 13,850 of record JAQGPC010000115.1, read on the forward strand.
AACCGATATTATGCGCCGCTGTGCTGCGGGCATTAATCGCATTATCCCAGCCCGCCAGAGAAACGCCCGAACGACCGCGTCCCGTATTGGTTGTTGTCTGGCCGAAATGTTCCACCAAATACAATTGCGAGAGCGGCACCCCCAGCGCGGCGTAGCTGTTGACCGAGCTTTGATATTTCATCTGGCACCACGCGACGGAATTCGCATTCGAATTGATGGCCTGGCCGCTCAAATAATTTTCTACTGCAATAAAGGCGTTTCCCGACAATCCCTGCCAATCCGCGGCATTGTTCGCCGGATTCGCGAATGGCGCGCAAACTATTATGGTATGCCCGTAAGTGGTATGCAGGCGTCCCACCAGGGTCCGCACCCACGCCCGGTAATTCGCATCCGCCGGCCATGATCCCGCCGACAGCTCATTCAGAATAACCCAAGTCGGCTTCACGCCAGTCGCGGTGAAGTTCGGAATGATATAATTATTCTCAATGTCGTCCGCCTTGGCCGAGCCGGTCATCGTGCCGTAGCCGGTATTCAGCGTGTTGTAGTAAACCGCCAAAAAATTATTCTTATTGTTCAACTCGGTCCGATGCGTATCGCTGCCCATGGCTACGAAATGTCCATTGGCGCTCGTCCAGTTCAAATGATCGAATTGACTCTGGCAAAAATGCTGGTCCGTTGAACACGGACAACAAAACGTGGCAATGTCAAAACGCCGATCTGCCAGCGCGTGGACTTTGCCAGTCGAGCTGGCCAATAGAACTGCGACACAACTAAAACGGATGATGGTTTTGAGGATGGATATTTTCATAAAGGATGAAATGTGAGTCTTCCGGTCAGTTAAGTGGAACTCACTTTCTTTAGCTAATACCTCCTCACAACTCAAATGAAATCGGCTTACTGACAACGATTTACAAATAGCATCATGCTAATTTTGCTTGGGATTGCATCTACTTCAGCACACTTATTCCATCGGATACTTCAATCCCCATTGCGCGCGCAAGCCATCCATCGTTTTCATGATGGATAGCGTCTCATCCAGCGGCATAATTGCGCATTCCGTTTTACCTCCCAAGAGACATTCCATGAAGGCTGCCGCTTCAAATTGGTAGCCGTTGCCCGTATAAGGAAACTCCAATAATTCCTCCCCGCCATCGTCGAGAAAGAGCGTCATGTCGGTTCCTTGCCACCAGGAAGGTTGGAGTTTGATTTTTCCTTCCGTGCCGACGATGGTGGCTTCGTGAAAAGTGTTAGTGCGAATCGAAGTATGCAGCAACGCCAATTCTCCTCCCGGATGCGTCAAAACCATGGCGGCCTGTTCGTCCACTCCGGTTGAACCCAACTCAGCCGAACCGGTCACGGTGGCAGGTGTTCCAAAAAGCATTGAGGCCAGCGATATTGGATAAACTCCCACATCCAAAAGCGCGCCGCCGCCGAAAGCAGGATCGAACAACCGTCCTTCCTCCGATTTTGCCTTGAAGCCAAAATCTGCCGTGAGCGTCCGCACTTCGCCAATGGTTCCTTCGGCCAACATTTCTTTTAAGCGTACCATCATCGGCAGGAACCGTGTCCACATCGCTTCCATGGCGAGCAACTTCTTTGATCGTGCGGTTTGGATCACCAATTCCGCCTGTTGGGCATTGATGGTAAATGGCTTTTCGCACAACACCGGCTTGCCCGCTTCCAAGGCCAGCAATGTGTTTTCCGCATGGAGTGAATGCGGGGTGGCTACGTAGATGGCGTCGATCTCGGGATCGTTCGCCAGCGCCTCATAACTATCGTAGCGGAAGGGAACGTTGAACTGCGCGGCGAATTCATCGGCCTTCGCTTGTGACCGTGAACCAATGCCAACCAACTCCGCATCCAGCAAAGCGGTCAAGCCTTCGGCAAATTTCCTTGCAATGGCGCCGGTGCCAATGATTCCCCAACGAATTTTATCTGGCATATGTCCCTTTATGGAAACCCGATTCCTTTAAACAGTTTTTAGCTAGGGGAATCATACCTTATTTTTTTAAAATGGCGACTAAATGCTTACTCTCGGTCCACAGGCTGTAAGCACTGAATCGCATTGCAATTGAAAAATATTGCGGTACCGTGGAAGCAACCTTCAAATAAAGGAGAAGTCATGACGAAATTATCAGTTCTCAGCCTTATTGTGCTAATGCCGATAATAACGGTTCGTGCCGTCGAAAACGAAACGGCCAAAGAACAGTTACCGCACTACAAACTCGAGGTGGGACAGGAACTGGTTTATGAAGGTTCATCGCACTTCCAATATGACGGGGGTTCATTTGAAACGAAGGAGCAGACGACATATTGGGTGACCCGCCAAAATAATGACGGAAGCTGGCACGTGGTCGGGCACAATGAAAATGCGTTTCAAAGCCTGCACAAGGGGGAGAAGGAGGGCAGTTCAGAGCATAAGCGGGAAGCTTTCGGCGGGTTCGATCTTTTTCCAGATGGGCATCTCGCCAATGTGCCTGAAAGTTTGGACGATCAGCTCGTTACAGCGATTTTTTTCAAATTCCCGGATGATATCGCTCTGGCCCGAGCCGGTTGGGAAGACGAGAAGGATGCTGGCGATAAATCGCTTTACCGCCTTGCGCCCCGAAGCGATCCGGCATCAGGCAAGTGGATTTTTGAGAAAACAGCCAAAGGCGTTTTCAACGCGGTTTATCTTTCAACTTCCAAGTCGCTCATTTATTTCGACCCGAAGCGTGGATTAATCACGAAAATTGAATCTGAAAACAGCCAGGGTTATGGCTTCAAGGGAACCGGCACGGGTCGCATCGAACTCAAATCCGTCAACAAAAAGAGTGGTGAATGGACAGCTCAGTTCGCACAGGAGGCCGACGCCTTTTTGCAAGCCAAGGCCGCCACGCACAAGGCCAAGGATTCCATACGAGAGGGCGCAAAACCTGAGGAAACCATTGCCGCTGCCGAGAAGATGTTGCGGGACAATCGCCAGAAAATAAAATTACCGATGATTGAAGCGCAATTCGAAACAGAACTCACGCAGCTTCAAGAATCCGGCAAGTATCTCATCAAGCAAAAAAAGACTGAAGACGAACTGCTTAACAAGGCTGCCGCTGATTGGCAAACCACCGACATTGAGGGAAAGAAACATGCGCTTGCCGATTATCGCGGCAAAGTGGTCGTGCTGGACTTTTGGTATCGCGGGTGTGGTTGGTGCATCCGGGCCATGCCGCAAATCAAGGAAGTTTCCGATCATTTCCGCGACAAGCCGGTGGCCGTTTTGGGCATGAATACGGACCCGGCAGAAAAGGACGCCCGCTTTGTCGCGGATAAATTGAAGCTCAATTACCCGACGCTAAAGGCGGAAGGATTGCCGGAGAAATATAAAGTGAGCGGCTTTCCAACGCTGGTGATCATTGATCAAAAAGGAATTGTCCGCGCACGGCACGTCGGCTATTCGCCGAAGCTGCGTGAGGAAGTGATCAAGACGATTGATGGGTTGCTGGCCAGCGAGGCTGGAAAATGACTAATGTCTAAATCTGAATGGCTAAAGAATGTTTAAAATCCGAATGCCTACAGAGCGCTCATCAGTAATTTTGCATCGGTCTTCAACCACGGAGTGGCGCAAGTGGTGAGCCCATGGCGCGAGCCGTTGGCGCAAGTCATTCTGCTGTCGGAGCACAGCATTGCAGGCTAAACTTTGGCATATTACCTACCAGACCGGCTGCGCAATGACACCTTAATCGCGGAGACGACGTGAGGAGACTCTGACCTTTCCCTGCTGCCATGCGAACCGCAAATGCAAGCGGCGGATGACGGAGGTGAATTTAAACAGCCTTGGGCCACCGGTAAACCTGCATCGAGCTTCACTCGTCGCACGAACGCAAAGTTAGAGTCTCTTCACGTCGTCTCCTACGAATGATTGTCGGCGTCACCGTGCTGGCCATGACAGCGCGGATTTGTTCACCACATCGACACCGAAAAATGACGAATGTCAAAAATGTCATGCTCTACGTCGAGAATGCGTCAATTGAAAATCGTCATTCGTAATTTCTCATTTACCCGCTTCCGCCGTCGAAATATATTCCAGCAAGTTAGCCAAGTCCTGTGCTGAGAGCCCCTGCTCCAACCCTTCCGGCATTAGTGATTGCCCCTGGCTTTTCATCTGCTTGATGGTGGAATTCATAATGACGTCTTCCTTGCCGAAGGCTTGGCGCACGGTGACGCTGGAGGTCGTCTGGCTGGTGATGACACCCAGGGAACTTTCACCATCCTTGGTATCAATTTGAAAAGCGACGTACTGCGGCGCGACTTCGCGGTTTGGATCCAAAATATTGACGAGCATCTTGTCCTTGCCGGTGTTCTTCACAGTGACCAAATCAGGTCCAAGGGCGAATCCCGCACCGCCCAAGCGATGGCACGATGAGCAACGCTGGAGGTAAATTTCTTTTCCCTTCGCGGCTTCGCCCGTGAGGTTCAATGCGGATTGATAGGCATCAATCACATCCTGCCGTTTCTTTTCCTTGAAGGCCGCAAAAACTTTAACTGCCAATTTATGCACCCCTTGATCGTGATGATTCCGCAGAAATTTGATTTGCGCCGTGGTAAGGTCTTCGGGCTGCAAGGTGCCGCCTTCAATGGTTTGCAACAGAACCGTTACGCGGTCGGGCCGTCCCAGCAATACCGACAGCACCTCGCTCTTGACACGCGGGGTGAAACCGGCCCAGTGCTTCAGCAGTTCGGTGGCGACTTCAGAATCGTTAAACCGCGCCAGCGTGGCGACAGAAGCCATTTGCACTTCCTGTGACTGATTGCGATCCAACAACGAGAGCAACGCGGCTCCTGATTGTTTGTAACTGGTAAGCGCAAGCAGTTGGACGGCCTGTTCGCGGATGGCTGGTTCCGCCTGGCTATCGGCGGCGACTTTGCCGGCTTGAGCAAAGATGGAGGTCAGTTTGCCTTGCGTGTCGTTCTTTTCCAAAGAGCTTCCGGCCTTTTGCAAACCATCGCCCAAGGCGCGCACTAAGGAGAATGATAATCCCGTATCACTTGATTTTGAGATGAACGCCAGCACTTGCGCGACTTCGTCCTTGTTGTTTTTGGAACCTACGAGCGATACCAACTGGCGCAGGAATTCCTGGCCGGACTTTTCTTTGCTGAAACTCTGACTATTAGCCAGATAGGCAAAGGTCTCGCCCGCACCTTCGGCTAACGAACTTAAGGCAGCAGCCTGAATCCAAGGACTGGCAACATCCCGTTCGACAATATCACTGAGCGCTTCAATCCGGCCCTTGCTCTTAACTTCCCCGAGTGTAAAAGCGAGCTGATAGCGAACCGTCAAGGACGTGTCCCCCTGCATCATAAACAATTTAGTCCATAGCTTTTGCGAGGGCTCGCCATCCTTAATTAACTTCTCGGACAATTTAACGGCATGTTCGCGCACTTTCGCATCGTCATCATTCAAAGCCTTTAAAACATTCTCCTCTTTCAATGCGTTCAAACCGTCCAGCGAATGCAACGCATGCAATCGGCCCAGCGGTGACTTCGATGTCTCCAATAGTTTTACCAGCGCAGGCACGGCGGATTTGTCCTGCTTTTCATACAACAGGCGCGAGGCGGTGTCGCGATGCCAGCCGTTTGGACTTTCGAGCGTTGCCACCAGTTCCTTGATGCTCGCTTTGTCCAGTCGTGGCAGCTTGGGCTGTTTGAAACCATCCGGCACGATTCGATAGATGCGGCCACGATCGTTGCCGTTATTTAAATCGAGAAATTTTTTGATGTTTTCCGGCAGTGACCAGGGATGCTCAATGGTCTGGCGGTACATGTCCATGACGTACAGCGTGCCGTCCGGGGCGTTGGCGAATTGCACAGGACGAAACCAGGTATCTTTTGAAGCCACAAATTCCATCTTCTCCTCGCCGGGGCCGCGTTGAGCTTTCAGACCAACGTCATCCGGGAGCAATACTTTGCGATGAATCAAATTGCCGCCGGCATCACCCACGAACGCGTTGTCGAGGTATTCTTTGGGATAAGCATTGCCGCGATAAATGGTGGTGCCGGTTGCACCGGTAAAATAACCTGCGGAACGTCCGCCACCTTCGACCGGTCCGGACACGAGTCCCGCGATGCGCCACCGCGTGCGAATGACCCGCCATGGTTCTTCGGGACTGAGGCGATAGACTTCGGCTGCGGGGCCATCCACCGCGATGCTCGCCAGTGGCGCGGGCATGGCATAATACGGGTTTCGCGCCGCGTAGCGATCATCATACATATACAGGCGGATGTGATCGCTGTTGTTGCAGGCGAATCGATGTCCGTAATCATCGAAGCTCAATCCATGCTGTCCCCCGCCCGACTCGGTCGTCATGGTCATGGCGCGTGGTTCGATCACAAAGTCGCGTCCATGCAAATCAATTGGTTTTGCCTCAGGATGCTTCACTTGGATGCCCATACCGCCGTTGCCGCTGGTGGCACCGTGGATGCGATTATCCAAACCCCAGTTAAAACTGTTCAACATGGCCTGGACGTTGATGCGTTTGACGCCTTCGGCAAAACCAGTGAAGACGACTTCGCGAGTGTCGGCTTTGCCGTCGCCATTGGTGTCCTTCAAATAGATAATGTCCGGTGTGGTGCCGACGAGAATACCGCCATTGTAACAAAACACTGCCGTGGGCCACGCGAGATTGGTTGCGTAGATGGTGCTTTTGTCGAAGATGCCGTCGCCATTGGTATCTTCCAACATGCGGATGCGACCGAGATGCGGGGTTTCATCACGACGCTCGGAATAATCGACCATTTCCACCACGAAGAGGCGGCCGCGTTCGTCGAACGATAAAGCCACGGGACTGGCGAGCAGCGGTTCAGAAGCGACGAGTTCCATGTGGAAGCCGGGCTTCACTTGAAACGTTTTCAGCGCGTCTTTCGGTTCCACGGCAGGAATGCGCGGAAGATCTTTCTCGGTCACGACCGGCTCAGCGGCGTTAGCTACCAATATCAACGAGGCAGAAAGCAACCCCATCAACGCAGGATAAATTCTCATATTAGATTTGGACTTATTCAGACAGCTAACCCGCCAAGTGCAAGCGATTTTTAGCCGGATGCTTCATAATTGAATACAGACGGCGCGGAATGCATCCATGTTCATTGTGTTTGAATTCTCTCCGCGTCTCCATCAGAATTCAGCCGATCAATCTAACGAATAATGTCATGAAGCATTCCTGCACCCGCCGCGAATTCCTGGCCACCTCCTCACTCATGCTCCTGGCTGCCGCTGCCCACGGAGCGGATGCAGTGCCGGAAACAGCCGAGCCGATTATCGATATTCATCAGCATACGAATTACAGCTTTCGCACGGATGAACAGTTGCTCGCGCATCAAAAAGCGATGGGGGTTACACAAACGATTCTCCTGCCCGCCGGTTCGCTTTATGGGTTGGAAGCCAATTGCACGGGCAACCAGGCGGTTTATGATTTCGCGGCGGATCATCCGAAAGAATATGTTTATTTCGCGAATGAAGTGGCTGGATTGCCCGGAGCAAGGTCGGAGATCGAGAAATGGCTGAAGCGCGGGGCGATTGGGATTGGCGAGCAAAAGTTTCATGTCAATTGTGATTCGCCAGCGATTGAAGAGGTCGCCGAACTGGCGCAGGAATACAAGGTGCCGGTGCTGATGCATTTTCAGCATAATGTGTATAACCTTGGAATCCAAAACATGCACAAAATTTTGGAGAAGTTTCCGAAGGTGAATTTTATTGGCCATGCCCAGACGTGGTGGAGCAACATTGATAAGAATTCGGATCAGAAAACGATGTATCCAATCGGCAAGATCACGCCGGGCGGGATTACGGATCGTTTGCTCACGGATTATCCGAACATGTATGGGGATCTTTCGGCGGGTTCGGGCTTGAACGCGCTGAATCGCGATAAGGATTTCGCACGGGCGTTCCTTGAACGTCATCAAAATAAACTGTTGTACGGCAGTGATTGCAATGACTCCATTGGGCGCGGGCCGGGTTGTCAGGGAGCGCGGACGATTGCGGCGGTGCGGGAATTGGCTACCAGCAAGGCGATTGAGCGGAAGTTGCTGTACGAAAATTCGAAGAAGATGTTTAAGCTTTAAGGACGGCTGAAGTCGTTATGAGCGTCCGAACTGCCAAGGGAATAGTCAGAGTCTCCTCACGTCGACTCCTACCCCAGTAAGTTGATTGGCGCTGCCGGTCTTCTACGCAACATGCCAGGGTTTATCTTTGTAAACGTTCTCATACTTCAGCGCAGGTTTGTATCCAGAACTTGATAGGCTTGGAAGCGGACTTCGTCGGGGAAATCATGGCCGCCACCGGGATGTTCGACGCGCAGGTTTTGCGGCGTGCCGTAGAGGTGATAGATGGGCATGGCGGAGTTGATGATGGCATCGACGCTGCGGTATTTGAAATTGGAGTCGCCGGTGGGGGCGTTGACGAAGCAGACGCGTGGGGCGAGTGCGCCGATCAGTTCATAGAAATCGAAGGGAATTTTGGCAAGGGGATAATCGAGGAGCTTGGGCATGTAGCGGGTGCTGGTCCAGCCTTTGATGTTGCCGTCCATGTAATCGCGATAGGAATCGAAGCCGCAACTGGAGACGATGACTTTGATGCGGTCGTCGAAAACGGCGGTGTAGATGGAGTTGTGGCCGCCGAGGGAATGGCCGATGGCGCCGTAGTTTTTCTTTTTCACGAAGGGGAGTGAATCGAGCAAGTCGAGGCCGCGCTTGTTGTCCCAGATGGCTTTCATGGTGCCGCTTTGGTAGCCGAGGGCTTTAAGGTCGGGCTGGTAATTGGCCATGATAGGATAGGCGGGCGAGAGGGTCACATAACCGCGCTCGGCGAGTTCGGCGGCGTAGGCGCGATGTTCCTTGCCGCCCAAACCGACGGCGACTTTATGACCGAGTGACATCTCGGTGGGATGGAGGCAAAGGACGGCGGGAAATTTCTTTTTGCTTTGCAACGCGGCCTTGGGAATGCAGAGGTAGGCGGGCACACGTGAACCGGGTTCGGACGCGTAGGTGATGAGGCGGCGGACGTAGGTGCCGCAATCAACTTCTTCTTCCATCTTGATGTCGAGGGGGCAGAGTTTGGATTTTCCGGGAAGCGGGCCCATGACTTCCTGCATGCCTTGGAGGATGGAGGCGCGACGTTTTTGCCAATCGGATTTGGTTTTGACGGGGAGGATTTCGCCTTTTTGGTTGTAGACGAGAAGGTTTGTGTGTGAGAGGCGAGTTGTAATTGGGAACCGGGTTTCGGCAGCGATTCCGGTAATTGCGGTGAGGCAAAATAATAAAATAACACCAATTAAATTTCCCAGTTTCATGTACCGATAATGATGGCAAATGGGGTGTAGTCAATATGGTGTTGATGGCGGCGCGCTGGGACAGACGCGCCCTACCCCGTTTGCTTGAGCAATGGAAACCTGATCGCGAGGGAAAAGTTAGAGTCTCGTCACCTCGCCTCCTACAGGGGCAGATTATTTATTTGGGACGAGGGCGAAGGAGTTGTGGGCTTCGTAAAAGGTGATGGGGCCGGAGCGGGGGCTGATGAGCATGTGGAGGTCGGTCGGCGCGGCGGCGTAGGTTTTGTAGAGGAAGTTGTAAACGGAGCGGAAGCTGCGGGGTTCGGAGATGGCGGGGACGCCGAGTTGTTCGTAGGCCCAGACTTGGAAGCCGAAGGCATACGGGCCTTGGACTTGGGGATTGTAGGCTCCGGCTGGCAATTGGTGGAGTTGTTTGCGCATGGGTTCGGGGAGGCGTTTGGTCATGGCTTCGCTCATGAACATGTCGGCCTTGGCTTCGTGTTCGGCGAACAGGGAAAAGGAAAAATAGGAATCCCACATGCCGGCGTAGCTGAGGATGGGCAGCAGGGAAAACAGGGCGACGACGGTGAGCGCTGGTTTGGATTGGCGCAGGTCGGTGAAGGTGGGTTTGAGGCGTGCTTGCGGCGCGGCGGCGAACAGGACGAGGGCCAGGGCGATCATAGCGAGGTTCCACGGCCAGACAACGAGGTTGTAGTTAAGGCCGGTGGGGCCGAGCAACAGCAAGGCGAGCACATGCACGGCGATGACGATGCCAAGGGCGAGTTTGCGTAATCGGGGTATCCAGAAGGCGAGGCCGATGAAGATTTCGATGAAGGGGGCACCGGCGATGGCGTAGCGGACGAGTTCGTGTCCGCCGGGGAGATGCCAGTTCGCAGCGGGGGCGGAGAGCCAGACGGGGACTCTTTCAAAAAATGTGGCATGACATTTTTGGATGCCGCTCCAGAGGTAAACGGCGGTGAGGGCGCAGCGACAGGCGGCGAGGGCAACGGGCGCGGGCAGCAAAGTTAGCCAGAGCATGACCCAATACATGTAAAACCAGGGTTGACCGCGGTTTTGGTCTTCGAGGAACAGAAAGAGTGTGCCGAACAAAAAGAAGAGGACGGCGCGGCGATGGAACCATCCGGCGAGGACGAGGGAAAGGAGGAGCGCGATGAAGAAAATTTTGTCCAACGGCGCGGGGAGCACGGGAAATCCGGGGGTGATTTTCAGGAGCGGGTAATCACGGGTGTTGAGCCACAATTTTTCGGAGAAGAGCATACCGAGAAAACAGGCGCTTAGGAGTATCGCCCGCAGCCAAGCGATGCGGCGGTCGAGACCGGCGAATGGGCGGGGAAAGGTCATGGGCGAGAGCCTAGCGGGTCAGGACGGCACAAGACAACCACGAATCCCGCATGCGGGACCAATAAACACGAATGGTAAAACAACACGGGCGCGAAGGCTGCGGAAAACTCGGAAGGGTTTCAACCACGGATGGACACGGATCAACACGGATGGGAACTAAACGAAGATGGAGGGTGGCGAAAAGGCGGACGGAAACCGCACAGAATTGATAGACACGAATTGCACTAATTTGCGCTAATTCGGAAGGGTGTTTGGGCACAATGGTTCGGGAGGAAAATAGGCGCTCAAGAGAATCGCCCGCAACCAGATAATGCGGCGGTCGAGACCGGCGAATGGGCGGGGAAAGGTCATGGGTAGAGATAGCCGAAGAAATATTTTAAATTCTACGTTGTTTCCGCAGTCTTTGCTGAATGCTTTTCAATATATTCAGGAGAAGCTCGCATCTGCCCTAATACATGCGTCTTTACCTGATCTTGCATTCCAAGCATAAACAAAGCACCACCCCAAGCAGAGACTGCAATCGGATCAAGCGGAAACTCCGGGTTGCGAGAGAGTTCGTCCACATATGCCTTCCGCAACCAATCAAAAATTGGCTGCGATTCAGCAAATCGGTGAAGTTGTGTCTTAGTTCTAATGCCGGACCTATACAAGTAAGCTTTACATTTTGTAGCATTAGCTTCGACTTCGTCTCGTTTTAGACCTTTTATTTTGGAAAACGCATCTACAATGTCACCCTCTGTAATTTCTTTTTCAACCAATGCCTCCTCCTTCGATGCTGTGCTGCCTTTTGCCATGGTTTTCCCAACGACTCGAAGCGAGCCATTCTTGCCCGGTTTGCGGTTCTGAAACGGAAGGAGCTGCTAACGAGGTAAAGCGGTTGGTGGGACTCGCGAAGAATGTAGCGGCACATGTGGGGAGTGTTGAATCTATTAACCAAGTGCTTGATAAAGAATCCACCACTCTTGATGAAGATCTTCGGAAATTGGAAGACGATGCTAATTCTGTCCGGCAAGAACTCGAGCGGCTTGAATTGCAGTCAGACACCATCCGCGCACAACGGCAGACCATAACCGATATCCACAATTTTGGGGGGCGGCTTGAACAAGAACTCAAAAAGTTTGCTGAAGCAGATCAAGGTAATCTGCTTGTTACTAAAGTTGTAAACTTAGAACGGCGCGTAGCCGAGTTGCGTCACCAACTCGATCAGAATGCGATTTACAGACGACAAGATGTGGCTCTCGATAAATTGTCAGATACTTGTCGCCATTACGCAGAAATTCTTGGTGTAGAGCATCCAGAACAACCTGTGCGAATCGACATTCGAAATCTTACTTTGACAGTCAAAGGTCCCCAAGGACGCCAAGACTATCTATGGGAAATCGGTAGTGCTGCCAATTGGATGGGCTACCACATCGCATGTCTTTTGGCGCTTCATGAACACTTTCTTGAAGTTGCTGATTCGTCAACCAGCCCAGTTCCGCAGTTTATATTCATTGATCAGCCCAGTCAGGCTTTCTTTCCTGAGCGAATGAGCGTGGAAAGAAATTTGACCAATGAAACCGAACCTGAGCCTGACTCCGATGATATAAAACGAGTACAGCGGATTTTCCGTGCACTTTCCGAAGCGGTTAGTCGAACGAACAAGCGGCTACAGATTATCGTTATCGAACATGTCGGCGAAGCCTATTGGTCGGGAATACCCAATGTGCATGTTGTTGAACGTTGGCGAGGGAGTGATGCGTTGATTCCGCCGCATTGGTTAAGTAGGTATACAAAAGTTTTTTGACAGTCAGCCGCATGAGTTGAAGTTGGCTCATGAAAAGGAAACGGTGTCAGCGCCTTATCAAATGGAAGCCAGTCGATCCAGCGCATTTGAGCAGAGCCCTCAACAGGACTAAAGAGGCAAAGGTTTACCAGCGCATTTTAGCCTTGCGTCTGGTCGCCGCCGGCTGGTCCGTCAGTGGCACCGCCCGTTTTATCCACCGCTCCCGTCAGGCGATTTATCACTGGCTGAAGCGTTACGGGCGACGCCACCGGATTGCCGATCTGCAAGCGGCTCCGCGCCCTGGGCGGCCCCGGCAGGCGCCGGTCCTGACCGAGGCCCGCATCTTGCGGGAGTTGCACCGCTCCCCCCCTGGCGTTGGGCTATGCCGCACTGACTTGGACCGTGCCCTTATTGACCTGGCACTTGCAGCGACGCTATCAGTGCCAGGTCAGCCCGTGGACGCTACGGCGGCGGATGAAACAGATCGGCCTGGAATGGAAACGCCCGCGCTATGTTTACGTGGAGAAGGACCCGTATCGGGCACAAAAAAAAGCGGGCCATTCTCCATCAACTACGGTCGCGGCCACCGGGCACGGTATTGCTGGTCGAGGACGAAACCATCCTGCGGCTTTTCCCGCCTTTGCGCAGCGCCTGGGCCAGGCGCGGTGAGCAGGCCAAGGTGCCCATCACCGGGCGCAACGCCCGATGCGTGTTGCAGGGCACCGTCAATTTGGACACCGCCCATCGCGTGCTCATGCGCCACTCCAACCGCAGGCAAGCCAACTTTGGCATGTTTCTGCGCCGGTTACGTCGCGGCTACCGGCAGAGCCCGATTTGGATGCTGCTGGACAAGGACCCCAGCCACACGGCCAAGGCCAATCGACGGCTCGCCAGGCAGTTGAACAT
>JAQGPC010000120.1 GCA_028293285.1 Pedosphaera sp.
TCCTTTGACAGGCTTCGCAAGGCAGTTGCGCATTCCACCGCCTTTAAATTTTCCGACCTTTCACTTAACAATGCTGGCAGCCATCGATCGCGCCATTCACCCACCGCTTCCACCAGCCAGGCGTTCCACTGGTCTGGTTCCGGCGATTCGAACATGGTAATCTGGGCTCCAAACCATCCCGCCGGATCTCGCAATGTCTGGGTATAATGATGCAGGCGCAACACCAGCGTGCGAATCGGCTGGTCCCATCCGCGCCCCTGCGCTTGGATGAGTTGTTGCACCGCCTCACCCTCGGTTGTTTTCCCGGCGTAATGTTCTTGAAGCAGTTTTTCCAACGTTTCATCTGCCAGCAACCGGGCCTCTTCTTCCGGCAGCACGGTCAGCTGCGGGTCCAATTCCAACTCATAAAAATGTTGCCGGATCAGTTGCAAACAAAAGCTGTGCAACGTCCCGATATGGGCCGTGTCGAACAGTGCAAGTTGTTCCGTCCAACGGATATCGTCGGTATGCCCGGCCAACTCCTCTTCCAGCCGCGCCCGGATACGCTGGCGCATTTCCGCCGCCGCCGCATCGGTAAAGGTCACCATCAAAATCTCATCCAGCGAAGCCCGCGGCTTTTCCTCCAGCAAGCAATTCAGGCAGCGCTCGACCAGGGTGCGGGTCTTGCCCGTGCCAGCTCCAGCCACTACGAGCACGTTGCCGCGCGCGGTGATGGCTTCCTGTTGTGCGGGAGTCAAATTCATGCACTCATTTCTCAAGGATACAGAGGGTTTCTATCCCACAACGTTCAAACTGGAACGTCATCTGCTGGCTTCTAATCCGTGAGAATAACTTGTCTTATCAGGGCTGGCGAGCGCATTTGTAGGCAAACGTCCTACAGATGTCAGTATTGCAAGTAAAATGGCCTCGACCCATTGCGCTCAAGCTTTTTGTGGATAGTATTGCTTCCTGTGATAAAGAAAAATAATAGAAAGACAGTATCGATTGGCTCGGGGAAAAAGTCTCATTGAACATAATGAAACTGGAATCCCTTATGCAAAGAATTGGCGGCACTGCTCAATTTCGCAGGAGTCAGATTCCCGTATTACCTGCGGTACTTGGACCGGCTGTGCGTTTTCCCTATGGCGCGTTCCAACTCAAAGCGCGCATTACGAAGGGAGCCCAATATGAAATCCAAGCCACCACCGATTTACAACATTGGCAAACCATTTGCACTGACACCGCTGAACATGAAGCCATTGAATATGTCGATTCCGATGCCTCGAAATTCAGTTGCCGTTTTTATCGCATCCTGGCCGGTATTGTTCAGTCGGCCAATGTGATGGGCTATGCTTCCACCACTTTGCCGCCGGGCTTTTCCATGATTGCCAATCCGTTCGATGCTCCCTCGAATTTCATCAGTGATTTGCTCAAGGACATGCCGGACGGAACCAAAATCAATAAGTTCGATACCCGGTTTTTTCAAATGACGGAAAATGTGTTCCGCGGGGGTAAGTGGAGCAATCCTTCTGAAAAATTGGTTCCCGGCGAAGGTGCCATTCTGCACAATCCCACCTCCGATTACAAAACCTTGAGTTTTGTTGGCGATGTTATGCAAGGTAATCTTTCCATTCCCATTGCCGGAGGTTTTTCCATCCGTAGTTCTCTGGTGCCGCAAGCCGGACGTTTGCATACAGATTTGGCTTTTCCCATCGCTGAAGGCGATGTCATCCACCTGTTTGACCGTGACCGGCAGAAATACGTGCTTTATCCTTATGATGCCGCCGCTTGGGCTTCCAATCCACCTATCGTCAGCGTCAGCGAGTCATTTTGGGTTGCGAAAACTTCACCGGGAAACTGGACCCGCAATTTCATTTTGAATACCTGACGAACGCTTCAAAATTCCTCTTATCTTATTCAATAAGACCCTCCGATCGTTTTTCATTTAGCCGGCTTCCAGAGGCGACTCCAAAACTTTGTTCAGTTTAAGAGTGTCCCGGTTTTAGACGGTCTGCTTGTTGGATTTTGGGAGAAGCCCTCCGTTTCCTCTGCAATAGGCCTTATTTACTGGCATTCTATGACTGGCAAAGCATTTGCTTGAGAGTGGTGGGCATTACTGGGTTCATACGTAGGAAACAATCAATAATTGTTGTAAGGCCACGTTGAATCCCCATTGCCTGGATTGAAACTTAACATGAATTTGAAAATGCAACTAAAGCCGACTAATTCATCCACTAAAAGGGGATTTAGCCTGATGGAAGTGGTAATTAGCATGTTAATAATGGGTTTAGTCTTTGCGGGAATTGTTACCATGTATGTGCAGGGCGCCAAGCGAACGGAATGGTCTGGTTATTCCTTGGCGGCACAAGCACAAGCTATCGCAGCCATGGAACAGGTTCGCGCGAGCGCCTGGGATCCCAATGCAATTACCCCGGTGGACCAAACCACTAATGGGCCAATGAGTAGTGGTGCTACGCTGGATCTGCCGGTTGCTGCCAATGGAAATTCTGTCTGGGTCAGCAACTACACCACTGTTTCAACAATCACGATAGCTACGAATCCGCTTACTTACGTCAAAATGGTCAGGGTGGATACCGCCTGGCCTTGGCGCAACCAGATTTTTACTAACACACTCATTACGTACCGGGCTCCAGACTAATGAAAATTATTCCTTCCCAATTTAAAGTCTCCCGTGAGCTGGAGGCACTGACGCTCGTTGAACTATTGGTCAGCCTGAGTATTTTTGGCCTGATGCTGGCAGGGCTTATTACCATCAACCTCTTTGGGATGAAGCAGGACACAAATGTCAGCGCCAAGCTGGGGGCCAACGACCAATCCCGGCATGCTCTTACCCTTTTGTTGAGCGAAGTTCAGTCTTCTAAAAATGTGCTGGTCGGCACTGGCACACGATCCAGTTTTACGCCGGTTGCCGATGGATTGCCGCTCCAGGGCAATGCGCTGCAAATTTATCCTTTCGCCAACGATCCCAATTTTTTTGTGCGTTATTATTACGATACCGGTACCAACGTCATGCTCACCAATGGCATTAATACGGATGAGTTCCGGCGGATTGTCAGCGGCCAGACCAACTATAAGGTGATCCTCCGCAACCTCACTAATTCCACGCTTTTCAAAGCCATGGACTATGCCGGTAATACGCTGACCCAAACCCCTACGAACAGCAATTTCAGTTATGTGATTGATGCCCGATTCCAATTTTATCAATACCTGTATCCTCTGACCAAAGTGGGCCCCGGCTATTACTACGATACCTATAGCATCAAATTTAAAGCGACCCGCCGCA
>JAQGPC010000125.1 GCA_028293285.1 Pedosphaera sp.
TCCGCAAGGCCACCGGCTCTGTTACTCAGGGTCAAACTCCCGGTGGCCGCTTTGATGTCACTGGAAATTATGACCAAGACAAGGAGGTCGGACAATTTGACCTCAAGCTCGTGGGCTTCAACGAAAATGCCCTGCGACCTTTCCTGGCTTCCGCACTTGGCGATAAACGACTCGAGTCCATCTCGGTGAATGCCACCGCCTCTGCCGGATATAATGCACAGGCTGAATCCTCGGTCAAAGCAGACTTCCAGCTTGCCAACCTTATCGTCAGCGATCCCAAACAACAAATCCCCAAGATACCTCTCGAAGCCAAATTCCAGGTTGATGCTTCATTGAAAAATAAAGTGGCGGACATTCGCCAATTCCAGTTCACGCTTACGCCTACTGAGCGCGCTAAGAATGAATTATCGCTCACCGGGCAGGTGGACCTGTCACAAACCAATGGCACGCAAGGCACCTTAAAACTCACCTCTCAAGCGCTCGATGTCACCCGCTATTACGATTTGTTTGCGGGTAAAAAAGCTGAGGCTCCAACCGCCAAGGCTACACCCGCGCCGTCAGGAACCATTTCCAACCCGCAGCCTAATCCTAATGCCGAGCCCGCAGCAGTTAATCTTCCGCTGCGCAATTCGAGCGTGGACGTAAACATCGCCCGTTTTTATCTCCGCGAGCTCGAGATTACCAATCTGCAAACCACTGCAAAAATTGATGGAGGCCATGTCCTCCTGAAACCATTCCAACTCGCAATCAATGGCGCTCCTGTAAACGCCACGGTGGACTTGAACCTTGGCGTTCCTGGCTACCAATACGATGTAAATCTTTCGGCAGATAAAATTCCAATTGCTCCGCTGGCAAATTCCTTCTCTGCTGACTACAAGGATCGGGCCAAAGGCGATTTGATTGCCAATGTTCAACTTAAAGGTGCAGGCACAACCGGTGCCAGCCTGCAGAAAAGTCTGGCCGGCCAACTCAGCTTGGTGTTCACGAATGCCAATATTCAACTCGCTCCCAATAAATTTTATAAGAATGTTATCGGTGCTGTCGCCTTGGCGCTTCAGGAACCCGGACTAACCAATTCTCCGGTAAACTATATCGTGGTGAATACGAAAATGGGCGAGGGTAATATCAATCTGAACCAATTCCGAATCGTCAGCGATACTCTTTCTGCCCAGAGTCAGGGTGTCATACCCATCGCCACCGTCTTGACGAATTCTCCCATCAATAATTGGCCTGTGGAAATATCCTTAAAGCGATCCCTCGCGCAAAAAGCTCGTGTGGTGCCTGCCGATGCTCCCACCAATACAGCTTATGTCACCCTGCCCACATTTGTTACGGTCAAAGGAACCATTGGCGATCCGAACCCACAGATTAACAAGGTCGTCATAGCTCAAATGATAGCCCAGGCTACCGGTGCGTCCAAAATCATCGAAAAAGAAGCTGGCAAATATATCAACCAGGTTCCCGGTCTGGGAGGTCTGCTCGGCGGCAAGTCCGGCACCAACCAACCTGCCTCTACCAATAAGCCTTCCGCTGGAAACGTTTTGGGAAACATTCTTTCCGGTATCGCCACCAATAGACCTCAGGCCAATACCAATCCACCCTCATCAACCAACAAGCCTTCCGGTGGTAACATATTTGACTTGTTGCCAAAGATTGTGCCTAAATAGCCGCGCTGCCGAAAACCGGAGGTAGGAACGAACAATCCATCCCGTTCATGCCTCCCAGCAACGTGGCAGAATCAAAAATGCAAAAAGTATTAGATTATTTGCGGACTAATCAGGCCCGCTTTATTAAAGATCTTTGTGATTACGTCCGCTTTCCCAGTGTTTCGGCCCAACCCGAGCATCGCAAGGACCTGAAAGCCTGCGCCGAATGGCTCGTCAAACATTGCAAAAGCATCGGCTTGGAGACGCGTCTTTGCGCTACGGAAGGAAATCCCATCGTGGTCGCCAAAACGCCTCGCACGAAAGGTTCCAAGCGACCGCACTTCGTGGTCTATGGCCATTATGATGTCCAGCCTGCCGAACCATTCGACCTCTGGAAAACACCTCCCTTCGAGCCTCGCATTGAAGGCCGCTCCCTATTTGCGCGCGGTGCCAGTGACAATAAAGGCCAAAACCTCGCCCACCTTACCGCGGTTGAAGCCTACCTGAAAACCGGCACCGAATTGCCTTGCGACCTCACCTTCGTCCTCGAAGGCGAAGAAGAAGTGGGCAGCAAGAGCCTCGCTGGTTTTCTCAAAAAAAATAAGGCTGAGTTACTGTGCGATGCCGTCGTGATTTCCGACACCGGCATTCCCAGCACAAAACTCCCGGCGCTCACCTATGCCTTGCGTGGCATCGCTGCTTTCGAAGTTACCGTACACGGCCCGTCTCGCGATTTACACTCCGGTATTTTCGGCGGTTCCGTGGATAATCCAGCCATGGCCCTCTGCCAACTGCTTGCGAAGCTTCGCGACAAGAACGGTCGCATTACCATTCCCGGCTATTACGACGATGTTGCCCCGCTCTCTACTTACGAGCGCAAACAAATGGCCCGTCTTCCCGGCAATGATCGCCAATACACAAAGTTCCTTGGAGTGCCCAAACTCTTCGGCGAACGCGGCTTTACCTCCACAGAGCAACGCACCGCTCGTCCAACTCTTGAAATCAACGGTCTCACCAGCGGTTACCAGGGCGAAGGCAGCAAAACCATCGTCCCTGCATGGGCGCGCGCCAAGCTCACATTGCGTTTGGTTCCTAACCAAAATCCGTCCAAGATTGTCAAATCCACTCGCGACTATCTCACCAAGCTTTGTCCGCCTACCGTGCGTCTGGAGATCAAATCCGGCCATGGTGCTGAACCTTATCTGGTGTCGCCCACTGGCCCCCAAGCACAGGCTGCCTTGCGCGCTTTGAAAGCCGCCTTTGGACGTGAACCCGTCCTCATGCGCGAAGGTGGTTCCATTCCCATCGTGAATGATTTCAAGAAGCAACTCCGTGCCGACACGTTGCTCTTGGGATTGGCTTTGCCGGATGACAACGCCCATTCGCCCAATGAGAAGTTCGATTTGGACTGCTTTGAAAAGGGCCAGCTAATGAGCGCCCATCTCTGGCAGGAATTGGCTCGTTGATAAATTAATGCACACCCAACGGAACTTCCCAATGAGGTAGTTCCTCTTTCAGCCGCTCCAGCGGCAGGCCCATCACGTTGCTATAGGAGCCTGAAATATTTTCGATGATCTTATCGCCATTTTCCTGGATGGCATAACCGCCCGCTTTGTCCAAGGGATTGATACGATCCAAATAATTTTTGATCTCCTGCGTGGTCAAGACGCGGAACTTCACCTCCGTGCTCTCGGCAAAAACCTTTTGGCGATGACAGCGCAATTGCATCAGACAAACGCCCGTGACCACTTGGTGCGTCTGGCCTTGCAGTTGCTTGAGCATCCGGTAGGCATCTTCATGGTTCGTCGGCTTGCCGAATAGCTTGGTATCGAGATACACCAACGTATCCGCCCCCATCACCAGCGCATCAGGAAATTTCTTCGCGACCGCACGGGCTTTGCGATACGCATTGATCTGGGAAGTTTCTCCCGCCGTTAAATGTTCATTGTGGAGTTCGCTGGCATCACTCGGCAACACCTCGAAGTCCACATCCAACTCCCGCAGCAACTCTAATCGCCGGGGCGAACTGGAAGCTAAAATGAATTGTGGCAAGTTCATAAAACACAGTCTGTAATTTAAGCTGCAGTGGTAGGGCTGGAAATGGATGATTTCTTGAAATTGGGAAATTCACCGACAACATCTGAAGACGATTCATCACAACCAACTGCTTCAAGAAAGAGTTTTAATTTATCCGTGAAGGCCGCATCCGTGAGAACCGGAGTTGCCTTGTCCGTCAAAATCTCCTGGTCAATTTCAATCCAAGATTTGCATCCCCCGTAAGCAGCCAGCATCGGCAGCTCAATAGCTGAAGGCGATCGGAAGATCCTGACCGCCATCGCATAAATAGTTTTGTCACGTCCCCAATCAAAACGCTCGGCGATTACTTCATCGCGCCAGACATGTTGCCCATGCAAACTATTGGCTTTATCCAATGAATCCAGCCGCTGTGCCGCAACTACTTTGGCAAAGAACTCCAAACGCAGCCGATCCGCTGGCGGAAAATTCGGCGCAATCGTGTCATAGCATTCCTGCGCTGAAGCAACAACCGACTCCCGCTGTTGGTGAAACAATGTTGAAAAAAGAAGAAATTCAGAATGTTCAGGTTTGAATCCCCCGCGCCCCTCGCTAATACCGCCCTTCCGCAGAATTACAATCTGCTCGCCCCGGCCCAGAGCATCCACAATCACGGCCCATTCCTTAAACGCAACGCGCATAAAGAAAATCTACCTCATCCGAATGGAAAGTCGAGTCACTGAACGGGTTATAAAAAAGCCCGCTACATTGTAGTGGGCCGATTCGAATTTGATTTTAATATGTAATCAACGATTTAACGGATCTTTTACACCGGTTGGTGCGGGCTTATAAGTTTTAACCGGGTTCGCTTTTAGCTCCGCTACCTTGAGTTCCTCCGGCGTCATAGTGACCGTTGAAGAAATCAAATTGCGATGAACGTCATCAGTCATTTTGACCTGACCCCAAAAAAGTGGACTGGCTGAAGAGTTAGGCTTGCCGCAAAATGAAGGCCAGACCATGAAGGGTAAAAAATACAGTCCTGAACAGATCGTAAAGATATTGCGAGAAG
>JAQGPC010000147.1 GCA_028293285.1 Pedosphaera sp.
AGCATTGGAATGCCGGGGCGGTAAATCCCCTACCCTTGTCACAATGGCCGTGGAGCCGTCGGAAACGCGGGTGTTGGGACGGGGCAATTGGCAGGATAATAGTGGTGAGATAGTTGAGCCGGCCGTGCCGCATTTTCTACCGCAGGTTGCCAAGACCGACGGGAAACGATTGACGCGACTGGATTTGGCGAAATGGCTGGTGTCAAAGGAGAATCCGCTTACTGCCCGCACGATGGTGAATCGAACTTGGAAACAATTCTTAGGCGCGGGGATATCGCCGGTGGTGGACGACCTTGGCGCACAGGGCGAATGGCCGACGCATCCGGAATTGCTCGATTGGCTGGCGGTGGAATTCATGGACAGCGGTTGGGACATGAAGCATATGGTCAAGTTAATGGTGATGTCGGAGACTTATCGCCAATCATCGAATCCGAGTCCGAAGATCCATGAAATCGATCCAGCGAATCGGTTGCTGGCCTCGCAATCCCCTCGCCGCCTGGAAGCAGAATTTGTCCGGGACAATGCGTTGTTTATTTCCGGGTTGTTGAATCAAGACATTGGCGGGCCGAGCGCGCATCCGTATCAACCGGCTGGATATTATGCGAACATACAATTTCCGGAACGGGATTATCACGCCGACCAGGATGAGCGCGAGTATCGGCGCGGTTTATATAATCATTGGCAAAGAACATTTTTGCATCCGATGATGGCGAACTTCGACGCGCCGTCGCGCGAGGAATGCACGGCGATTCGCAATGTCTCCAATTCGCCGCAACAGGCCTTGACCTTGTTGAATGATCCAAGTTTCGTGGAGGCGGCGCGGACGTTTGCCGGGAAGATTATTTCCACGGCGACGAAGGATGACGGACAGCGGGTGGATTTGGTTTATCAGAAAGCACTCGCGCGTCCGGTCAAACCAGCAGAGCGACAATCGCTCGCAAAATTTTTAAAGGCGCAACGTGAATATTATAATGCGCATCCGGAGGATGCGAAAAAATTGATGCGCGTTGGCCTCGCGCCAGAGCCACGCGTGGCGTCCGATGCGGAACTGGCCGCGTGGACGCAAGTTTGCCGGGTGGTGCTCGGTCTGCACGAAACGATTACCCGATATTAGAAGCCATGAATTCTCAATTTGATTTGAAAGCATTTCAGGCGGGCATCAATCGCCGCACTTTTCTGGGACGCGCGGCGTTTGGCCTGGGCGGTTTGGCGCTTGCGAGTTTGTTGAATCCGAAGTTATTGCAGGCTGCAGAAGCCGTGGCCGCACCGAATGGTCGCTGGAAGGGAGTGGTGAATCCGCCGCATTTTCCGGTTCGCGTGAAGCGCATCATCCATCTTTATATGGCGGGTGGCCCGTCGCATCTGGAGAGTTTGGATTATAAGCCGAAGCTCAAGGAACTACACGGCAAACCGTTTCCCGATTCGTTCACCAAGGGCCAGCAACTCGCCCAATTGCAGAACACTCAACTCAAGGCGTTCGGGCCGTTTGTTGGATTTAAAAAATGGGGGAAGTCGGGACAGGAAATCTCGGAATTGTTTCCCAATATTGGCGGCATTGCAGATGATATTTGCGTCGTGCGCTCGATGCACACGGAGCAGATCAATCATGATCCGGCCCATGCGTTCATGAACAGTGGCTCGCAAATCAAAGGCCGGCCGAGCATGGGGTCGTGGCTGCTCTATGGCCTTGGAGCGGAGACGGAAGACTTGCCCGGATTTGTGGTGCTGACTTCGGCGGGTAAATCCGGCTTACAACCGGTTTCTGCGCGGCAATGGTCGAGCGGTTTTTTACCAACTCGATTTGAAGGGATTCAATTTCAGTCCAAGGGCGATGCAGTGCATTATGTTGGCAATCCGGAAGGTGTTTGCCAGAGCACGCAACGACAAGTCGTGGAGGAAATTAAACGACTCAATGGCATGTTGGCGGAGGAGCGAATTGATCCGGAAATTCAAACGCGGATCAGCCAATACGAAATGGCATTTCGCATGCAGACGTCGATTCCGGAATTGACTGATTTCAAACAAGAGCCGCAGCACATCCTGGACATGTATGGCGTGAAGCATCCGGGTGATGGGAGTTTTGCTTCCAATGTTTTGATGGCGCGGCGGCTGGTGGAACGCGGGACACGTTTTGTGCAGGTGTATCACCGCGCGTGGGACCATCATAATAATATTGAACATGACATGCCGGTGAGCGCGCAAGATGTTGACCAGGCTTCGGCTGCGTTGGTGAAAGATCTTAAACAACGCGGGATGCTGGAGGATACGCTGGTGATTTGGGGCGGGGAATTTGGCCGCACGCCGATGGGTCAAGGTTCAGGGCGTGATCATCATATCAATGCGTTCTCGGTGTGGTTGGCGGGTGGCGGCATCAAGGGTGGTCTTACCTGGGGCAGCACGGATGAGCTCGGCTATCGGTTCGTAGATGACGAGCAGAAAATGCATGTGCATGATTTGCATGCCACGATGCTTTATCTTTGCGGGATTGACCACAAGCGGCTGACGTTCCGTTCACAAGGCCGGGATTTTCGTTTAACGGATGTGGCGGGGAATATTGTTAAAGGGATTGTGGCGTAGATTTTACGTGGTTGCGGAAGCGGCCAGAGTTGGTAATTGAGTTGAACGCTGATTCTGCATCGGCCTGAGGAACAACAGAGCAATGAGGCTTCCCACAATGCCACCGGCATGAGAAACGACGACGGGAGAACCGAGGAGGCCGAAGTCGAGGAAGTTGAAAAACATTCGACCAGTCAGCACTTCAAAAGCAGCCTTGCCAACGACCACTGAAAAGCTGAACCAGCCGATGCGACGTTCGGTGGAATGAGGCGGTTGGCTGGCGACAATTTCCAAAGCAGAGACGGCCATTAAACCGTGGGCGATGCCGGAGAGTCCGCAAAGTCCATTGCCCGAACCGGCGGGAGTAGTCAGCCACGAGAGCGATAGACTGCCCACAGCAGCAGCGACGATGTAGGTTAATCGTCGGGCGAATTTTATCTCGAGGAGACTATTGTAAAGCGTGAGAAAAGCGACTCCATCCAGCAGGAGATGATACCAAGTGAGATGAACGAATGGATGAGTGAACAACCGCCACCACTGACCGCTTTGAACAGCATCAGGTCGGAACATCAACGAGTGCCAACAAGAACCAACCAGAACGGGGGCGTTGAAAAATGCCAGCAGCAGACCAAAGAGTAACAGCTCCGGACGGCGCACGATGGCGCGGTGAATGGGGGCGAGAAATTTTGAACCAAACAGCTTCTTCATACTGGGAGGAATGGAATGGCTGATTTCAGATCGTGAGAACATTGAGAAAAGGCGGAACGGATTTGAGTCCATCCCGCCACTACTTGGCGTCAGTTACGAAGCTTTCTTTTTACGACGAGCGAGCCAGAGTGTGCCGAGCAGGCCCAAGGGGCCAACTGGACTCGAGCCCCCACCTCCTAAACCAAAGTCCACACTTTGTTTTCGCTCGGCTTGTGGCCGAGGTTGCGATGTGGGAGTAGCGGTTGTCGGTGCTGATTGGTTAAACACCTGCGGCGCGGAGGCGAGTTGCATAGGTGCTTTGTTGGCCACGGGCGTGGCGGCTTGCGGCCCGAGTTCGGACAAGGCTTTGTTGCGAATAAGGTCAAGTTGCTCACGACGTTTGGCCTGCGCGTCGCGATCCTGACCGGTTCGTTCCAGATTCTTGCGGGAGATTTTCCAGCGTTGATATTCGGCATCGTTTTCCAAAACGAGGAATGAGGTGTATTCGGTTACGATGGAGAA
This sequence comes from Pedosphaera sp., assembly GCA_028293285.1. Classification (GTDB taxonomy): domain Bacteria; phylum Verrucomicrobiota; class Verrucomicrobiia; order Limisphaerales; family Pedosphaeraceae; genus Pedosphaera. Next base: position 3,766 of record JAQGPC010000147.1, read on the forward strand.
GTCTTCACCCAAACGCACAATCTCCGGGGCAACCTGAGCGCGGTCACCTTTGCGGTCCGCGCCTTTGAGCAACGAATCGATCCGATGCGTGGCCCATAAGCGGTTGATTTCCGGATTAGCCGCGTCCGTCTTGGGGAATTCAAATTGGGCAGTTTGTTTAACTTCCCTGCCCAGCACACTGCCGCGCAAGGTGACTTCAGCTTTCCCGCTGCCATGATAACGACCGTAAATTCTCACCGGTGAACCAAAATAAAGATTGGGCACCACAGCGGGCTCGACATCGGTGACGTCAAGACCTGCGAATTTAATCTCCAAGCCGGTGGCGAAAGGCCGCATCAACTTCTGCCGGAAGGCGCGTGCCTGGCGTGTAAAATTGTCGCCCGATGAAAGAAAGGCGGCGAGGCCACCCGAGTCCTCGGCCAGTTGTTGCAAGAGCTGACGATTAACATCGTTACCCACGCCGATGCAAAAGACGCGGGTATTGCCGGGGTGAGCCTGAATGAGTTGCAAGAGGTTTTGCCGCTCTTGTTGTTCGGTCAAGCCGTCGCTGAGGATGACGACGTTGAGTGGTCGGTCGGCGGTGGCGTATTTGTAAGCGGTAGTGATGGCGGGTTGCAGAACGGTGCCGCCACGGGCTTCCTGCTTGGAAAGATATTCGAGGGCGCGTTGTTTGTTCGCGGCATTGGCGGGCTGCAATTCATTGAAGGCCAAGTATGGCTTGTTGTTGAATGTCATTACTTCGAAACGATCAGCATCACCCAACTCGTTAAGGAAAGCGGCGATGGAATCTTTTGAAACCAGCAACTTGCCGTCATCGGCCATGCTGCCGGAGACATCCAGCAGGAAGACGTAATCCATGCTGTCCTGCTTCTGAGCGACTTCCTGGCCGGCGGTGAGGGTCAAACAGAAAAAGCCATCCTCTCCGTCACGCTTGGAAGTGATAAGATCCATGCCGGTCTGCGGACGTGACACGCGGCAGGCCACGACAATATCGCGGGCAAGAGTGCCGCCGGTGGTTTCGAGATTGGCCTGCCAGTAAGCTTCGGAATGTTTGGCGATGGCGAAGGCCGCGCCATGGCTGGGACTGTCCAACTCGACAATCGGCACAGCAGATTTGACGTCGAAGCCAATGGCAAACTTGCCGGTTGTGCGGGTATCAGTACCTTTGCGCGTGACCGTCGCCAATGGATAGACATACGTCGCGGTGTCATGGTCGTAGTCGAGCTCCTGGTAATATGTGATCTGCACTTTTTGATCGGCCTCGGGTGCAATGGGAAAAACGCGCATTTCAAAGGTGCGATAATCCACTTGTTCCAAGAGGCCAGGGTCGCGGCGGACTTGTTTGTAGCTGTTATAGATTTCGCGCGCGCGTTGCTTCTCGAGGACTTCGCCGATCATCTCCTTGCCATTGATCCACATGCTGAAGTTGGCGACCGAAGCGCCTTTCGGCACTGGAAAGGTATAGAGTGCCTCGACCTGCCGTTTCTCGGTATTATGAAATACCTGAGTGACCTTCGTGACGGCGATGCCGTTGTTGATGGTGACCTGCACATCGTGCTCTTTTATTTCGAGCACACCACCCATACCGCCGTCGGCGATTAGTAGACCAGCGGCTCGCGATGGCAATGGGGAGATGATCGCGGTGAGCGTGAGAGCAGCCAGAAGGCCGCCTACAATTTTTCGGAACCTGTGTTTTAATGTTTTCATATATAAAGGGCTGTTGATTTCGGCGACTGATTCAAAAAGCAGTTGTTTGCCTCGTGAAATGCAGTCCACTTTCAATCAACCCTTTAACACGTCCCGTGCCATACATCAGAAAAGTCACGCAAGTTGCTCATTCATAGCTACATATATGGACATTCGTTTAGATTTCTAATTTAGCTTTTAAAGATAGTAATCGACATAAAATGACCGAATCCCATACAAATAATGCATGGCACAGCGTACTAACATTCAAGGGGGAGACCGCGAGTTTTTTGAAGTAGTGGCGCAGACGGCCTTTTGCAATCCCTTTGCCGAACAGCGATTAAAATTGGACGCTCAAATCGTTGGGCATCCAGTGGAGGCATTCTCGGAAGCGCATGTGGATGAAATGACGCGCATTATTTCCGCGCGTATTAAAAAACTCGAAGCTCGCGGACAAGCCGATCTGCGGGAGTATACGGCACGAGACCGGGAGTTGATGCAAACGGTTTTTCTATTTGAAATATTTCACCAATACCACAGAAGTTTCGACCAATTGATTTTAGAGCAGACGAAATTGGGAGTTCAACCAGCGCCAGTAAAGTTTGCGAACGAAGCATTAGGACAGATGCGCCAGCGCGGAATTGGCGAGGCGGAGTCGGTCAGGTTCTTTTCGATTTTTTATCAACTGCGGCGGGCGTTTCATTTTGTTGTGCGCGGTTTGGTTGGGAAAAGTCCATGCATGCAGGAACTGCGGCGGCACTTGTGGCAGAATGTTTTCACGCAGGAGGTGCGGTTGTATGAACGTTATCTCTGGAACCGCATGGAAGATTTTTCGACCTTGTTGCTCGGAGAAACCGGAACTGGCAAAGGCACGGCAGCAGCGGCGATTGGCCGGTCGGGGTATATTCCTTTTGATGAAAAGCAGGGACGCTTTGCAGAGAGCTTCCTGCGTGGATTCACTGCGCTGAATCTGTCACAATTTCCGGAAACGCTGATTGAGTCGGAACTGTTTGGACATCGCAAGGGCGCGTTTACCGGCGCGGTGGAAGCGCACGAAGGCGTACTCGCACGGTGCAGTCCTCATGGTGCAATCTTTCTCGATGAAATCGGGGACGTCGCGGCACCGGTGCAAATCAAATTGCTGCAAGTGTTGCAGGAGCGAATTTTTTATCCGGTGGGCAGTCACGAACCCGTACGGTTTCGCGGGCGAGTCATTGCGGCAACGAACCGACCCTTGGCGACCTTGCGAGGAGGGAAACTGTTTCGCGATGATTTTTTCTATCGTCTTTGCTCGGACGTCATCGAAGTTCCCCCGCTCCGCCAAAGGTTGCAGGAAGATCCCAAGGAATTGAGACAGTTGCTCGAACATGCACTTAGCCGCACCATCGGTGAACCGGCTGCGGAGTTAGTCGCGATGCTGGAAGCGACCATTCATCGTTCTGTGGGTTCGCAATACGCGTGGCCGGGAAATGTCCGGGAGGTGGAACAAGCGGTGCGGCGTATTTTACTTACCAGCCAATATACCGGCGACACGGGACCGAAATCGGCCAGTCGGCAGGAAAAACTTTTTGCCGGCATCGAAGCGGAAACGCTGAATGCGGATGCCTTGCTGGCGGGTTATTGCGCGTTGCTCTACGAGAAATCCGGCAATTACGAGGCAGTCGCGCGCCGCACGAATTTGGATCGGCGCACGGTAAAGAGATACTTGCAACAAAGCGACCGCAACCAAAACTAACTTCCTAAGCCTTGGAGACGAGTTACTTTCAAGGCCTTACGAACTGGCTGGATTTGCCGGGAATTGCCGAGTCGCAATGCTACGGTTTTTTGAAATTCCTTTAGTGCAATTAATACCGGTCTAAATGCCATCAAGGGGAATACCTTTACGCAGGAATTAGAAGGACCAAATTATGTTTAGACTTATCTCGCCATATTGGCACAACAAGGAGTGCCAGCTTTCTGTTCCCCTTTTTAAAACCATTACAGCCATTGGAAATTCCGTGCAGCGATTTTATCGCGCGCGTTGGACGCCGTAACGGAAACGATTTTCAAACACTTCGCAGATAACAAAAAGCCTCAGGCAGATTTGCTGCCTGAAGCTTGTGTTGCGTCAGATTTTCGAATTAATACAAGGTGCCGCCCAGGCTTTCCCAGGCCGACCACGAACCATTGTCATAGTATTTATGCTGAAGTGTCTTGTCGGTACCGCGGCAGAACACATCGAGTCGGCCCGAGCCCCACGTGCAAATGGAAGGATCAGAAGTTGAATTGCCGCCCAAATCTTCGAAGCCACCGCTCGGCAACCAATTCCCGCCTGAGTAATACTTGTGGTAGATGTGATTACTGCCCCCGCGCACGACCACATCAATGCGGCCCGAACCCCATGTGCAAGCATCAGGACCGGACGTCAGTGTGCCGCCAAGGTTTTCCCAATTGCCGGAACGCTGCCAGGCACCGCTAGAGAAGTAGTTGTGATAAAGGCCGTTGTCAGTGCCACGGCAGAACACGTCGAGCCGGCCGGAACCCCAGGTGCAGATGGCAGGTTCTTCAGTGGAAGTGCCCCCAATATTAGACCAACCGCCAGCGGGCAGCCAATCCGTGCCATTATAATATTTGTGGTAAATATTATTCGCGCCACCGCGTGCGACTACATCAATTCGGCCCACACCCCAGGAACAGGCATCGGGACCGGAATTGATCGTGCCACCGAGATTTTCCCAACCGCCGTCTGGCAGCCAATCGGTGCCATTGAAGTATTTGTGATAGAGATTATCGCCGCCGCCACGGACAAAAGTGTCGAGTCGGTTTGGTCCCCAAGAGCAAAGGCCAGGTCCGCTTGCCGAATCCCCGCCTATCTCTTCGAAACCACCATCCGGCAGCCAACCTTGGCCGCGAATGTAATATTTATGAAAAATGGCGTTGCCGCCGCCACGCACCATCACGTCAATGCGACCATCCGCCCAGGCAACGCAATCAGGCCCAACTGTGGTGACCGAGGTATTATTGATGATACCCATCAACTTGGACCAATCCCAATACGGGCCGGGATCAGTATGGGTATTGCAAGTGATGTTAATACCGAATGCGGAGGATGCGTAGCTTCTCCACGCAGAACTTTGCCAGGCATTGTGGCCCACAACATGGTTGCGATCTTTGGCAATACCACCGACATCGCAAAGGTGTCGTTGCAACAACCCGGTTGCATTATACATCGCGTCGGTGTACCAGGCTGGATTGCTGGCAAAACCTTCGTGTTCGGTTCCCCAACAATATTGGTTCCAACAGATGACGTGCCACGCATAGTTTGCTTCGCGCACCATCTGCGTGATTTCGCCGGCAGCGGCGTCGGATGACGAATCTTTCTTTCCGTTCACGCAATAATGAACGCTGGCCTGGGTGCCGCAATTTTGAAAATAAGAGATGGTGGAGGCGTAGTAGCCCTCCATATCGTGAATGACCACGAATTTATGACCATTACCGGAGGAGTAATATTGTCCGCAATTGGCAACCCAATTTGCCGGTCCGTAATCGGTGCTGGCATTCGCAGCGGCAGCGCCGAAGCAAAGGCTGGCAACCAGCCCGTATTTTCTTGTTCGTTTCATAGTAGTTGAGGGTTTTTGGTTGTTCTGTCTGGATTAAATTAGCGTCATAAAGGCATAGCCTTCGCCGTGGAGTTCATTGGTTCAGCACTAATTTGCATGAGTAACTCAGGGAGTTACAAGCGCGGAATTACTACCTATTCATGTAATAGCTGAAACTGTTCGGTCGCCGAGAAAAGGGTAAATGACTTGCCGATTACAGGGGATCATTGGTTGAAAAGGCACCTGATAATCGCAAAAGTCAGGCTAGGCAAGCCATCATAAGCATATCGCGGCAGAGCGAATCACGCTGAATCATGATTGCGGCTTTGCTCCGGGTTCCGGTGCAATCGTCAGCATTGATGAAGCCTACCAGAAGCTTTGCAATGAAGCTGCTGCCGCCAAAATATTGCGAAATGAATTAGGGCGCTAATTGGCTGACGTGTTAGTCGAAAGGCCCGACTCAGCCAAACTTTGATTCTTTACTGGGTTCGTGAATCTGGGATAGGTTTATGACTTAAATGAAATTTCGATTTTTATTACTGGCGCTTGCTTTCATCTGCACCACGGCACCAGCGCAATCGCCTGCCAAACTCGAACTCAAGCCCGGAGATCATGTTGCCCTTATCGGCAATACCCTGCCCGACCGTTTTCAGCATTCCGGCTGGCTGGAGACATACATCTACGCCAAGCATCCCAAGCATGACCTGGTTTTCCGCACTCTGGCGGTTGCAGGAGACGAAGTTGCATTTCGTCCCCGTTCGGAAAATTTCGGTTCGCCCGATGAATGGCTCAAGAAGACACAGGCGGATGTAATCTTCGCATTCTTCGGTTTCAATGAGTCTTTCCGAGGCCGCGCGGGTCTTGAGAAATTCAAAAATGATCTGGATCAATTCCTGAAAGCAACGCTGGCAAACGATTACTCCGGCAAAGGCCATCCGCGAATCGTGTTGTTTTCTCCCATTGCGAATGAGAAGCATTCGGATCCCAATTTTGCTGATCCCACGGCAAACAATGCAAACATCCGGGATTACACTGAAGCAATGGCGCAAGTGGCCAAGGCTAATGGGGTGCCATTTATTGATTTGTTTCATCCGTCTCAGGAGCTTTATGCAGTTGCAATCAAAAAGAAACAGTCACTCACCATTGATGGCATGCATCTAAGTGATGCAGGGGACAAACAACTTGCGGGAGTTATATTCAATGAGCTTTTTGGCAGCGCAGCCCCAACCAAGAAACTTGAGAAACTGCGCGCTGCGGTAAACGAGAAGAATGCCCAATGGCATGCCCGTTATCGTACGGTGGATGGCTATAATGTCTATGGCGGACGTTCTGCTTTAGCCTATCAACCCAGAGCAGGCGGCGTCATCTCGGATCGTAACGCTGCTGCGCCGTATATTTCCAATTACAAGGTGATGCAGGAGGAAATGTCCCAGCGCGATGTCCTTACCGCCAACCGCGATAAACTCATTTGGGCGGTGGCTAAAGGAAGCAAACTCAAGGTGGATGACTCGAATCTACCGGCGGTGGAAAAGATTATTTCAAACAAGCCGGGGACAAAGCCCGATGATTCGTATTCTTTCCTTGGTGGAGAGGAGGCGATTGCCAAGATGAAAGTCCACTCAGGCATGAAGGTGAACCTTTTTGCCAGTGAGGAGCAGTTTCCGGAGTTGGCAAACCCAGTGCAAATGGCTTGGGACACGAAGGGACGGCTTTGGGTGGCGGCGTGGCGAAATTATCCCGAACGCACGCCGGACAGCAAAGTAGGCGATAGCCTGCTGGTGTTTGAAGATACTAATCATGACGGGAAGGCGGATAAGGTCACGCATTTCATCGACGATTTGAATGCGCCAACCGGGTTTCAGTTTTACAAGGATGGGGTGTTGCTGATGCAGGCGCCGGATCTTTGGTTCGTCCGCGATGAGAATCGGAATGGCAAGGCGGACTGGAAAGAGCGGATACTGATGGGCCTTGATTCGGCTGATTCCCATCACACAGCAAATTCAATCTGCCTCGATCCCGGTGGCGCCATTTATCTCAGTGACGGCATATTCCATCGCACACAAGTCGAGACGGCACTTGGACCGGCGCGCAATAATGATGCGGCGATTTATCGTTTCGAGCCACGCACGGGAAGGTTTGAAACATATGTCTCGTATAATTTTGCCAATCCACACGGTCGGGTTTTTGATTATTGGGGCAACGATCTCATCACCGATGCCACAGGAAATAATACTTATTTTGGCCCGGCCTTTAGCGGTCATATTAATTATCCCGCCAAGCACCCGGCGATGAAGGAATTTTGGAATCGTCCGTCGCGTCCCTCTCCCGGAACGGGGTTGATTAGTAGTCGTCATTTCCCAGCAGAGTTCCAAGGGAATTTCCTGAACATGAATGTGATCGGCTTCCAAGGGATTTACCGGGTGAAGGTTAGCGAGGATGGTTCAGGGCTTAAGGGAGAGACTTTGGAGAATTTAATCAGTTCAAGCGATCCCAACTTTCGGCCGTCAGCCGTCAGCATCGGGCCGGATGGCGCGATTTATTTTTGTGACTGGCAGAAGCCGCTCATCGGGCACATGCAACATCATTTGCGCGACCCGAATCGCGATCATGAGCATGGACGGATCTATCGCATCACTTATGAAGGCAGGCCTCTATTGAAGCCAGCGAAAATCGATGGTCAATCAATCCCGGCACTTCTGGAGTTGTTGAAAGAACCAGAGAACCAGACGCGAGAACGGGCGAAAGTCGAACTCGGCAAACATGAGACGACGAAAGTCATTGCCGCGGTGAAGAAATGGATCACCAAGCTCGATAAGCAAGACCCCGCCTTCGAGCATCACATGATGGAAGCGCTCTGGGTCCATCAATGGCACAACGTTGTGGATATTGGTTTATTGAATCGCATGCTTTGCTCACCTGAACCGCATGCCCGGGCGGCGGCAGGGCGCGTACTGTGTTATTGGCGCGACCGCGTGCCGGATGCGTTGGCACGCTTCAAGACGTTGGCGGAAGATGAAAACCCGCGCGTCCGCCTGGAAGCGGTGCGGGCGGCGAGTTTCTTTTCAAGCGCGCAGGCGGCAGAGATGGCAGTGACCGCGTTAAAACGGCCGACAGATTATTATCTCGATTACGCATTGCAGGAAACATTGAAGCAACTTGAGCCTTGGTGGCGCAAGGCACTTTCAACCGGTCAGCCGATCGCTGCCGATAATCCGGCTGGGTTCAAGCGACTGGTGAGCAGCATCAGCACGGCGGAGTTGCTAAAAATGCCGCGAACTGCTGTTGTGTCGGAAGCCCTTTTCGTGCGCGGGGATGCGCCGGATGCGGACCGTATTGCTGCACTGAATGCCATTGCCAAGGAACGGAATACCAGCCGCATCTTGGTGTTGCTGGCGGCCATGGAGGAGAGCAAAGGAGATGCAAGCGCGGTTGCGAGTTTTGCGCATTTGCTGCCGTGGCAGCTTCCGCAAGAATTGGAAAGCGTGCGGGAACGTCTGTCCAAATTTGCTTTGGTCGGAAGTTCTCCGGACGTGCGTCAGGCAGCCTGGGCGGCGCTGGCTTTGGCTGACGGCTCTTTTAACGTTGTCTGGAATGAAGCTTCAAAATCCCCGGCCACGCTCGCTGAACTGCTTAATGGAATTCCGCTCATTAACGATGCAGACTTTCGTGCCAAAGCATATGACATGGTAGAGCCGCTGCTTGGAGAAGCGACTAATGGCACGCCAGCACTTGCGCAAAGCAAACGCGCTCCGGGTCGTTTTGTGCGGATCGAACTTCCTCGCCAAGGCACGCTCACGCTAGCTGAAGTCCAAGTTTTTAGCGACGAAAAAAACATTGCACTAAAAGGCCAAGCGAAGCAGTCCAGCATCGCAAATGCCGGGCGGGCTGCCCGGGCCATTGATGGCCGGACGGATGGTTTTTGGACGAGCTTCACGCAAACACACACCGAGGAAAATGAGAATAATCCCTGGTGGGAACTGGACCTTGGAAGCGATCAACCGATTGATTCCATCGTCGTGTGGAACCGCACTGATGGTGACTTCGGAAAGCGCCTGGATGGATTCACGCTTACGGTGCTGGACGGAAATCGCCGCGAAGTCTTCAGGAAAAATGGCATTCCTGCGCCAGCCGAGAACGTGCGCATCACGGTTAGCGATGACTCAAATGGAGAAGTGCGTCGCGCCGCCATTCGGGCAAGCGTCAGCATGAATCACGAACCGGAAGCTGTCTTTACTGCCTTGAGTGACTTGATTGCGAAGGGGGAACAAGTGCCCACCGCGGCGCAGGGAATTCGAGTTTTGCCACGCAACACCTGGCCCAAAACGCAGGCGGGTTCGGCTGCCGTTGCACTGACAACGTGGGCCAAAGGCATCGCTGCCGCCGATAGAACGGCGCAGGATTATATTGAGACGGTGCAGCTTGCCAGTGACCTTGCGGGTTTGCTCCCGGCTGAAAAAGCTGCGGAGCTGCGCAATGAGTTGAAGCAACTTCGAGTTTCGGTATTTGTCATCCGAACCGTTCGCGAACAGATGCGGTATGATACACCGCGTTTGGTTGTTGAAGCTGGCAAGCCGTTCGAAATCATCATCGAGAATGCTGACTTCATGCCGCACAATCTGGTGGTGATTAAACCGGGCACACGCGAAAAGGTGGGCACTGCCGCCGCGCTGATGAAACCGGAAGAGTTGGATGGCGAGGGACGCCCTTACGTGCCCAAGAGCGCGGATATTCTGGCCGCCACCAAGTTGCTGGAACCGCGCCAGAAACAAACGCTCAAGCTCACCGCTCCCACGGTGGAAGGCGACCATGAATACATCTGCACTTTCCCCGGCCATTACCAGAATATGTGGGGCCGATTGGTTGTCACCAAAGATGTGGATGCTTACCTGCAAGCGCATCCGGAATCTCCAGCGATTACGCCGGCATCCAATGGACATGTGCATCAACATGGGGAATAGGCGCAGGTAATTGCCGTTTCTCTGGATTGCTGCTGGTGCTGCAAAACTACGTCCGCACTTCTTCCAAAGTGGGGAGCGATGGCTTGTACTGGTAGTTTACCTACTATAAGAACGGGTCAATTATGGGAGGATTTACAACTGATACAGTCGTCACCATCGGTGAGGGCTGGCGCATAATATTGCAAACGTTCGACCGGAGAGAATAAAATGGGATTGTCCAGGCGTGCACGAAAAATCCTTCTTGGATTCGGCATTTTCATTCTGCTAGTGGGCCTGGCGTTAGTAGCGTTGCCGCTTTGGTTACCCTGGATTCTGGGCCCGGTTGGGAAAAAATATGGTTTTCGTTATGCGGGCTATGAACGGGTCGGCTATCAACGTTTCGCCTTAACTAACGTCAGTTTCACCAACCAGACCATGGCACTCAAAGCCAAACGTCTCGAAGGATTTGTGCCCACTGTCTGGTTATGGAACCGCTACTTCTCAAGCCAGGCTGATCCAAAAGTATTTTTAAATGTCAAAGAATGGCAGTTGAATATTTCTGAAGCTCCCCAAAACGTACCGCGGAAAAAGCCAGCCACAGTTTATAACACTCTTCAACAAGTGGATGCCACGCTGGCAACTTTGCGCGATTGGTTGCCGACAGCAACGCTCACCAATGGCATGATCCAGACAAAAGGAGCCAGCCTTCAAATTTCGAATGCCGTCTGGAAAAACGGCGCGCTGATTACTGATCTCGCCTTACCAAAGTACCAACAAGGCTTTGCGATAAGTTTCAAGTCATCGCGACAAGGACAGTCGGAGATTCATCTCGATTCCAGATCATTACAGTTCACTTCAGACATTCGGATTTTGCAAACTGCCACAGCATTAAACATAGATGCGACCAATTTTTGGCAGGGCAATCCTATTGGCTTCCATGCGGTTTATAATCAGAAAAGCAATTTGCCCGAAGAAGCCACCTTGCAAGCCCCTTCGATTCAGGTTCCGGCGAGCTTGCTTGGCATGAATGATTATCAGGACCTCACGGGCTCACTAAGTGCAAAATGGCAACAGGATCGGTTTTCATTGGATGTCGATGCTCATGCACGTCCGGCACCACAAACAAACGCACCTCCCATCGACCTATTACTCCATGCCAAGGGCGACACAGGAAAAGCGACGATTGAAACCGCAAAAATCACGGCCCCGTGGTTGACCGCAGAACTCTCGGGAGGAGTGAACGTCAATTTTCAAGGGCCGTTCCTGACCAACAAAGCGACGTTGAATATTTTAGCTGATTTAGATCGTCAACATTGGATTGATTTGCACGGCATGGCAAAGGGTCAGGTGGTTTTCACACCTACATCCGAAAAGTATCCAATTGCTGCCTTCAATCTTACAAGTTCAAATATTGAGGCACAAAAGATACAGACTAAATCGGTGTCACTGAGCGGAGAGTTGCTGTGGCCCGTGTTGCAGAGCATCAAGTTGGAGGCCCAGCTTGCAGATGGCTCTTTGGTTTCATTTACTGGTGGGGCGAACCTTGAGAAAAAGACGGTTCAGGAAGGTCATTTGCAATTTGAAGGAAGCTTTGGCCGGCAATTTCTTCCCCGTGATTACTCCTACGATAAAGCTTCAGCCTCGATCTCTCTGTCCGGTTCTCTGACGAACATCTCTCACTCCGGCTTGCTCAAGATAAATCAATTCACGGTTACCAATCTTTATCCGCAAAATATTCAGGCAAAGTGGGATGGTAAAGGAACTCATCGATTACAATCCGAAATCGAGCTGGTCGCCGGAAGTTCTGCTCTCACTTTGCAAACATCCCTGGAGGCTGCCAGAGACCAAACCAATCTTACGATTAAAACATTCACGCTCAAAACTAATGGCGAGCCGGTTTTGCAATTAGAACAGCCGTGTCAAATATCACTGTCAGCGGGCGGTGCGCCAAGCGATGCTTCCAACCACTTTTTTTTAGTGAAGATGGCTGCGTTCAACTGGCTGGGAAAAGACAAAGAGCTAAGGTTGCAAGGAGAAGTTGATTGGCCGAAGCGTGGGGTGATTGCCAGTTCAGTTCATGCGCTTGACAGTTCGCTCTTCAATGGCTTTTTTGTAAAGCCGCTGCCGGAAGGGAAAATCGAAGATTTAAATCTGTCAGCCAACTGGACTAACGGGCCAGTAAATCTAGCGTTTACCCTTTCATCAACGGCAACCACTCCGCAGGGCATACCCATTGCTGCGAAGGCGGATGTAAACGGCAATGGCGGGGGAATGTTCATTAAGGATTTGCTGGTTTCGAGCAAGGCACAGCCCATCTTCTCAGCCAAAGGTTTTCTGCCAATTGCTCTCAGGCCGGATCATGCGACTAACTGGATCGATTTTCTTGATGGGAAGCCACTTCAATTCCAAGCCATGACGGAAACCAATTCAATTTTTTGGAGTGAACTCGCTTCTTTGACTGGAATCGCTTTACAGAATCCGCGTTTGAATGTGAATGTTGCCGGGAGTTTGAAATCACCGCAGGGAGATATCACCGTGCGCGCGGACAGCATTAAACTTCCCGAAAAGAAGTCCAGGTTGCCGACGTTGGATAATTTGCAAGTAGCAATAAAACTTGATAGGTCCACGGCGCGCATTAACCAATTTACACTTTCGGTGCAGGGACAGCCGATTAGCGCCACGGCGGAGATTCCCCTCGGAGAAGCTTTTTGGGCGAATCTACGAAATAAGAAGGGTTTGCCCAACTGGCAAAAGGCATCGGCGCAACTCATTATTAAAAATGCACAGATATCCGCCTTTGCATCTTTGCTTCCAACCTTGCTTGCTCCAGAAGGGCAGCTAAATGCCAACATCTCACTTCACCCGGGAATCAAGCTGGAGGGCAAACTTACGATTGATGGCGTGCAAACCCGTCCATTGGGAGCAATTGGGCCTTTGCGAGATATTAAAGCCAACCTGGAGTTCGTGGAACGCACCATTGATTTAAAAGCAACCGTTTCGGTCGGAGGAGAATTGGTATTCACCCAGGGGCGCGTTGATCTACAGGGTGATAAGTGGCTAAAAGGCAATCTTCCCCTATTCGATATAACCGTGCATGGAACGAACGTTCCGCTGGCACGCAAACCCGAGATTGTGCTACGTGGAGATATTAACCTTGCGGCAGCAAAAACGAACGAGAATGCGCCGCTGGTTTCTGGAACGGTCCAGCTTCACGACAGCTTCCTGCTGCAAGCCTTTAACACTTTAATTCCGGGAAGGGTTTCTTCTCCGAGCGAACGCCCACCTTATTTCAGCATTTCAGATCCGCTACTGGCTGATTGGAAGTTGAATGTGAGTTTGCTGGGCGAACGTTTCCTGAAGATTCAAAATCCGCTTTTTAAAGGCGAGGCTTCAATAACCATGAAAGTTTTAGGCCCCCTGAAAAACCCGGTTGCGCTGGGGGATGTAAGAATTAATACTGGCACGATACAATTCCCGTTTGGCAATCTGCAGGTCAGCGAGGGATTTGTCACGCTGGCCAGTGAAAATCCTCATTTGCCACAGCTTCAAGTATCCGCTGCGGCAAGGCAATTTGGTTATGATATCAAACTGGATGTCACCGGGCCGGCAGACCATCCGCTCATTCAATTCACTTCCGTTCCACCTTTAAGCTCAGAGCAGATCCTGCTGATGTTAACGACCGGCCAATTGCCGAGAAATGATTTTTCATTCACTCCACAGCAACGGGTCCAGGCGCTGGCGCTGTATCTTGGTAAAAATCTTTTATCCAAATACGGTTTCGGAGGAGATACACAAAGGCTGACCGTCAAATCCGGGCAGGATATTTCCGAGGAAGGAAAGCCCACATATAATGTGGAATATCAGCTAACGCCAAAGTGGTCGCTGGTGGGCGAGTACGACCGCTTCGGAAACTTCAATGGCAGTTTTAAATGGAAGATCTATTCCAAGTAAATATTTGTCGCGAGGCATCGGCAAGAAGACGGCTTTTCCTTAAGTCGTGGGCGTGGTTTTTAGTCCTGCTTTTACTCGCCGCCACATCGTCGGGGGCAACGAACAAGGAGAAAAAAGTCAAACCGGCTAAAATTAAAATTTCCGGGTATGGGATACTGGGCAACCTAAACTTAAAACGTTCGCTTGTAGTGGTTGAACCCGTGGCAAAGAAGCCTCAGTTCGAAGATGCCAATTTTGTAGAAGACGCGGCTTTGATTCTGTTGTCGCAGATGAAAGAGGATGGTTTTCTCAATCCAACTCTTACCGCTGAGTTGAGTTTAACAAATGGCCAAATCCTGGTCTTTAAATGGATGGATGGTGAAACGCCAGCTCTCCCCCATCCGCTCACCATCCGCAGGGTCCATTTCCGGGTTCACAAGGGAGTTTTATTTCATTACCAAACTCTCAAATTTGAAGGTTTGGAAAGCATTCCTGAAAAACAGGCACGATCTTATTTTATCGAAACCGGCTTTTTAATTCCGCTCAAATCAAAGCGAGTTTATACGCCAGCCAAGCTTAAGCGTGGGCTCTCAAGTTTAGAGGAGGCTTTGGAGCGAAAAGGTTATGAAAGCGTCAAGGCGGTCGCCACCTCCATGCAGCGGGATGACAAAACGGGCGTGGTCAATGCCACCATTACGGTCCAACAAGGCTTGAAATCTGTTGTCCGTGCGGTGCACACGGAACTTTTCAAGGAGAAAGGAACGACACCTTATGAAACGAACATGGTTTTTCTGCAACATGCGTACTCGACGTTTTGGCTTGAAGACTTCAAACAAGAGTTGAGGACGAACGGTTATCATCATGGCTACCCGGATACTCAGGTAGAGGTTATGCCGCTCCGACGTGAGACCGTAGGCAAATTGATTGAAATTGATTTTCTCGCATTGGTCAGAAACGGTCCCTTGGTACATCTGGGAAAAGTGGAATTTAAGGGCGAAAAAAAGACCAAGGTGTCATTAATGAAACGTCGCACGCGGCTGCAGGAGGGAGCCTTGCTGGATCGCATCAAGGTCGAAGAGGGGCGTTCCCGATTGGCGCAGCTTGGGACATTCGAATCGGTTCGGCTTAAATATGATACAGTGGATGAACACACGCGCGATGTAACCTATGACGTCAAGGAGGGCAAAACGGTTGATATCAGCCTACTGTTTGGTTATGGGAGTTATGATCTGCTGCGCGGCGGGGTGGAAATTGAGCAACGGAATATTTGGGGACGCGCCCACACCGCCCGGCTCAAACTGGTGCAGTCCTTTAAAACAACCAGCGGAGAATATACTTACACGATGCCTGAGTTGATTGGCCGGGATGTGGACGTGTTTTTCAATGCCTCAGCGCTTCGACGGCAGGAAATTTCCTTTCTGCGTGAAGAGTATGGCGGTGGCTTCGGTGTGCACAAATATTTCAAGACGATCGCCACCGACATCAGCACCCGGTACAACTACTTGATTTTGAATGCGGCGGATACGAGCCCCTTTTTTTTCCTGCAAGGCGTCCAGAACCCCAATGTAGGCACCATTATCACCGACATTAAACATGATCGGCGCGATGATCCGCTTTATCCACGGCGCGGTTACAAGATTTTCAGCAACTTCGAAACCGCTTCCGAATACTTCGGCGGCAATGTCACTTATCAACGGGTTCAAATTTCAAGTTCGTACCATCATCCCCTGGGTGAGGGACGCTGGTTCAGTCTCGGTATCAGTCATGGAGTGGACCTGACGGGCGGCAGCACGCAGAAAAATCTGCCTTTTAATCGGCGATTTTTTCCGGGAGGTGAGAATTCCATTCGCGGTTATCAACAGGACCAAGCCTCCCCCAGAAATGCACTGGGACAGATTGTCGGCGCGGAAACCTTTTCTTTGGCTTCACTGGAAATTGAGCAGGCACTAACGCCAAAATTTTCTTTTGTGCTCTTCTCCGATTCGCTTGGGTTTGCGGAAAAAGTCCAGAACTATCCATTTGATACGGGTCTCTTTTCGGTAGGAGCGGGCCTTCGCCTGAAAACACCGATTGGTCCCGTTCGTTTGGAATACGGTCACAATCTTAATCCGCGCAAAAATGATCCAGCCGGAACAATTCATTTCTCCTTAGGCTTTCCCTTTTAACCCACCAGATATTGGTTGGTTACCTACCTTGTTAGAGGCTTTTCGCGAATTAGTTTGGTTGAATATTTTTAATACCGGCTTGGGGAAATTCAGAGGTTAAACCGAAATTCGCAATGCTTTCATACATCGCTCAACAAAAAGAGATAACAATTGCACTTCAACGAATTCTCCGAGTGAGAGTTAATCGGATTGATATTTTTTTCGTTCTCCTGAGCTTGTTCAGTTTCATCGCGGCTTCGGCCCCGGCTGTTGAAGCGACGTGGGAATATGCAGTTCAAGTCAGCGCCAGCGTCCAGATTGCGCCGGATCGCATTACACTTAGCTGGCCGCGGAATGTCGTTGATGCCCCGACCAATTATATGGTTTACCGCAAAACCATCACTGACACGAATTGGGGGGTGGGCATAGTGCTTTCCGCCACGGCGACGAACTACGTTGATAGCTTGGTCACGAATGGCTTCGCGTACGAGTATCAAATTGTTTGCAGCACCGCGCTCTATAAGGCTTATGGATATATTTATGCCGGCATCAATGCGCCGCTTACCGAATTTCGCGGCAAGGTTTTGCTGCTGGTGGATAACACTTATGCCACCAATTTGAATTTTGAGCTTGCCCGTTTGCAGCAAGACCTTGTTGGGGATGGTTGGACGGTGTTGCGCCAGGATGTGTCGCGCAATGATACCGTGCCCAACATCAAAGCATTGATTCAGGCACAGTACGCTGCTGACACAAATAATTTAAAGGCGGTGTTTCTGTTTGGACATATTCCTGTCCCTTATTCCGGCGACATCGTGCCTGATACACACGACCCGGAGCATCACGGCGCCTGGCCGGCAGATTTGTATTATGGCGATATGGATGGGGTTTGGACCGACGACGAGGTGAAGGATAATGGCGCCAGTTATATCCGTAATCGTAACGACAAAGGCGATGGAAAATTTGATCAATCAACACTTCCTGCGAACGTAAAATTAATGATTGGGCGAGTTGATCTTTCCAATATGCCCGGACAAATGGCTGGCAATAATACATTCCCGAGTGAACTGGATTTGCTGCGTAACTATCTTAATAAAGACCATAACTTTCGTCATAAGCTCATTGATCTTCCCCGGCGTGGTTTGGTGGGCGATTACTTTGGCATTCGTGGTGGTCAGGCATTTGCAGCGACGGGTTGGCGGAACTTCGCGCCGTTCTTTGGCGCTGCAAATGTGGACTGGCTGCCTGACAAGGGCACTTGGGTTCCAACGCTGGCTACGAATGGTTATTTATGGGCGTATGCCTGTGGTGGTGGCGATTGGACCAGCATTAGTGGCATTGGCAATCAAGGCGACTATTACAACGGCACCACCACGGACTTTGTGAGCAACGATATCAAGGCGACTTTTGTATTGTTGTTCGGCAGTTGGTTTGGAGATTGGGACTCGCAGGATGACCTTATGCGTTCTGTATTGGCGACGCCCACGTATGGACTGGCTTGCGGATGGGGCGGCAGTCCGCATTGGTTTTGTCATCACATGGCCCTCGGCGAAACCATTGGCTACAGTGCCCGCCTGACGCAGAATAATGATCTCCATGGACTTTATCAAAACCAGAGCAATAATGCGGCCGGCATGATTCATGTTGCGCTGATGGGCGACCCCACCTTGCGAATGCATTCTGTGTTCCCACCAAGCAACCTGATGAGAAGCGCAGGTTCCGGCGTCGTTTTGAATTGGACAGGTTCGACTGATTCGGTAGTAGGTTATCATGTTTACCGCGCAACCAATGCTTTCGGACCATTTGTGCACTTAAATAATGTATTAATTGGCGGCTCTACTTTTACCGACTCGAACGTGGTCGCCGGGACATACACTTACATGGTGCGGGCAGTGAAATTGGAAAGCACACCGAGCGGAACTTATTTCAATCCAAGCCAGGGAATCTTTACGACCGAAACGATTAGCTCCAATAGCCTACCCACGCTGACAGTCGCTGCTACTGATGCTGATGCGAATGCAAAAGCTGGCGACCCAGGCACGATTACATTCTCGCGAAACAATACCAACGGCGACTTGGCAGTGCATTATGCGTTGAGCGGAACGGCCAAGGTAGGCAACGATTATCAGATTTCGCCAGCGAGCGCGACGGGAACAGTTTTCATCCCAGAAGGTGCGGTTTCCACATCGCTCATTATTCAACCCATCGGTTCGCTTCCGGTTGCGACGGGAACCGTGACAGTGTCACTCATGACCAACGCTGCCTATAGTAGAGGAACGCCCTCCAATGGCACGGTCACCATTACAGGCAACAGTGTGGCCCATCCAACTATTCAAGCCGGCCCTGCCGGTATGACGCTTACCTGGCCAAGCCTGGCTGGGCATACCTATCGCGTGGCTTATAAAAGAAACTGGGAAGAAACTTATTGGGTGGATTTCGGAAACAATATCGGCGCGCCTGGATCAGTCACTTCGTGGTCTGATTTTACAAGCACCGGAGTGGCACAACGATTTTACTGCATTTTTGAAACACCTTGAACCTTGGCGGACTTTGAAGTGGTGGTATCGCTATGCGTGCTTCGGCGCTGTTTCGAGCAGGGCGGCTATCAGAACATCGTAGTCGTAGCCAGCATCGTGACGCACCCCATTAACGAAGAAAGTAGGCGTGCCGTTTACGCCACTCCTGACTCCGGCCATAAAATCTTCCCGGATGCGCCCGCGATGATTTCCAGTCTCTACCTCACTCATCAAGCGTGGAACGTCGAGACCCAGTTCTGCGGCGTATCGCGCGAGGTCCTTGTCGTCCAGAGCGGTCTGATTTTCATACAAGGTGTCGTGCATCTCCCAAAAACGCGCTTGTGCACCAGCGGCTTCGGCGGCCTCGGCCGCATGTTCAGCATGCGGATGCATATTCGTGAGAGGAAAGTTTCGGAAAGCAAAGCACAAGTCATCTCCCAAACTTTGCTGGACCGCTTTAACGATCGGGTAGGCGGCGCCACAGAAAGGGCATTCATAATCACCATACTCAAGAAGAGTCATGGGTGCATCGATTGGTCCTTGAATATGGTCGCGACCGGCGGCGGGAACGGTGAGTTTTGATGCGGGTATGCTGCTAGTTTCGGTTTTCATTTTACTGCCTCCTCTTTTTCTTGTTTTTCGCCTTTCTTTTGTTCCCCTTGATTTTGCTGTTTTTTCTCCTGCAAGTCTTCAAGTGCGGCCAGGATTCCGGCTGCCCCGGGATTTACGCCAATGGGTGATACATGGCTCCAGTGAATGTTCCCTTCCGCGTCCACCACAAATAATGCCCGTTCACTGACCCCGTCGCCCTGACGGTAGACGCCATAGAGACGAGCCACCTCTCCCTTCGGCTCAAAGTCAGCTAAAAGCGGGAAATGTAATTTTCGATCCCGGGAAAAAGCCGCGTGACACCATGCGCCATCAACCGAAATGCCCACCAACTCTGCGCCTAAGGACTGGAACTCGGGAAGAATTTCGTTGTATAACGTCACCTGATCGCCACATACCGGACTCCAATCCGCCGGGTAAAACACAAGCACAATTGGTTGCCCGCGAAAGTCGCTCAAACTTACCGTCTGATCAGGTGTGCTTTGCAGGGTAAAATCCGGGGCGGTCGTGCCCGGGGATAGAGCAGCGGAGCGGCCACTCCGGGGATACATTTGATTATATTTTGTTTCGTTGGTCATAAAGCTTCTTTCGGTTATGGAGGTGAGGCACGCGCAAATGCACGTCTGGTCACGTCATTCTTTATCTTTATTGACTGGTGACCTATAACCTCTTCCCCCTATATGTACCTTCAGCGGGGTTGAGAAATAGTTCAAATTTTTTCCGGGGTTTGATACTGGAAAAAAACCCGCTGGGAGGCAGTTAGGGCGGGTTAACGTGTTTCTTCGAGAGTTTCCTGCCGCTAACCCAGCGAATACCGATCATCACGAAGCTGAAAATGTATCCGAAGTAGGATGGCCACAAATCCAGCAATGCGGAAGCCAGGCTTCGAGTGCCCGTCGTGCCAGGAGAATGGAAACGGGGCACTTTAATTTCGAGAATAAAGAGGGTAATGGCATGCCAAATACACCGTCGCTGAAGGCTTCGATACGGTGCGTGGTCGGCTCGATTTCGGCTTTGGGTTTTTGCACCACGGTTTCCTAGGGCACTGAAATTCCCCGACGTAGTTATTCAAATCATTTCCAGCGCGCGTGGGCCGGTCGGCGGAGGAAACAGCCCATCCAATTCAGCAAGCTGAGCCCGGTTTAGCCGGTGTTCCAGCGCGTCGAGATTCTCCAGCAACCGATCGCGGTGACTGGTTTTGGGAATGGCAATGACATCGTCGTTCAGCAGCAGCCAGGCCAATGCAACCTGCCCCGGAGTCATGCCGTGGCGGCGCGCGAAACTGACGAGTTTTGGATTCTGGAGCAAGGACGCGTGCCCCATCGGGGCATACGCCATGACAGGAATGTTGCGCACGCGAAGCCAAGGCAACAAGTCCCATTCAATGCCGCGAGATTCGAGGTTGTAGAGCACCTGATTGGTTTGCGTTTCCGAGCCTCCGGGAACGGACCACAACTCCTTCATATCATTGACATCAAAGTTGCTGACGCCGTAATGGCGGATCTTACCCTGCTCTTTCAACGACAGAAATGCTTCGACCGTTTCGGCGAGGGGAATATCGCCTCGCCAATGGAGCAGATAAAGGTCAATCCGATCAGTACGCAGGCGACGCAAACTGCGCTCGCAAGCAGTGGTCATTTTGCGGCGGGATGCATTGGTCGGAAGGACTTTGGTCACGAGGAACACTTCATCGCGTCTGTCTTCGATGACTTCGCCAACGAGCTCCTCGCTCTGGCCCTCACCGTACATTTCGGCGGTATCAATCAGAGTGGCACCGAGATCAAGCCCGAGTTGGAGCGTCGCAATTTCCTCCGTGCGAGTCGCCGGATTCTCCCCCATATACCACGTCCCCAAACCGAAAGCTGGTACACGCTTACCAGACGGCAATTTGACTTTTTTCATCTTCACTTTTTTTGTATCAATTGTTTTCACACAATAATACCTCCACGGTTTGAGTTTTGGGAATCGCCCTCTAGCGAATTCGCAAGGCAATTCGCCCAAGGACATGCCCTTTCATAATTCGCTCATGCGCCTTGGCAGCCTGTGCCAGCGGATAGATCGCAGCAATGGGGACCTTCAGCTTTGCTGCCTCAACTGCGCTGGCCAACCGGTCAAATTCCCGGCGACCATTTACCGCATCATAGGAAAGAATTTTGAGGTTGCGACGCTTTTTCGGTTCAGGCTCGACCCCATTGGGATGCGCTACCCGTCCTCCTGCGCGCACAAGGTCGAGGCATCGCTCGAGTCCGTCGCCACCGGCAAATGCCAGAACGGCGTCGAGGCCATTGGGTGCGAGCGCCTGGAGTTCTTCGATGCCGCGTTTGCTACGGGCATCAATCACGCCAGCAGCGCCGAGCCGCCGAACGAGAGTGGCGGCATCGCGGCCAGTGGCGGTTCCCAGGACACGCGCACCACGGGATTTGGCGAACTGGATTGCGAGCGTTCCAACCGCACCCGACGCGCCATAGATCAATACGGTTTCACCCGGTCGCACGCGCAAGTGGTCGGCAACTCCCTGTAGCGCCGTCAATCCGGTGACTGCCGCGGCACCGGCCTGCAGCAGATCAAGCCGCGGCGGAACGCGTCCAACATGTTCTGAGT
The DNA here is from genome assembly GCA_028293285.1 of Pedosphaera sp. GTDB lineage: Bacteria > Verrucomicrobiota > Verrucomicrobiia > Limisphaerales > Pedosphaeraceae > Pedosphaera. Next base: position 25,764 of record JAQGPC010000147.1, read on the forward strand.
TCACGGCCACATACTCCGCATAGAAGCCACCCTTGGGATTTATGAACTCATAGGCCCACACTCGATCGTTCTTGCGGAAACGGCGTACGCGCGATCCCATGGCCGCGATTGTCCCAGCGCCATCGGTCCCAAGTATCAGCGGAAATTTGGGACGTCCTTCCGGCCACCAACCACCGCGTATGTCTGCGTCCCACACGCCGACGCCTGCCGCATGAAGTGCGATGAGCACTTCACCCGGTCCTGGTTCAGGCACCGGAACTGTATGGAGCTTGAGTACGGAGGGTGGGCCGAATCGATCAATGGCGGCAGCCTTCATCAGGGTTTTCTTTTGCTCGACATGGGGACGCGACGCCGGTTTGCGACTCTTTTTTAGAAGACGAGGTCGTTTGGCGGCTGCCAGTGCGGTCAAATCATCTTTGTCCATTTTCATAATTCCTTTGCTTTGATTGCATGTAAGCACGTTTGCTGCATCGCAGAACAGGCTTCCCGGATTAGGCAAGTGAAGCTGGGTAATGCCGCACTTACATAAGATTACTACTCCATTGTACAAACATACGCTGGAGTTTTGCAATTAATAGGGGGCAATGAAGAAAGGCGCTATTTTGGGCTCGGAAAGGGCGACCGGAATATTCAAGGTTAGTCGCAAGGTACCAACCAAGCCATTTGCAACGGTAAGAATGAACGCGGAGAAAACTAATTGGTTATACGTTCCTTCCATCTTATCCTTTGTCTGAACTGAACCAATTCTGCGTGCGTAATATATGTTAAAAATAAATTGGAGTAGAGAATCCTGGCTGGCGGCCGTGTTGCTTTGTATTGGACTGACATGTGCCGCAAAGCCGTCCGCAGTTCCTGTTGAGCAAAAGACATCGCCGCCACAGGTCAAGGTGGTGGAAAATGGCGAATCAAAAACGAAACCGGATGATTGTCGTGGAATCATTGTAGGACCGGGCGTTAATCAGCCTGATGCATTTCCCGGTTACGGTGGGTTTGTTGGTTGGGAATCGCCCATCCGTCTGAAGAACGGTGTATGGCTGGTTGGTTTCAATGCTGGTTATTGGCATGCCTCTGCGCCGACTCCATTGCGCTACCCGGCCAAATCACTTGATGAATATCGCAGAATGGGACTGCCAGCTGATATTGTCGCACCCACTGGTGGACGAGCGATGATCACGCGCTCCGTCGATGAAGGAAAAACGTGGAGCAAGCCGGAGACGTTGATTGATACTCCAGCAGATGATCGGCATCCGGCGTTTGTGCAATTGCGTGACGGAACTGTTTTGTGCTGTTTCTTCACGTACCCGGGCGAGGCAGAGAATGGGGACTTTGCCAAACATCCTGAACTGGCTACGCGGGTGAATATTATCCGTTCGTTCGATGGCGGACGAACCTGGGAGAAGAAACCGCAAGTTCTCAAAACTCCTTTTGTTTCCGATGAGACCGACGGACCGATGGTAAAACTGAAAGATGGATCGGTGGTTATTCCCATGGATGGACGACCTAAGAGCGGGCCGCCTGATCAGGCAGGATTGTTGCGCTCCAAGAATCGCGGACGAACCTGGGAGTGGCTTTCGACTGTAAAAACCGACCATGATCTTGTGGAAGTGACCGTGGCAGAATTGCCAGATGGACGGCTCGTGATGATGGCGCGGCCCGAGGGGGATATTTGGTGGTCGCGGGACCATGGGAAAACGTGGACGGTTCCGGTGACATTCGGCATGAGATTATACGCGCCGAGTCTTTACGTGCTGCGCGATGGAACGCTGGTTTGTCTGCACGGTTCCTATGCGCCCGGTTATGGCGGGTTGCGCGTTATCTTCAGCACGGATGGCGGTCAAACGTGGATTGCACCGGCGAAGGACCACGGTTTTCTCGTGGATAACTCGTACGGTTATGGGAAAGCCATGGAACTGCCGGATGGCTCTCTTTTTATCAGTTATCTTTCCACCGGCGGGCACAGCACGGCAGATGCCAAGAGTAACGCCATCCATTGCATTCGATTGCGCGTGCGAGCGGACCATTCCGGGATTGATCTTTTGCCCGCGCCAAATCACTGACATGGGTCAGACCAAAATTTCTTTTACGACTTTGCCGTAAACACCGGTAAGCCGGAAATCGCGGATGTCCGCAATTGCTGACTCTGCACCAAGAAGAGAAAAACTTGCCGTGTTTAAAAACAAGATAAAAAGAAAATGATCTTCGGCATAATTCAACAAAGCTAAACGGCAACCTCGCTTAGGCGTGGAATTCGAATCCGAACAATGCGCCTTTTTGCAGTTTGAATTCCAATCGCACCGGCTTGTTTTGCAAAGAGCATAATGGCTTAGACCACTTTACTTCTGCAGCCAGAACGTCGCCGGTGATTGGCTCGGTCTTTGCAAAATCGCGCAGCGGTTTGCCGTTCTGATTCAAAAGCCGGCAGTCAGTCCATCAGGTGCCTGTGCGTTGATGGTCAATTGTTGCCGGGAACAAGAAATGGGCGCGTCAACAGTGTTCCTTTCGTCCCGGCAGGAACCAGCCACCTGCGACAGAACAAACGAGAACGCCTTCGACACGCCGAAAAAATTCACACCGGTTTATCATGGTGGTTTTCATAAGAGCATCAGGGATTTAGTTTCAGTAATTTTATGCCACCGGCGGGAAGCTTTCCCGTGTGATAAACTGCCGTGGAAGTCAATGGCATAAGGGCAGGCCCTATGGCTTTGAGTTCGGCATTGATGCGTTTGGCCATGTCGAAATGCGGGGTGCGATTGCCTTTGGGATCGATGATACCATTGTGAAAATTGGCTTCAGGATCGGTGATGGTAAAATAGGTGAAATAGAAAAGCGCTTTACAGCCGCAAGCCAGGGCGGTGTTGACTTGCCAGCGCAAATCAGTTTCCGAGGGATCACGATAGGTGCCATGCGGCGTGGTTTGAAAAATGAAACCCATCGGTACATCGTGTTTAAGACCGGCGCGCCGGATGACTTCCATATTTTCAAAATAGCTTTCGCGCTCCACGCCTTCGAACAACGCATAATGGTCGTAACAAAGCAGGCGCGGTTTTACGGTTTTGCAGAAAATGTCGATATACGCTTCGTAGTTCGTGCCTGAATACGCCACGTCCACATAGATCGGCAGCAGATTGATGAAGGGGAGATGCGCCGGGTCTTTTTTCAACAGATACTGGTTCTGCGCGGCGAGTGTTTCGAGTTGGCCGATTTTAGGCTCATCATACAAATAGAGACCACCATAAGCCGGGTGTTTGGAATAATCGGCCAGAATGGAATCTAGATTGGAGGTAAAGGCCGGATTGTTTGCGGGATAGGTGTCACGGCGGCCATCCATGGGAATGAATTTCAATCCGTGTTTTTGGCAGGCGTCGAGAATGGCTTTGTTTTCGGCGAGAGAAACGGAACTGCACGGCGAGAGAACGTAATTGAAATTACATTCAGCGACTTCGGCATATTGCGCGTCATAGTTGCCACCGACAGGCGGAGCGCACCAGAAGCTGATGATGAACTGATTGGTTGGTGCGGCATTCACCTCGGCTGTCAGAAAAAGGAAGGCAGTAAGCTGGAAAAGCAATTTCATAAACAATATTGGTTACGAGGTAATTTCAGTGAAATGTGGCGCTTCTGTCACGCGTTGATTTTGCTTAGCCGCGCGCGGGAAACTTTGTAGAGTATTTATAAAATGAAGTTTGTCTTATTGCTCGTGATGCTCGCTGGGATTACCGGCTGTTTAGCTCCCCAACCCGCAGTGTCTCTCGTCACCAACGTGCCGACAGAAATCACTAATGCAGTGTTGCACAATCCAGAC
>JAQGPC010000151.1 GCA_028293285.1 Pedosphaera sp.
CCCAAAGGTCATCGGGTACGATAAATCCAAGCTTCTTATTCTCCTTCATCCACCAGTTTATCAGACTGGACTCTTCCCCGCCACCGGGGACAAAAACCACTTGGGGTTATTCGGATAGGCTCTTAGCCTTTTAGCCATGCGTTTGTTTGGAGACCGCCAGCGATAGCGCAGTCTCGGGATCAGTTTGAATGAGTGACTTCAAAGTACTTCGGCATTCTCGCGCCAGACGAACGCCATCGTCGATTAAAGTGTGGCGGATGGTGGGTCGCTTTTTTGATACCTGTCAGCCCAGTCCGTGGACTGCTGGAAGGCCGAAAGCTTCCCTGAGAGTGGTGTCGTCGTGGCTTCCGAGGGTTTCTCGTTTGCCGCGAGGGCAACTCCCCGGTTGCTGGAGGGGTGATGTTTCCGGGGAGCAGGAGGCGTGGAAGCCGCCGGCACCCGCGCCCGCTCTTCCATCGAAGTTAGCAAGGTGAAGACTGCCGTTGTAATTGCAATCGCAGCCGATGCGAGAATCCAAAGCCGAATACGAGTGCCTGAACCCAAAGAACCCCTCGAGCTTTCATTCATAGACAGGGGAGTAAGCAGGAAGTGTGCGAAGACCGAAGCTGGGGATAAAAACAGCCTAAAAGCCTAAAGTCTGCCTCAATTATAGACACCGCTTTGTCATTATCCGCTGAGACTTCACGAAAGTAGTCCTCAAGCTGCCAGCAAACTGCCGTGCGGAAGATTGGATAATGGCACCTTCGAATTGGTCTGTGCAAAATAATTTGCCGACCAATCATTGGAGAATAAAATCACCGGTTTCTGATCACTGTCATACGCGAGTTTGGAACCCGTCGGCAATTGCAATGCATCCAATTCCTCTTCCTTCATTTCCGGAGGCAGCCAGCGCACCACCGTCCATGGTGCCAGTTCAAGCCGCGAGGTCGCGCCGTATTCACTTTCCAACCGGTATTGCGCCACTTCGAATTGCAATGGCCCGACCGCCGCGAGCAGGGGAACCTTCGCTGCTGAATCCTTCAAATGCAAAATCTGAATCACACCCTCTTGCAACAATTGATCCAAACCCTGACGAAATTGTTTATACTTCGCCGTATTGGGGTTGTGCAAAAAGGAAAAGCTCTCCGGCGTGAACCGGGGAATCTCGCGATACACAATCTTCGCATCTGTCGTCAGAGTATCACCAATGCCAAAATCCGAATGGCCCACCAATCCGATGATGTCTCCGGGAAACGCTTCATCCACCGTTTCCCGTTCGTTCGCGAAAAGCTTGTGCGAACTCGACAGGCGCACTTTCTTGCCCGTACGCGAATGAATTACCGTCATGTCGCGCTCGAACTTCCCCGAACAGACGCGCAGAAACGCAATGCGATCGCGATGCCGTGGGTCCATGTTCGCCTGAATCTTGAAAATGAAACCGGAGAATATCGGATCTTCCGGCGCGATGACTCCACTGGGAACATGGTGGGGTTTCGGCGCGGATGAATGTTTCAGAAATCCATCCAGCATCAATTTCACACCGAAGTTGTTCGCCGCGCTGCCAAAAAATACCGGCGTCGTTTTGCCGGCCAATACTTCTGCTTCGTCAAATGATTCTCCCGCCATTTCCAACATGCCCAGTTCTTCCGTGACCTTCAGGTAAGTTTGTTCATCCACGCGATCGCGAATCACCGGATCGGAAAGATTGCCAATCGAAACCGGCGCGCGAAATTGTCCCCCTACTACACGCTCGAACAAATGCACCTCGTGCGAGTGACGATCAAACACTCCCTTGAAATCCGCTCCGTTGCCAATCGGCCAATTCACCGGAAACGCGCCGATGCCCAGCACCCGCTCCAACTCATCCAGCAATGCCAGCGGTTCCAACGTCGGCCGGTCGCACTTGTTCATGAACGTAAAGATAGGCACTCCACGCTGGCGACAAACCTCAAATAACTTCCGCGTCTGCGTTTCAATACCTTTACCCGCATCAATCACCATCACCACCGCATCCACTGCCGTCAGCACACGATACGTATCTTCGGAAAAATCCTTGTGACCTGGCGTATCAAGCAAATTAATGCGATAGCCATCGTAATCGAATTGGAGCACGGTCGAGCTGATGGAGATGCCGCGCTTGCGTTCCAGTTCCATCCAGTCCGATGTCGAAGCGCGCTGGTTCTTCCGCGCCGTCACCGACCCGGCGAGTTGCACCGCGCCGCCGTACAGCAACAGCTTTTCCGTCAACGTCGTCTTGCCCGCATCTGGATGAGAGATGATGGCGAACGTCCGCCGCTTGGCTATTTCACTTTTTATATCCACAAGGGCGGGAAATTTAACACGACTTCAACTTGGAACAAGGGGAATCATTTCTGACAAGGCCGCCATTTACTACGCTCCCAAGAAGTTGCTGGGGTGAACAACCACGTGACGCCTGCTTTGGAAGAGCCTAGGTTCTTGGGTCACTTGGAGGAATTTCATGTTTGGAATCAAAGGAGCAGGCGGAAGAATTGTGCGAGAAGGTTGGCACACCTTTGGCGATGCAGTAAGCCAACGACTGTGGCCTTTAGAGGGCAAAACGTTGTGTGCCGATGCGCGGCGTCGAACCGGCCTGGAAGATTTTGGCGACCCGCCAATTGACCCAGCCCTGTCAGTTCTTGTGAACAGCCTGGAACGTCAAGGGGACCTGCACCCGCTCGGTCGTTTCCTGATGCGGACTCACTTGCGGAACATTCTGGAAACTCGCCTGCGACTGACTGAAGCGTGGAGTAAGCAACTGGAAACGCTTGATGCCTTGCCCATTGAACGGCCCATATTTATCACCGGCATGCCCCGGAGCGGTTCCACTTTCTTTCATGAATTGCTCGCCGAAGATACTAATAATCGCGCTCCCCGCGTATGGGAAGTGATGTTTCCCATTCCCGCACCGGAAGCTGGGCAACGCCCTGATGATGCGCGCATTCGGAAAACCGCGGCCTGCTTGTGGTGGTTCCGGCGAATCGCTCCGAAAGTGGATTCAGTGTATCCGATGCGTGCTCACACGCCGCATGAATGTGTGGCGATTCACAGTTATACGCTCTCGTCAGAAGAATTCGTCTCAACTTGCCGCATTCCCGCCTATGAGACATTCCTGCGCTCATCGGGTCTCGACCCCGTGTATGCCTGGCAAAAACGTTTTCTGCAACATTTGCAATCACGTTGTCCCACGAAGCGATGGGTGCTGAAGTCCCCTGATCATTCATACGGTATGGAGGAATTATTCCACGTCTTCCCCGACGCAATTATTATTCAGACGCATCGTAATCCTCTTGAGGTGCTGAAATCCTCCACCCAATTGACCACGGTATTGCGCGGTCTTTACGCCCGGCCTGATAAATGCACCGACATGCCTATCCGGGAGGCTCGTGTGCTTTCAGATGCCATGGAACGTTTAATTCGGTTTCGTGATCTCCATCCCGAACTCGCCCATCGGTTCATCGATGTAAAGTACACCGAACTGGTTTTCGATCCATTGGCTGTCATCCGCCGAATTTACCAGCAGATCGACACACCACTGACGCCAACCACCACCGAGCGCATGGGCCAATTAATTTCCAACCGCTCGCGGCATCAAGGGCATCGCACCGCTCGCACGCTGGCCGATTTGGGCTTGGATGTGTCCGCGGAAGCACGCCGGTTTAATCGCTATTGTTTCCGGTTCGGAATTCCCTGCCAACTGTCCCGCTAAGCTAAAACCATGAAGAAACTCCACGCCGTCCTGCTGCTCTTAGGCGTGGCGTTCCTGACCTGGTTGGTGCGAAAAATTGGCGTCAGAGAAATCTGGCATGAACTCGCCTCGCTGGGGTGGGGGTTGATCCCTTTGATTCTGTGCGAAGGCGTGGCCGAACTGATTCACACAGTCGGATGGCGTCATTGCCTTAACGGCCCGCTCCGGTCGCTGCCCTTGACTCTTCTCTTTCGCATTCGAATGGCTGGTTACGCCATCAACTACGTTACCCCAACCGCCATGCTTGGCGGGGAAGTGACCAAAGCCGCCTTGCTCGCCTCCCATCACGAGGGGCCGGAAGCGGTCAGCGGCGTGCTCATCGAGAAACTCTGCTTTGCGTTCAGCCATCTGCTCTTTGTCGCTTTGGGGTCGCTGGTCATTGTATGGCGGATTCAACTGCCGCGACCTCTCTGGATGGCCATGCTATTCAGCAGCGCATTAGTGGGCGCAGGAATACTGGCGTTCCTATTGCTTCAAAATTATGGAAAACTTGGCGTGCTGGTTCGCTGGTTGGCAACGCGCAACATCGGCGGTCGCGTCCTGCAACAAGCCGCCGGGAAAATCACCGAGGTGGATGAAGCGCTCAAAGTCTATTACCGGAAACAACGTCTGGCCCTCGTCTTCGCAATCTGCTGGCACCTGCTTGGCTTCTCAGTCGGCATCTTCCAAACGTGGCTCTTCTTCCATTTGCTGCACCAGAATACTTTGTTGGCGGTGGCAGCGGGCACCTGGTTCCTTGGCATGTGGTTCGACCTGCTGACCTTTGCCGTTCCCATGAATCTTGGTTCGTTGGAAGGAAGCCGAATCCTGGCGCTCAAAGCCATCGGCTACGACACCTTGCTCGGCATGACCTACGGATTGGCCCTTCGCCTCGCACTCCTGTTCTGGGCCGGTTTCGGTCTGGTAAGTTACGCGTTACTGGCATCGCGGTCGAAAGGCTTATCCTCAAAAGCGTCCGCTAAACCCCACCGTACAGATTGCCGACGTACTCGTTGAAAATCAGACACAACTCACTTTCCCACACACCCACTCACTGCATCTTCATCCGCTCCCGAATCATCTGCTCGAAGCTCTGTGCCTCGGCGGGCGACGCGAAGTAACGCTTCGGCACAATTTGCGCCATCGTTTCATTCACGTAGAGATAAAGATAATTCCCCGTGCTCGCCACCTTCATCAGGCCCGACCACTTCCGCAACGTTTCCCCATCCGCCGACCGCGTCAACATCCCCGCATCCGACAACGTCAACTCATGCTCGCCCAGCAGTCCCTTGAACTTCTTCGTCCAGATCGTCAACACCAGCGTCAATAGCTGCACGACGGACACCGCTATTACAGCCGCCCAACCCACCACCAAAGCAATTACCATCCGCACCGCCGGGGAATATTCCTTCGGCATCGAGACAAAAGTGGTGAACATGACGGCCGCCATCATCAGCACCGTCATGATCAGCACGATGCGATTCCGCACCAACGCCCGCAGATTGAACGCGAACACATCCTTGTGCGTTAAAGCATACCGAACCACTTTTTCATTCATAGCCATCGAGCCAATTCTCCCTGGTTTCCTTCCGTTCCGAACGCGGCACGAGCCCATGCACGCACAACCCCAAGCCAATCACCAAACACAGCAGCACCGCCATCGACAAACCAACCACATGCACTAACCCGATGAGAATGCCACCCGACGAAATCCCCACGCCCGCGAATTGTAGACCAGCCCCTTGATGGACATATTGCAATAGAAACCACCCGAACCCCACCGCGAACAAGAACCACAGCAGCCCGCCCAGCACCAGCAATGCTCCTTTCATGGCATTCTTAGTTTGCACTATCTAATAGTTTCCGCCGCGCCCCGCAAAGTAAAGTCAAAAGCCGGTATTACCAATACAGCCGACCCACTCCGCTTCCCGTTTTGGAATCTGCTTTCTGCTGGACGCTGACGAACTTGCTCTTAGAATGCTGGTTGATGAGGCTGCAAACAATACGCATTGGCAAACTCAGTATGAAACCTCGGACAATCCTGTTTGGCTGTCTGGGTTGCCTGTTGATTTACTACTTTGCCCTGGCGAATCGATATTACGTCATCGAGAATCTCGATAATCCACAAATTCTTTGGAGCGATAAGGAGGCTTTTATCTTCATCGGAGCGGAAAGCTCCGCCCAAACGGGTTCATTCCTCAAATTGATCCTTCAGAGTTGGGCCAACATGATGGGAATCATGCCGGATAAGCTGCACGAGGACTTATATGTTTTCCATTTTGACGGAGAACGGTCGGAAAAATTCTATTTGCCAGATTTCGGACACGGAGGGCAAGGATTCATATTCGAAGGTGGCGTATATTTCATACGCGGCACTCAGCCTCCTCAGGAATGGCCATTGATGTGGAAATGGACGGGAACAAACTTTTATCATCTGCCTCATGAGCCAGCGTTGAAGATAGCCAATCAATTCAAGTATATCAGCGAGCGTCTCAAACTGGAGGGGTGGCAGGAAACTACATCGGGAAGCTTTGATGGAGTCCACAAGTACCCTTTTACGCTGCACAACCAGTCAATGAATCTGGTGTTGGAGGGAGGCGGCGAGAAAACAAGAACCCTCAAAGCGTTTGTTGAAGGATTTCCCAAGGCTGGTTCTTCCGAGCAGTTACTCGAAGCCGCTGCTTATTACAGACGCGTCTCAAAGAGTGAGTTCACAAACATAAAATTGAGACGCATGAAATAAACGCCTGCCCCCTCACGTCACCACCTTCAACACCGGCTCCGTCCACGGGCTGAATGTCCAGACCACTCTGAGCAATGTATCGCGCTTCCATCCCACTCACACACTCACCCACATACCCGCTCACTCCAATTCACGTCACCACCTTCAACACCGGGTCTGTCCACGGGCTGGGACCGGCGGCACCGACGGCGGCGACGCGGAACCAATACTTCTTCGCGCTCACCATGCTGTTGACGCTCGCCTGCGGAGCCGTCACCACGGAAACCGTTTCCCACACCAATGGTTTACCCAAGGTAGCGCAAAGCCGCAACCTTGGGCTTTGTGTCACAACCTCGTTGAACCCGATGTGCAAGTTTCTCAGGTTGTCGCAAGCCCTTGTCTGAGCGAAATTTGCCGGAACAAAAAAAGTGCCATCACATGTCGGCAAAATCACCCATATTGGACTGCAATGGTTTGCGTCAGAAACTTGCACATCGGGTTCGTTGAGGTTGCCGTGTTGCTTTGCGCTCCAGCACACTGAAACGCACGTTAAAACTGGATGCCGCTCTGGCAGTTACTTATTACAGGGAAGGTGATGCTCAATCAGCCTCGAATAATGCGCAGGCGTTTATCTATTTGGCGACCGGCGCGTTGGTGGAAGGACGATCTGATTCGCTAAACATGGATTCTGGAAACCTTTGATTGATACCTGCCTTTTCGGCATCTTCAGGATAGAGTTGTTTTATTATTGCGGCGGCCATGGCTGCCAAGTCCGGATCGGAACCATTCACAAGACGATTCAAGGGGGGAAACGCGACTTCCTTATCAGGCATCAAGGAGCACAAACAAATATATGCCGCGATCCTGGAGCTTTTACTGCCCACCTCAAGCTGTCGGATAATTTCAATTACGGCGGGGTTCCTATCCAAGAGCGT
>JAQGPC010000201.1 GCA_028293285.1 Pedosphaera sp.
GCACCAGCGCAAAAAATATTTTCATATTGGGTTAGACGAAAGTTTTGTTCTGATGCTCCCAAGATTAATTAATGCAACCCTTTTAACTCTGCTCCATGCCCTCACTTCATATTAAAACATTTCGTCACATCCGCATGTGCCAGCACCACGTCCGGCTCGCGTTGCAAGGCTTCATAATAACTACGCTCGAAACCCTGCCCCTCTTCCGAGGCGCGCAACAAAGTCCGGGTCTGTTCGGCAAATTGTTTCACGCGATCCATGCTCACCGGCTCTTCACCTTCCAATGCTTCATCCATGACCACCACCAATTCCGATAACGGGTGCAGCCACGCAAACCAGGGATCGCTGATGAGTAATTGCAAAAATTTATTCTGCGACTCGAGTTTGCCAAAGGTTTGCTCATACGCCATGCGCTCGGAATCAATGAGCGTTTTATGCAGGGCGAGGACACTCTCGCGCAACGCCTGTAAATTTTGGCGGGGTCGATCTGCCTCGGGCGACGGCTTGGATGATGAGCTCATGAGTTTACGAATGTTTAAGTTTAGACATACCGCAACCTTACTCTAATGATATATATTCCATCATTCTTTGGCGACGCGCAAACGGGGCAAAGTTTTACCTGCACAAATAATCGCGCCACGCTCATTCTGCTCATTTTGGTTTGTGCTTCACAACTGCCAATGCGCGTTGCCATTCGATTCCATTTTCCGCTGGCTTCATTCCCGCGTCTCCTTATTCTCCCAATATGACCCCCTTACAAGGCTTCATGGTTTCGTGCCTGCCTGTCACTGGCATGTGCTACGCCGTTCTTGGCGCCATCAAACTTCCACTCGCTGAACGGCTCAAGATGGATGAAGCCAAGGTCGGCGGCCTCGTCTCTTCCTTCGGCTTCATGGTCGGCCCGATCATTCTGCTGTGCGGCTTTCTCGCTGATGCATTGGGTCGCAAAGGCGTCTGGTTATCCGGTTCCCTGCTGGTCGCTGCCTCGCTTTTCATGCTGGCGCGCACGCGCAAATATTCCTGGGCTGTGGTTGCCGTGCTGCTGCTCTCCGCCGGTTGGGCCGCCATGATCAATGTGGCCAACGTTCTCATGTACATGGCTTACGACAATGTTTTCATGGCCACCAATCTGCTCGATTTCTTTTTCGGGTTGGGCGCATTTTTAACTCCGACGCTGGCTGTGCTTTTGATTCGCCGATTTGGTTTCTCGCCCGCCATTTCCCTGCTCGGTGCACTCGTTGCTGTTCCCGCATTTTATTCTATCAAGGTAGTTATGCAGGCAAGTGCAGCAGCCAAGCCCGTCGGATTCGACACAATCGTGCATGATCCTGTCATGTGGCTTTGCGGCCTGACGCTCATGTTTTGGGTGCCGATTGAATCCTGCACTGCCGCGTGGGCAACAACTTTTGTGAACAGCCTTGCACCAACGGGTGAAGCTCCGGAACGTTCCCGTCGCATTGCAGCTTGGACGCTTTCAGGGTTCTGGCTTTGTTTCATGGGCGCGCGGCTCTTTACTGCTTTTATTCATTCCGGCGCAGCCAATACGACCATCGCCCAAACCGTTCATGTCGCCAAAGTAACGCACGTCATCCTTGCCGCGCTCTGCATCGCGATCCTATTGGGAATAGTTTATTCGAAGAAACGTTCTATTACCGTCGCGCTGATCCTGATTGCCGGGTTGCTCTACGGCCCTTTCTTTCCGACGCTCATGGCCATTCTCTTGAGCCATTTTCCACCGGAAGTACATGGACGCGCCGTGGGTATGTTGTTTGGTTGCGCCTCGGTTGGTTGGACCATTATTCCAATAGTGATTGGATCGATTGCGGCGAAGAAAACTTTGCAGCGTGGGTTCCTTGTGGCGGTCATCGACGGAGTCGTGCTGCTGGGACTGGTCATCGGTCACTTTATTTACACTCCTAAATAGCAATGCAACCGACGGAATATAATTTAGTTGCTGATGGCAGCGCTCACTATTTGGTACTTGGGCATATCATGTAGCACGGGACCCTCACAAATCCAATAACCCTTAAAGTGCTTCATCAGATTATTCAAATCTTGCAGTAAAAACGGTTTACTTAAAAAAGAATGCGCCCCCAAATCATAGGCTTTTTGCACATGCCCCACCTCTCCATAATGGCTCAACACCACCACTAGCAATCCCTTCAAATGCGGTTGACTCTTCATCCATCTCAGCACATCTAATCCACCTATCTTGGGCATTCTCAAATCCAGAAACAAAATTTTCGGCAGGTTACGGAACTCTCCGTCAGATGCTGAGCCTGCATTCTTCAAATGGGCAATGACTTCCTCACCATCGCGCACAACGTGCACCGGATTTACCAAGCCGGCCTTGCGTAAAACAAGCTTTAGCAGAATTTCATCATCTTCCGAGTCTTCTGCTAATAAAATTGTATTTTCCGTCATCACACACTTCTGAGTCTGATTACCTTCTTACATGGTGAAACCGTAACCCATAAAAACAAAGGAGGTGAAGACCTACGTGGACAAACATGCATGCCGTTTTGAGTTTAAATTTCACTTCTAACGTCCCGTAAACTATCAATGCTCAAGAACCTGCACCCATTCGCTTGGGATATGCGACGCCAAGTATCAATCCGGCAAAAAAATTTATTGAGGGTAATTCCCATATCTTTACTCTCGAAATTCAGCGAACTGCTCTGGCATCATAAACAAGTGATCGACGGCATTAGAAAAATCATTCAACCACTTTTTATCTGCCTGCTTGGTGTTATCCTCACAGCTTTCACGTTGGTTGAACCTCTTATTGCCGCGTGCGGAGTGGCGCTTCTGGTAAAAGTGTTGGGCTGGCAAAATCATTCCATCTTCTTCTGGATCGCGATCTCGCCAATTCTCTATGCCGCCTGGCTATTGTTGGTTCTAAGTTTATATGCTTTCGAAATGGCTATCCTCGGATGTTTCTGGCAGAAGCCGCGCCGACTTGAAACTGGCAAGGACAGCCTATACAGCAGTTCAGCTATCGGGCTCATTCTCGTTTACCGGCGAGCGCTGTTAATCGGCCACCTGCCCGGTATTTGGCATTTTATGCAAATCCCGGTATATGCCTGGCTTTTCCCCCGCTCTTATTCGACCAAAGTATTTATCGGTGACCGCGCCATCATGATTGGCAAGATAACCGATCCAGATCTTACCGTTCTTGGTCCCGGAGTCGTTCTTGGCGAAGAGTCGCGTCTTATCGCTCATAGCGTCACGCGCAGTGCCAGTGGTTCGCTTGTGTTTCAAAGCGCTCTCATTGAATTGGGACGCAACGTCACCGTTGGTGGGGCGGCACAAATCGAAATGGGTGTGAAAATTGGTGATGGTTCCCTCATCGAGCCGCGCGCACATGTAATGCCTTTTACCCGTATTCCCTCCGGCGAAGTTTGGGGCGGCATCCCGGCTGTGTTCCGCCGCAAGCGCGAAAGCGCAGCTTCCATTTCTAACGCTCCCGAAACAACCGGCATCAAAGCCGGAACTGCAACGAAAGAGCTTACCGGACTGATTGCCGAAGCGCTTTCATTGCCCCCCGAAAAAGTTACGCCCAGCAGCACGAGCAAAGATTACAGCGAGTGGGATTCAATTGGGAAGATGGCCATTGCCGCCGCATTACATGATCGATTTGGCGTAGCCGTTTCTCCTGAAACGTTGTTCGCCTTGGATTCGGTTGCTCACATTGAACAGTTCCTGACGAAAAAGGCTGATAGTCAAAACACGCAATTTAAATTCTTATTGCCGGAAAATCCTGAACTCTTTCTGCTTTATGATCCTGCCCTGATTACCACCGCGCTCGCACGCAGAAAGCAGGAGCCCACCTCAAAATCTCCCGCTCACGAAAGTACCGTTCGTGTCATCATCGCTTCCAGCTTTACTGCCGAGCCTTTGGCTTCCACATTAAAACTCTGGAGCGCCGCGTTTGGCATTTCCGCGCAGGTGGAGTTCTGCGGTTTTAATCAGGTACAGCAATCCCTCCTGTCGCCTGAGAGCCTTTTTTTTACAAATTCTCAGGGGTTGAACGTCGTTATCCTCCGTCCCGAAGACATTGCGACTGCCAGCGATCCTCAAGGCAAACTTGCAGGCGAACAATTGCTACAGGCTATCCGGCATTATGCCAGCGTTGCTACCGCTCCCTTGCTCGTCAGCGACCTGCCCCCCATCGTCTCCGCGCGTTTCAACGGCAACCCACGTGATATCCAGCAACTCCGCAATGAGTGGCGGGAACAGTTGGCATCCATTGACGGTATCGAAATACTTCCCTTCGCCGGGATCGTGGAAGAACTGGGCACCATAGCGTCGCGTGATGAACAAATGGAACTTGTTGCCAGCGTCCCTTATTCCGCCGCCGTCTTCCAAAAACTCGGCATCAACATCACGCGAGCCGTCCGCAAATTGCGTGTCCCTCCGAAGAAAGTCATTGCCCTCGATTGTGACGGGACGCTTTGGGGAGGAGTTATCGGCGAAGATGGTATGGATGGCATTCATCTGGGCGAGACGGCGTCCGGTCACAATTTCAAACAATTTCAGTCACAACTTCTCGCCTTGAAAGAGCGCGGTGTTTTGCTGGTGTTGCTCAGCAAGAATACGGCAGCGGATGTTTTGAATGTTGTGGAAAATCATCCGGGCATGGTTCTGCGCAAAAAGGATGTCGCCGCCGCCCGGATTAATTGGGAAGCTAAATCCAAAAACCTCCGCGAACTCGCTACCGAATTAAATCTTGGATTGGATTCCTTCGTCTTGTTTGACGATAATCCCGTTGAACGTCTTGAAGTCGAAACCAATTGCCCTGAAGTAACTGTGGTGCCGCTTACAACTGATCCCGCACTTTATTGCAACACACTTTCCAAACTCTGGTTATTTGACTCACCGAAACTTACTTCCGAAGACGAAGCCAGAAGCGAATACATCCAGCAAGAACTGGAAAGAAAAAAAGTTCAATCCAGGTCAGGCGACCTCCAGGCTTACTTGCGCTCGCTTGAATTAAAAGTGGAGGTGCGCCGCGCACACGAATCAGATTTGTCACGCGTGGCGCAACTAACCCAGAAGACCAACCAATTCAATCTTTCCCTCAAACGCCGCACCGAACAAGAAATCCGCGAACTCGCATCCAGTTACTCAATCTGGGTTATATCCGCCAAAGACCGCTTTGGTGATTATGGACTTGTGGGCACTTGCATCCTCTCGCAAGCCTCCGATAACTCAGTAGTCTTGGATACTTTCTTATTAAGTTGCCGTGTCCTTGGGCGGGGTGTCGAAGATGCCTTTCTCCACGGAATTTTTCAAACGGCACAAGTATCCGAACCTCTGCGTATGCTCGCTCCTTTTGTCGTGGGCTCGCGAAACCAGCCAATGCAAAACTTTCTTGTCAGACATAGCTTCACGTCTGACAGCGATGGAATCTATTCTGTCGCCCAATCACCAGCCTTGCCCTCTCATCTGGAGTTAACCACCAAATCTTAATTTTGCCTCAGAGAATTCCATTGTCATTCCGCCGTTTTCTGTGCTCCTTTGTGCGCATCTTTGTCCGGCCTAAATATGAGTGAAGAGCCAAAGCCAACGTTCGGGAAAGCCATGACGCTGTTACGCCGCGGTGCGTTCAGCCGTTACATGACCGGCGAAGCCATTTCCATGACCGGCACCTGGATGCAAGCCATGGCCCAAACCTGGGTCATCACCTCGCTTACCGAGAAAGCCATGATGCTGGGCATGGTCAATCTGGCCTCCGGCATCCCCATGCTCCTGCTTACCATGGTGGGCGGAAAATTTGCCGACCGGTATGACAAACGGAGAATTCTTCTCGTGACGCAAGTCATTCAAATCGTTCTAGCCATAACCGCTGGCTATCTGGTGGCGAAGGGACAGATTCAAATCTGGCATATCATGATCCTTGCCGTGGTTCTCGGCATCTCCAATTCATTTGAAATGCCCGCCGCTTCCGCCATGGTTCCTGAATTGGTGGACAAGCAGGACATCGCTACTGCCGTTGCCATTGATCGTTCCATCTTTCACGCTACCCGCCTTATTGGCCCTTCAGTTGGCGGTTTTCTTATCGGTTATTGGGGTGCTGCTTCTGCATTCTTTATTAATGCGTTCAGCTTCATGGCGTTAATCATTGCTCTTCTCAGCATCCCCAAAAGATTGCCTCACACCGAGGAAGAAAAGCAGAAGCGCTCTGGCAGCATGAAGGAAGGTTTTAAACATGTTCGTTCCGACAAGCCAACATGGGCCATGCTCCTCCTCGGTTGCATCGCAACGTTCTTTGTTGCCCCCGTGCTCATAGTCATGATGCCCCTCTATGCACGGCATGAGTTGCATGTGGGCTCGGATCAATTTGGCTTGCTCATGTCCATCTCCAGTATCGGCTCATTAACTGGTTCGATCAGTTTGCTCAACGTGCAACGCACTGGCCGCCGCACTCGCCTTGCCTTGGGCATCATGGCTGTTACGCTCGCGATGACGGGCATGGCCACCGCACACCATTTTATTCTCGCTGCCATCTCCATGGTCCTGCTTTCAATTGGCGCCTCCACTTGCATCGGCCTCGCCAACACCATCGTGCAGGAACGCGCGCCCGATTATATTCGTGGACGCGTTTCTGCCGTGGCTGGAATATGTCTCTTTGGTTTGTTTCCTATCGCTGCCATCATTATTACCAGCGTTGCCGATTGGATTGGTATCCGCGCCACGATTCTTTCCACCGCTATAATTTATGCGATTGGTTCCACTGCTGTTCTGGCGAGCTTGGGTCGCCACTTCTCTGCGCCTATTCCTGAGACTACAACGATTCCAGTCGAGTCTCCGGCTACATCGGATAAGTAATTACCTTTAGAGAATTCCCTGACAAGGCACTTCAACTAACCAAATTCCCCTTCCTTCACGAAATCCGGGAAATACTGACGGCTGCATTCTGGACACATTCCATGACTGAATTTCGCGTCCGAGTGATCACGAATAAAAAACTCGATCTGGTTCCAATAACCAGTGTCATCACGGATTTTCTTGCAGCCGGAACAGATTGGCAGCAAGCCCCGCAATGTCCGCACGTTCGCCAGCGCTTCCTTCAATTCTCCATTGCCCTTTTCCAGATCCGCGGCAAAGCGTTTCATTTGCTCCTCCGCCTGCTTGCGTTCAGTGATATCCTCCGTTGTGCCCACGTAACCGACAATTTCTCCATGGGCAATAATAGTTGCTGCGCGAGACCTCACCCAACGCACAACTCCCTTCGATGTCTGGAGCCGAAATTCACTTATAAACTGTCGCTTCTGTTGGATGCAATCGTTCCATTCACTCACTACTTTTTCATGGTCTTCCGGGTGAAGCGCCTGCATCCAGCCATCGCCCAGCGATTCCTCAAAACTTTGATCCGTGATCCGCAACCATTGGGCATTGGTATAAAGGCAACGTCCTTGGATATCGGTTTGATAAACTCCCATCGGAGACGACGCTGACAAGGCGCGAAACCGTTCCTCACTTTCGCGCGACGCCGTTTCCGCGCGTTTACGTTCACTGATATCACGAAACACTACCAACAACAGTGGTTTGCCTTCTTCCAATTCGATAAACGAATTAGTGCACGCCAAATCCAGCAGCTTGCCGGAGCGGAATCGGATACGCTGCTCCAGAGTGGCTTCGATCTGCCCATTCTTGAATCGGTCGCGGTACTTTTGTAAATGTTGCTCCGGATTATCACCTTGATAATACAATACCGACATTGGCCTTCCCACCAGATCCTCTGAGCTCATGCCTACGAGCCGGCAAAAGGCGGGATTCACCTCGATAATTATTCCTTCACCATCGGTAAGCCGCATGCCATCGCCCGAATTTTGCCAGATAGATCGAAATCTTTTCTCCGAATCACGCAACCCTGTCTCCATCCGCTTGTGCTCCGAGCCGGTGCGATTCAACGAAGCGGCCACCCCATAAATAATTCCGGTCGAGATGACGATACAAATCATCACCATCAATGAAACGCCAAGATCCGATCCAAATAAACTCACCCTTTGATTCATGATGCGGAAACCTCCCAATAGAGAAGGGACTAAAACAGCAATAGGAAGCAATCGGCGCGCAATAATCCCACCCGCACCGTCACCCGTTAGGATGGCAACAACACCCCGTTCCGGGCGTGCGAGCAGAATTCCGAACGTGAGCCCAATAAAAGCAAGTGCTGTATGCAGTGCCATCGGTGGATAAACCCGGGGCCCGGAAATAATTTTGGGATTGTAGAGATAACCAATTAACCCAATCCATGCGAGCAACAGAGGAATCATGACCAATGTTTGGGATGCCCACCGATTCTGGCCGGTTTTTTTATCCAACAGCATGAGGCCAAGACCGCAAAAGAAAAAGTTTAGCGCAGTGTTGGGAGACATGAGGCCCAGCCCACGAGTCATTTCCTCAGCGACCTTGCTTTGGAAGAACAGTTGATCAATATGAATTCCCCAGGCAAAAAGACATTCTCCCAGCTTCAAAAAGCCGACCAATACTACCAGCAGCGCGGTCGCTCGTCCCACATAGCCTGCCCACTGCACGGACTTGGCGTGACTCTGTAAACACCAAAGCGAAATTCCACACAAAACAAAACTGCATGCCGTCATGGGATTAATCGGCGATAATCCCGGCAGCACACGAATGAGAGCCTGAATATCAAACGCCCATCCGGCCAAGGCCAGACAACCCACGAGAAAAACGAACCCGGCGGCTCCTTTTGAAAGCTTCAGGGCTGCCAGCCTCTTCGTTTTTATCTGCTCCGTTGTCATTGGCTTAAACTCGCTAAGCATGGAAAGCAGGACGTGGGCCATTCCCAAAAGAGCCGCAGCCATCCTCCTTAAGTTTCCGAGGATGACGGTGCTTTGAAAAAACGCTGATATCTCTATGTTTATAAGGGCATTGGATTATTAAGAATTTGAACCAATCTTGGAACGATGAGTTCCCCGGCAAGACTCCGTCCTAAATCAAGACACTCAGAAATTTGGTGAACTTTAGCGGGCAAAAATCTGCCGGATCACATCTTCAATGGGCACTTCTTGGATATCGATGTCACTTACTGGCAACTCATCCAACAACGCTTTACAGACTGCGATTACCCGATCCCGCTTCACTTTTAACTTGATCGTGGTTAGCGTTTTTTCCACGACCTCACCGTACTTTTCTAGATTCTCCGCCGGGCAACCCTCCACGCCAGTGCATTGAATGGTGATAATCTTGAAATCCGCAAACCGGTCAATCACCTCGCTCAGAAGTCCATCGAAGAAAATCGTTCCATGGTCAATAATAATGACACGCCGGCATAATTCCTGGATGTCTGCCATGTAATGGCTCGTCAAAAGAATCGTAGTTTTTTGCTTCGCGTTATACTCCCGCAAAAATTCCCGCACCGTCTTCTGCGAAATCACATCCAGCCCAATCGTGGGCTCATCCAGGAACAACACCTTTGGCTTATGCAAAAGTGAAGCGATGAGTTCCATCTTCATCCGCTCGCCCAGCGACAACTCCCTTACCATCACATTGAGTTTGTCTTTCACTGCCAGGAGCGAAGTCATCTCATCCACGGTCTTTTCTAATGACTCTCGCGAGATGCCATAAATCTTCGCATTCAACTCCAGTGACTCACGTGCTGGCAAATCCCACCATAGTTGGTTCTTCTGTCCCAAGAGCAATGCAAACTGTCGCCGGTAACCATCCTCTCTTTGCCACGGCACATATCCCAGTACTTTTGCCGAACCACTCGTAGGATAAAGCAGCCCAGCCAGCATCTTTAATGTGGTGGTTTTTCCCGCGCCGTTGGGACCGAGAAAGCCAACGAGTTCGCCCGCCTCAACATTGAAATTCACATCCTTGACCGCATACGTCAGCTCATACTTGCGACGGAAAAGCCCCTTGATGGCGCCGCGGAATCCCGGTTCCTTCTTGTATGTGCGGAAAGCCTTGGTAAGACCGTTGACTTGAATCAACGGCGTGCTGCTGCCGGAAGATGTTGATTGCCCTTGCACGCTCGGGCACTAATCTGATGGCAGATTAGTGTTTGTCAACGGACCAACTGCTTTTCTAGGTAACTGACCACCTGCCGCACATTCGAATCCACTTCCATGCGGTCTTTCACTAACCGGCACGCGTGCAAAACAGTTCCATGATCGCGGCCACCAAACGCTTCGCCGATGGTATTCAGCGAGCTTTCGGTCAATTGTCGCGCTAGGAACATCGCGATCTGCCGTGGAAAGGCGATGTTCTCCGGACGACGCTTGCTGGTCATATCCGCGAGGCGAATATCAAAATGTTCCGCCACCTTTTTCTGGATCGATTCAATATTGATTGAATGGCGCCCCTCCTCATGGAGCACTTCGCGCAACAAACCTTCGACCACTTCAATCGTCAAGACTTTGCCCGTCAGTGAGGCGTAGGAAGCCACTCGAATCAACGCGCCTTCCAACCGGCGGATGTTCGCCCGAATCCGGTTGGCCAGAAAATTAAGAATCTCTTCCGGCAGGTTCACACCCATGGTCGCCGCCTTCTTCCGCAAAATCGCCATGCGGGTTTCCACATCAGGTGGCTGCAAATCGGTAACCAAACCCCATTCAAAACGTGAAACCAACCGATGCTCAAGGTTCTGGATTTCGCTCGCGGGCCGGTCGCACGTTAACACAATTTGTTTATGCGCTTCGTGCAAGGCGTTGAAGGTATGGAAAAATTCCTCCTGGATACGCTCCTTGCCCGCCAAAAATTGTATATCATCAATCAGCAACACATCCGCCTGACGATATTTCTTGCGGAATTTCGCGATTTGATTGTTCTGGATCGCGTCAATGTATTCGTTCGTAAACTTTTCTGAGGAAACGTAGGAGACACGCGCATTCTTTTTATGTCCCAGCACATAATGCCCAATGGCATGAAGCAAATGCGTCTTGCCCAATCCCACGCCGCCATAAAGAAATAACGGATTGTAGGATTTGCCTGGTGCCTGCGCCACTGCCTGTGCGGCTGCATGGGCAAAGTTATTATTACTCCCCACAACAAACGTTTCGAAAGTATTCTTGGGATTAAACAGGAGATCTCCTGAATTGCGTTCGATGGCGGCTTCCGCGACTTTTATCTTTTCAGATACATTTGCGACGGCGGGCATGGCCGGCGCGTGTCCCGTTGCCACCTGGAATTTAACCTGCAAAGGTCGGCCTGAAGTTTTGGCCAGCACTTCCTGCAACAAACCCATGTAATTGTCCTTGAGCCAGACTTCGCAAAAATCATTGGCCACTTCCAGCACAATGCATTCACCCTCCATCGCACTCGGACGCAACGGCGCAAACCACAGACTAAATGTGTCCCCACTCAACATTGAGCGCAGTTGATCTTGCGCATCGGACCAAATTTTTTCTACTGGAGCTTGCATGCTTTTTATCCCATTTGCCCCATTTTCGGGCGTTTTATTCACCTGACTTTGTAACACGTCTGTAACACCCTCTCTCATCGCCAATTCCTACCGTTAACAACATGCGAACCAGCAAATTTAATTATTGACCATTTAGTCATTGCTTATTTAAAATCCAAATAACTACCCAAACCTTTTAAATTCAACGTTTTACAGATAAAATCCCGAACAAAATCCCGGTTTGCTTTCCGACAGACTTCAATTCAGCACTCTGAATTGCCTCTGTGGTGCATCTTTCTATTCCAACCCTGCTGCCCTTACGAGGACAACATATTAACTCTTATTCACGAGTTATTCACAACCTGCGTCCAACCTAATAAAATCAGGGCTTTTCTAATTTCCATCGGCGAAAAAGGGCACCCCGCGAGCGAGGTGCCCTCTTAATCAATTTCACTCTCTACACATCATAGTAGAGGAAGAATTCATAGGGATGGGGGCGCAGGCGCAGGGCGTCATGCTCCTTGCGCTTGTGGCTGACCCACATTTCCAGGAAGTCCTTCGTAAATACATCCCCCTTGAGCAGGAACTCATGGTCCTTCTCGAGATGGTCCAGAGCTTCACCCAAGCTGCTCGGCACATTGGGCACCTTGGCCAGTTCTTCCGGCGGCAGCTCATAGATGTTCTTGTCCAACGGTTCACCGGGATCGATCTTGTTGATAACACCATCCAAGCCCGCCATGAGCAACGCGGTGTAGGCGAGATAAGGATTGGCTGCCGGATCCGGTGGGCGATACTCGATGCGCTTCGCCTTTGGATTCTCGCTGAACGACGGAATACGAATGGCAGCGGAACGATTACTCTTGCTATAAGCCAAATTCACCGGCGCTTCGTAGCCCGGCACCAGGCGCTTGTAGCTGTTGGTGGTGGGATTACAGATGGCACAGAGCGCCTTGGCATGCTTCAAGATGCCACCAATGTAGTAGAGGGCCATCTGGGACAGACCGGCATACTCTTTACCGAAGAACAGGGGCTTGCCCTTGTTCCACAAGCTCTGGTGGGTGTGCATGCCGGAACCATTGTCACCGAAGAGGGGCTTGGGCATGAAGGTGACCGTTTTGCCGTGTTTGCGGGCGACATTCTTGATGATGTACTTGTAAAGCATCATCGTGTCGGCGGTCTTGACGAGCGTATCAAAACGGAAGTCGATTTCGGCCTGACCGGCGGTGGCCACTTCATGATGCTGGCGTTCGACCACAATCCCAAGAGATTCCATCACCAGACACATTTCGGTGCGGAGGTCCTGCTGGGTATCGGTGGGTGCTACGGGGAAGTAACCTTCCTTGTAGCGCACCTTGTAACCTAAATTAGGCATTTCTTCCCGACCGCTGTTCCAGATGCCTTCTTCGCTATCCACACTGTAGAACGTGCCGTTGCTTTTATGATCATACTGCACGTTGTCGAAGATGAAGAATTCAGCTTCCGGACCAAATACCGCCGTGTCGGCAATCTTGGTGGAAATGAGATACTTCTCACCCCGTTGGGCGATGCCGCGCGGGTCACGGGTATAAGCTTCCTTGGTACCGGTTTCGGCAATGGTGCAGGTCAGGCTCAGGGTGGGCACCGCACAGAACGGGTCAATAAAGGCCGTCTTGGGATCGGGCA